>CAIYYA010000071.1 GCA_903930255.1 uncultured beta proteobacterium
GGCATCGTGCCGGATCAGCGAGAGGCCACCATCAATGCCTTGCGAGATGCTGCTTTGCAGCACGATCTGATTTTGACAAGTGGTGGTGTGTCGGTAGGCGAAGAAGACCATATCAAACCTGCCGTGCAAAGCCTGGGGCAGCTTGATTTGTGGCAAATCGCCATGAAACCCGGCAAGCCTTTTGCTTATGGCCGTGTCGCCAACGCACATTTCATTGGCTTACCTGGCAATCCGGTGTCGAGTTTTGTGACCTTCTTGGTGCTGGTGCGGCCGTTTTTACTGAAACTTATGGGTGCCACTGATTTTGCTTCAAAATCAATAGCTGCCTGTGCTCATTTCACCTGCATCAAGGCCGATAAAAGGCGAGAATTTTTACGCGTCAAACGCAATACCGAGGGTGCTTTGGAGCTGTTTTCCAACCAAAGCTCCGGGGTGCTGACATCGGTTGTCTGGGGTGATGGTTTGGTGGACAACCCGGCTGGTCAAACCATTGCTCATGGCGACATAGTGCGTTTTATTCCTTTTTCGGAAGTGCTGGTATGAAAATCACGGTCAAATATTTCGCTTCGATCCGTGAGGCGCTGGGTTGCGCCAGTGAAGTGCGCGAGACGCAGGCCAGCACGCTGAGCGCATTGCGCGACGAATTACTGGCCCTGGGTGAAGCCTACGCAGAAGCCTTGTCGCGTGGTAAAGCGGTACGTTTGGCCTTGAATCAGCTACTCAGTGACGAAACGGCTGCGCTGAAAGAGGGCGACGAAGTGGCATTTTTCCCACCCGTGACCGGTGGTTGAGATGCAGCCTACGCCAATCGACATGACTGCGCGGGTTCGCATTCAGCTGGCGGACTTTGATCTGGGTCTGGAAGTTGCTCATTTGCGCGCACAAGATGGCCGTGTCGGTGCCGTCTGCAGTTTTGTTGGCACGGTGCGTGATCGCACGGCTGGCGAGCCGGGTGACATCAGCAGCATGGAACTCGAGCACTACCCGGGCATGACCGAGAAATCCATCGAAGCCATGATTGATGCAGCGCATCAGCGGTTTGATATTTTCGGCGCTCGCGTGATCCATCGCGTCGGTTTGCTGCTGCCCTTGGACCATATCGTGCTGGTGGCGGTTACCTCGGCGCACCGTGGCGAGAGTTTTGCTGCCTGCGAGTTTTTGATGGACTACCTGAAAACCCAGGCACCCTTCTGGAAAAAAGAACAATCTCAAGCGGGCGCACGCTGGGTTGATGCGCGGGTCAGCGATGATGCTGCGTTGGCCAAGTGGGGCATTGTCGCCAACAACGCCTAAGCGGCGCGACCGTTGTGCACCTTCTTACAATCACCTACCCACCGATTTTTTGATTGCGTAACCACTTGCCATGCCTAACACCACTCCCACAGCGACTCAGCCACAGCAACGCATCATCAAAAAATACCCGAATCGCCGGCTTTACGATACCGACACATCGACCTACATCACCCTGTCTGAAGTGAAGCAGTTGGTGATGAAAAGCCAGCCGTTTGATGTGCTCGATGCAAAAACTGGCGAAAACCTCACGCGCAGCATCCTGCTGCAAATCATTCTGGAAGAAGAATCTAACGGCACGCCCATGTTCACGGCGCCGGTGCTGGAGAACCTGATTCGTTTTTATGGTCATGCCATGCAGGGATTTTTGGGTGGTTATCTGGAAAAAAACATCCAGACCCTGATGGACACACAAATCCGTTTTGCCGAGCAAACCAAAGGTTTTTCGCCCGATATGTGGAAACAATTCCTCACATTGCAGGCGCCAGCCATGCAGGTGATGATGGGTGGCAGTCTAGATCAGTCAAAGAATTTGCTGAGCCAGATGCAAGAACAAATGCAAAAACAAACCGAGCAAGTTCTCGGTGTTTTTGGCTTAAAAAACGGAGCTTGAGATGGCACCCAAAGTGGGCTTTGTCAGCTTGGGCTGCGCCAAGGCGCTAACCGACTCCGAGCTGATCCTGACGCAATTAAGCGCTGAGGGTTATCAAACCAGCAAAACCTTTCAGGATGCTGATCTGGTGATTGTTAACACCTGTGGTTTTATCGACGATGCCGTCAAGGAAAGCCTCGACACCATTGGTGAGGCGCTGGCAGCAAACGGCAAGGTGATCGTCACCGGTTGCCTGGGTGTCAAAACCTCTGCTAGTGGCGACAACCTGATTCGCCAACTCCACCCCAATGTGCTGGCGGTGACTGGCCCGCAGGCAACCCAGCAGGTGATGGATGCGGTGCACGCGCATTTGCCCAAACCGCATGACCCCTTTGTCGATCTGGTGCCGGGTAGCCTGGGTGCCGTCGGCGTCAAGCTGACGCCCAGGCATTACGCCTACATCAAGATCAGCGAAGGCTGCAACCACCGCTGCACCTTTTGCATCATTCCCTCGATGCGTGGCGATTTGGTGTCGCGTCCAATTGGTGATGTGCTCAAAGAGGCTCATACCCTGTTTGCCAGTGGCGTGAAAGAACTGCTGGTGATCAGCCAAGATACCTCTGCTTATGGTGTTGACCTGAAATACCGCACCGGATTCTGGCAGGGGCGGCCTGTGAAAACGCGGTTGCTCGAACTCGTGCAGGTTTTGGGCGATATGGCGCAGACCTTTGGCGCCTGGGTGCGCTTGCACTATGTGTATCCCTATCCCAGTGTGGATGATATTTTGCCCTTGATGGCTGCAGGGCGCGTGTTGCCCTATCTGGATGTGCCGTTTCAGCACAGCCATCCTGACGTGCTGCAGCGTATGAAACGACCCGCCAGTGGCGAGAAAAATCTCGAACGCATTGCACGCTGGCGCGAAATGTGCCCGCAAATTGTGGTTCGCAGCACCTTTATTGCTGGTTTTCCGGGCGAAACCGAAGCCGAGTTCGAACATCTGCTCGACTTCGTGCGTGAGGCTCAGATCGACCGCGCCGGCTGTTTTGCCTATAGCCCGGTGTTGGGTGCTAGCGCCAATGATTTACCTGGCATGCTGCCTGAGCCGCTGCGCGAGGAGCGTCGTGCACGATTCATGGCGGTGGCTGAAGCTGTTTCTGCCGCCAAATTGCAGCAACGCATTGGCTCAACCCTGCAAATATTGGTCGATTCGGCACCCTCGATGGGTAAAAAGGGTGGCTTGGGTCGCTCATATGCCGATGCGCCCGAAGTTGACGGCATTGTGCGGCTGCTCGCGCCCGAGAAAATCAGCAAAACGCTCAAAGTCGGTGAATTCACCAAAGCCCGCGTGGTTGCAACCCAGGGCCATGATTTATTGGCACAGCCGTTTTAAAGTCGGGTGCTCGGCGCATCGAAGTTGATGGTTTGTTCAGACCAGTTGTGAAGCACTCAGGTGCTGCGTGGGCGGCCACGCATCTGCAAGACGGCCATGCGTATAAACCGCTTGGCAGGCAGCCTCAAGAGCACTCAAGCCAAGTGCCAAGCGTGCGCCGATCATGCCTGCTAGCACGTCACCAGTGCCCGCTGTGGCCAATTTCGCGTTACCCGTTGGGTTGATGCGCGTGACCTCGCCAGGTTGCGCAACCACTGTGCCAGAGCCTTTGAGCACCACCGTGCAGTTGAATTGATGAGCCAGCTCATGCGCGCAAGCCAGACGATCAGACTGAATGTGGTTTGTGCTGCAGCCAAGCAAACGCGCAGCTTCAAGTGGATGGGGTGTTAGCACAGTGCACCAACCCTGTTGAGCGCGACTGTTTAGCATGGTTTTTAGTTCAGGCTCGCCTGCCAGGGTGTTCAAGCCATCGGCATCGATCACCAAAGCGGCTGACTGTGCCAGGCACTGCGTCAGTGGCTCTTTGAGCAAATCGGCACCACCGCAGCCAATCACGGTGCATAGATTGGCTGCTAGCAAGGCCGCTGGACTGCGCAGCATCAGCTCGGGGTGCAGCACATCAACGGCAGGCGCCGCGCTGTCGAGAAGCCCGAGAAATATGCGGCCGGCACCACTGTGTAACGCCGCCGTGGCAGCCAGTAGTGCGGAGCCTGCCATTCCGGGGGCGCCACCAATAATGGCAACATCGCCATAGCTGCCTTTGTGCGAAGCATGCAATCGCATGAAATGCGCGTGTTGACCCAACAAACCAGCATCGGGTTTGGTATTTGCAAAGAGTGCGCTGGTCAAGTCAAGCCCTAGCGGGTCGAACCAGACCGTGGCAGCCATGTCGCGTCCCTGTGCTATAAAAAGCCCGGGTTTGAGGGTAAGGAGGCTGAGCGTATGGTTCGCACGCACGCAAACCGGGCCGCAGGTTCCGGTGTCGGCGCTCAGGCCAGAGGGCAGATCAACCGATAAAACCAATTGCTGACTGCAGTTGATGTGATGGATCCAATCTGCCAAGCGATGATTCGAATCGATGGGGCGGGAACCCACGCCCAACAAGGCATCTATGCATAAATCAAAGTTATCTGGTGGTTCCTGCAACCAAGTAGCCCCTGCAGCCTGTGCCCGAACCCAAGAAGCTGCAGCATCGCAGGGCAGGGTGTCAAGGCTGCCGAGCGAGGTTATCACGCACGATTTGCCCCAGGCTTGTAAATGCATGGCAGCCTCAAACCCATCGCCACCGTTATTGCCCGGACCACACGCTAGCCAGATGCGTTGGCTGTGGGGTGTCAGCGCAAGTGCCAGTCGAGCCAAAGCCAAGCCGGCACGTTGCATCAGCGTGTGGGCTGGTAGCTGGCTTTGTGCCAAGTGTTCCAATTGGCGGGTTGCGCTGCTGCCGTAGAGCGCTTCTGCGTGCAGTGCGTCAATGCGGCGCATAGATACGTGCCAGCTGGCAGATCGTCCTAAAACTCAAACGACTCACCTTCGCGTGCCAAGCGATATTCCGGGTCGCCGTCTTTGCGAGGATGGTTGGCGCACGCCTGGGTAAAGGCAGCCTCAAGCGCAGCGTCGCTGCGGGTGGGTTCGTGGTGTGTGCAATAAAGTACTTTGACGCCGGCTTTTTTGGCGTAATCGAAACAGGTGTCAAAGGTGCCATGCCCCCAGCCCTTTTTTGAAGGGTATTCGGCCGTGGTGTAAGAGCAGTCGGCAATGAGCACATCAACGCCGTGCATGGCACGTTCAATGTTGGCGGCCTTCTCGTCAATCAGGCTTTGATAGAGGCCGTAACCAGCATCACCGGGCGCGTAAATGTTGTAGGGAGGTTCGTGATCACCGGTAAAAAACACGGTTTTTCCATTCACTTCGATGCGGTAGCCAAAGTCAACGACCGGATGGTTCATCAAAAATGGGGTAACTTTAGCCGTGCCAATTTGCACACTTTGCTCAGGGTTTAGCGTGACATACTGAATGCGCCCTTTCATTTCTTCTTCGCGCACCGGAAAGTAGCTGTATTGCAGTTGCACTGACATGACTTGCTCGACCCCTTTGCCCGAAACTGGATCAAAAGCACCATGCAGACGCAAGGTATTGCCGGGGATAAAGTTGGGTATGAAAAACGGCAAACCCTGAATGTGATCCCAATGCGAGTGGGTGATCAACACGTTGGCGGTCACCGGCAGTTCATTCAGCAGGGTTTGTGATAGCGGAAAAATGCCGGTACCGGCGTCCAAGATGATGAGCTCGTTGTTGTCGGTGCGAATTTCGATGCACGTGGTGTTGCCACCGTAGCGCACTGTGTTTGGGCCTGGAGAAGCGATCGACCCGCGAACACCCCAAAATTTAACTTTCATTGCGTACCTTTAAACTTTCGCAAAAATTTTGACTTCCTCGAACGTTGCTTCCAGATTGTCCAAGGAAACGATGACTTCATCTAACGATGTACCAAAATGTTGGCGGATTGCAGCACCAAACGGTGGAATATACGTGTTTCCAGCGAAACCGAACGATAATTTTTTGCTGATTTGATTCGCCACAAAAACACAGGCGGCATTCGCTGAACAGTTTTCACCGAGGTCAAATTGGCAAGCAATCACGGCCACCAAATCCGGTGAAAATCGCCACTTTTGTGCCAACATGGCGCCAATGCTGGCGTGATCGATACCCAGTGTTTGGCGCAGAGCCAGGTGCAGCGAAGCGCCATCGGCTTGACACTTTTGCAAGGCTGGTTTGAATTCTTGCGGCATAAACTGCGCTAGCACCACCTTGCCGAAATCATGCAGTAAGCCAGCAATAAAGCAATCCATCGGACTCGCATCATCCAGGCGCAAAGCCAGGCGTTTGGCAATAGTGGCAGTAGACAAAGAGTGCAAAAGATAGTCGCCGGTATCAAAACCGGCCTCATTTTGCGCTGGTAGCATACCGATAGCGGCAATGCTCAAAGCCAGATTTTTAATGGTGTTAAAGCCCAGAAATACCACCGCATGATTGATCGAGGTGACTTGCTTGGGCAGTGCAAAATAGGCGGAGTTGACAACCTTCAGGATTTTCACCGTGACAACCGGATCGCTCTCAATCACTTGAACCAGTTCTTTGGGGGTGCAGTCCATCTGCCGCGTCATCTCCAGAATTTGCTGGACACTTTTGGGGAAAGCCGGCATCGCCTCAACCGCAGCGGCAAGTTTTTGGGAGATGGCAAGCGATGTGTCTGACATGGATTTGCAATCGTACCGCCAAATACCATTCTTTCTGCTCACAAGGGGAACTAAAATGCCGACCGTTGGTGCTCGCGCTGTGGTTCGCACGGCGCAGTTCAACGGGAAGCAGGAGGCTTTACGCCATTCGCACTGAGCTTGCTCGGTGCAGATTGGTCTGGCTAACCTGCGCTGCCCCCGCAACGGTAAGTGGACGAATTGCAAAATTCCGCTTTCATCACAGCCACTGAGCGTCTTGAACACGCGCTTGGGAAGGCGATGGAGGTTGTTTCCACCAGCCCGGATACCGGCCAACACGGTGGCTGTGCGCTTAAAAAGTGTGCAACCGTGCCGCTCATGCACTGTCGGGGACGACGGTGAGGGCTTTTTGATGGTTCTTTCCTTTGATATGAATATCTGTATTTCGGCTACACGATTGGGTGTAATGGCATTGGCACTAGGTTGGGGCGCTGCGGCTCCAACGATCTCTACCGCTCAATCGAGTCATGTGCTGCGTGAAGTGGTGGTGACTGCCACGCGCATGGAGCAACCGCTGGTTGATTTGGTCGCTGATGTTTCCATCATCGATCGCCTTCAGATTGACCGCAGTGGTGCCACTGGCATGGTCGATTTGCTGGCGCGCCAGCCTGGAATCGAATTTTCCAGAAACGGTGGTCCGGGAGCCACCACCAATTTGTATGTTCGGGGTGCAGAATCACGCTTCATGGCCGTCTTTATCGACGGTGTGCGTGTCGATTCACAGTCTACCGGTGGTGCCACCTGGGAGGCCATTCCCCTGTCTCAGATCGACCGGGTTGAAGTGGTACGTGGGCCAGTCAGCGCAGTTTACGGATCCGATGCCATGGGGGGTGCCATTCAGATATTCACACGCAAAGGTGAAACGGCTTTCGCACCCTTTGCTGGTGTGGGGGTTGGAACGGATGGCGCCCGGCGTTGGGAAGCTGGTTTTTCTGGCTTGCAAGGCGGTGTGGACTACGCTTTGGGTTTGGCGCGGGAGGCCAGCAAAGGCTTTAACGCACGCACTTTGCCTGGCTACAACACGGATGAGGATGGCTATACCAGTGAATCCGCCAGTGCACAACTGGGCTGGCAGATCCATCACGCACATCGTCTGGAATTCACGGCGCTTTCCAGTGACAACAATTCACAGTACGACGCTACCAATGTCAAGCCCAAGTCCACGCTGGATGACCATTCTTTGCACCTATTGCAAACCAGGGGCTTGAGTTGGCGTGCCCAGTGGAGCGAACAATACAGCACCGTGTTGCGTTGGACCGAATCGCGTGATCAGTACGAAACCAAGCCTTCGGTCTATCTGACCATGACACGGCTGAATGGCTACTTGTGGCAAAACGAGTTGCGCAGCGGTGCCCATCTGCTCAGCGCGGCTTTGGAACGCAAGCTTGACTATCTGGAAAATGGACTCACAACCAATCCGGCCACTGCCATCGTGCGCGAGCGATTTCAGGACGCGTTGGCCGTCGGCTATGGTTGGCGCGGACAGCAGCACACGCTTCAACTCAATGCACGCCACGACCAAGATAGTGAATTTGGTGCCAAAGTCACCGGCAGCGCAGCCTATGGCTACAACCTGAACGCCCAATGGCGCGCCAGCGCATCGGCAGGCACGGCGTTTCGGGTGCCGACACTTTTTCAGCGCTTTGGCACATCCGGGCAGGCCACTTTGCAACCGGAAACCAGTCAAAACAGAGAATTCGGCATCCGCTTCACCCAAGGCACCAGCAGTTTTGGGCTGATTGCTTACCTGAATCAAGTGAGCAACCTGATTACGTTTGTCAGAAATCAGGGTATTTGCGCCAACAACACGCCACCGACTGTGGGCAGCACACCGGGGTGTTATTTCAATACGGCGCAGGCTGAATATGCTGGCATCACGGTCACCGGCAAACACCGTCTGGCTGGGGTCAACTTATCTGGCACATTCGATGTGCAAGCACTGCACGATACTTTAACTGGCAAATTTTTGCCTCGACGTGCCAGCCAACATGCCAATTTGGGCGCTGAAACCCGCTTGGGAGCATGGAATGTGGGAGCCGATCTGCAGTTATCCGGGCCACGTTACGACGACGCCGCCAATCTGGTCGCTTTGCCGGGCTACGCGCTGGCTGATGTTCATGTGAGTCGCAAGCTGGATAAAGATTGGACCCTGCTGGCACGTGTTGATAATTTGTTTGATGCAAACTACCAATTGACCAATGGCTACGCAACGCCCGGGCGCAGCCTGTACCTGGGCCTTAAGTGGTCACCCCTGCAATAATTTTCAATATGACTTTAATTTCTCAAGGGGTCACATGCCCCGCCATGCTGATCGCTGCCCCGGCTTCCGGCCAGGGCAAAACCACCGTTGCCGCGGCTTTGGCACGCCTGCACACGCGCCAGGGCAGACGCGTGCGAGTGTTCAAGTGCGGGCCTGATTTTCTCGACCCGGTGTGGCACGCATTGGCCAGTGCTGCGCCGGTGCACCAGATGGATTTGTGGATGACCGGTGAGGCAGATTGCCGTGCGCGGTTGTTTGACGCGGCGCAGCAAGCCGATTTGATCATCGTCGAAGGCGTGATGGGCTTGTTTGACGGCGAACCCAGCGCGGCCGATCTGGCACAGCGTTTTGGCTTGCCTGTGCTGGCGGTGATTGATGCCTCCAGCATGGCGGGCACTTTCGGCGCGTTGGCCTTTGGCTTGCAGCATTACCGGGCCGATTTGCCGTGGGCGGGGGTGCTGGCCAATCGGGTTGCCAGCGAACGCCATGCAGACATGCTCAAAAGCAGCGTGCGTGAACCCGAGCAGTGGCTCGGCGCTGTTTTGCGCAACCCGGCCATGGTGTTGCCCGAGCGACATTTGGGGCTGACAGTGGCCAGCGAGGTCAGTGATGCCATGCAGCGGCTCGATGCGGCTGCCGATGCACTGGCCAACACGCCGCTGGGTCAAATGACACTCTTGGATTTGCAGCGCTGGGCGGTGGACTTTATAGCACCCGTTAAGGGTCCGGAAGGCTTGGTGGCAGTGTGCTCTGCTCCGTGTCCCCCGCCCGCGTTGCGGGCTCCTCCTTTACCTGCGCAGACCCCTCTGCCACCAATCCTTCCTGCGCTGCATGGAAAAACTATTGCGATTGCCCGCGATGCGGCGTTTTGTTTCATCTACGCAGCCAACCTGGATTGCCTGCGTGAGCTGGGTGCTGAGCTGGTGTTCTTTTCGCCGCTGGCCGATGCTGCTGTGCCACCTTGTGATGCCCTTTGGCTACCCGGCGGCTACCCAGAGTTGCACGCGCAGCGGCTGAGTACCAAC
>CAIYYA010000072.1 GCA_903930255.1 uncultured beta proteobacterium
TAATGCCCGAAGCTGACTATCGGGTAGATGCACTCCGGGGGCGGGTATTGATTGACCCCGGGTATAGTGACAAGTATCTTCGGGTTGATTTCACTGCAGGTTACACCCCCGGTGATCCCGAGGACTTGGAAGGTACACCACAATGGCAGACAAAACCAACTTTTTCAGCCAAGGAATCCGCGTTGTAAAGATCACGGATTGGCTCAATTGGGCCACCCGCATGGAAACCACGAACGATCAATGGGCGGTGGTCCTGCCTATGATTCAACGTGGCTCCGTCTGGAAACCCCATCAAGTAATCGACTTGTGGGACACCATCTTTCGCGGTATGCCCTTCGGCGGCCTGATGGCCAGTCACATTCCAGCGGCATCAGGATTGGAATTTTTCCACCCATTGACAAGAAAGTTAGTCGAACTCCCTGCCAACGGTGGGCTATCTCTCATTGATGGGCAACAACGAACACTCGCAATGCTGATTGCTTGGCCATCAGTGGCCGAACAAATGCAACGCCGCATTTGGGTCGACTTTGGAGAAGACGATAACTACGACCATTTGCTGCGGCTCCACTTCACCAGCGAAAGCAGTCCTATGGGCTACCAACGTGGTGGCCCCAGCGGGCAAGGCATCGGCCGCCTATCTCTCTCAGAGCGTCGACTTGCCAATGCTACCTATTCGGATCGTATGAAAGCCATTCGCGACACCGAACCCGCCACAAATGTGAAGTTGCGTTACCTTCACGACAGTGAGATTTGTCCTTGGCATAGCACGTGTGCCTTGGATTTGCGTTTCCTGATTGATTCCTACCTAAATGGAAGGCTATCGCTATCGGCCGCGGAAAATGAAGAAGCGAAGCACCACGAAGGGGTGAAAGCACTGCACGCTTACGTTGAAAACGAAGCCCTAATCACTCACGGGAAACTAGAAACACGTATTGGCCTTATCGAGGACAACAAGCATTCATCGTTTAAAGGCTTCGAACCTGCCTTGCTCGAGGCCATCATCGCTCACTTAAAAACCCGTATCGTCGCTCTCAAAAAGTGCATCACAAATTCGGCATTTGCCCCTCGTATTGACACCCTGGCTAAGTGTTTGGAACTCATGGCTAAGCAGCACTTCCCAGTCATTGAAGTCCCTGAACACTTGATGCGTGCCGAAGAAGCAGATGAGAAAAAGGATCCCCCACTGGCCATTTTATTCAAACGCATTGGCACTGGTGGAACCGACTTAAAGACGTCAGACTATGTTTATTCCGTCCTCAAACACCTTAACCCCGGATGTCATAGCCTTGTTGAAGCACAGCTCACCAAGCCACGCATAGCGGCAATTTTCACCCCGACGGACCTAGTCATGTCGGCGGTGCGCCTGGTAGCTGCACAACTAGAGCCAGAGAAAGATCAACCTAAACTCGATAAAGCCCAATTCACTCGACTCTTGCGAGGTGACAAAAGCACATCAGTGCAAGACCCGAAAAAGTCCGACTTTTTTGTTGAATTCAACAAGCAAATTGGGCCCAACGGCGCATTTGTTAAGAATTTAGACGCGGTGCTAAACGAGATATCCTTCAGGTCAAGTGAACACAACTTGGCGCTCGACATTGGTTTACCTCTGCATGCACTGTCGCTTGTACACATTTCTGCGCTCGAAGTTGTTCTTTATTGGCTGCAGAGATCCAAGCTTCCGCTTGAAGGTATCTTGCAAGAAAATCGCCATACGTTTATCCGCTTCATTCTGTGCTGGCACCTCACAGTGTTGGACGCCATCAAAGCAACCAAAGAGTGTTTCAAGCTGCTAAGCACGGATATATCCGTTAAGTTCCCGGAGGCCGCTCTTTTTCATGAGCTAACAAAACAAGAACTGGCATTGCCCATGTGTAGTCCGCAGGCGTTGTTGCAGCAGCAGGTCTTACCTACACGGGTTGCCGAGAAAGAGGAGCATGCGGCTTTGCTGGTGCATTCATCAGACACCATAAATGGTTTGCGTGGCTGGCGTCGCTTCGTGGCATATTGCGAAGACGCCCTTGATGAGCCCGAACGGATGCGTCAGCAAAAAACCGTCAAGTTATACGAACGGTGGTGGAATCTGCGTGGTGGTTATAGTCACGCATTGTTGTTATGGCTACAGCGTGACTACGTCCATCGCCACTTCGCAACAGTTCCTGCACAGCCAGGCACAGAAGACGACACCCCTTATGACTACGACCATATTTGTCCAGCGAGCCATTGGGGAAACTGGACGGGCAAGACTGACAAGACAAGCCGACTGATTGATTTCCATGCTGAAAAAATCAAAGACGCTGATAAGCAAGGCAGCTGGCGACTTGGCAACGCCATTGGTAATGTGCGGGTATGGGATAGCAGCGACAACCGTAGTGATGGTGATACTGCACCCACGGTGAAATTAAGAATTACAGATACAGCCCAAGAACATGTTTTATTGCGTGATAGCGCCATTACTTTCGAAAACAAGGATGGCTTTTCCGATGAAATGCAGGCTTGGAAAGATTGCAGCCCTGTACTCGAAAAAACTGATGATCCAAAGTTCTGGACCCAAACGCGAGCACTGGCATTCCAAAACGCAATTGAGTTACGCACTTTTAATCTCTACCAGAGCTTTTTCGCGGATTTGAAATTTGCGGAATTTCCCTAACAACTAGGACATACGCTATGAAATACGACAAGATTCTCGAAAAGATCTCCGCTGGAAAAATGAGCCGTAGCGATCTTCAAGACCTGCGAATCAACGCGTTGGCAGGTACAAGACAAACCCCGGCATGCCACTGCCCTCATCCTGGCGCAAGGTCACCTTGGTCGTCATGCCAATCTGCGCTGTGTCGCGTGCACGTATCAGGGCGGTACGCATGGCGGGGTTGCTGGAAGAGTCAAACCCGATGATCTTTTGGTTGCCGTCGGTGGCCGGCATGATGTAACTGATGGGGGTATAAAAATCGCGCACGCCTGGGGGCATGACCTGATAGTCGGGGCCGACTTGCCGGCGCTGCTGCGCGATGTGTGGTGCCAACTGAGGTGCCGAGACGTATTTCAGATGCACCAAGGCCAAAAAGTTCAAGTCCTGGTTACCAGACTGAATCGATTCAAAGTACTTGCCGAAGTTCTTCCGGGAAACCTCATCGGAGGCCTGAAAAAGGCCGACCGTTGAGCGCAGATGCCGTTCCTGGATCGACAGGCTGTCTTGGATGTGGATGTTTATTTGGGTGGTCAGATGTTCAAAATCAGCCTGTAAGCCGCGTTCAACCCGCTGTTCGGCGTTGCGACAGATCAGCGCCGTGAGCGACAGCGATACCCCCAGAAGAATCAGTGGTGCCAACCAGGCGCCGCGCCACCCGCGACTGATTTCAGGCAAGGCCACAGCGCCAGCGGGGGTGGGTGTGCTTGCCATCAGGAAAACAAGCCCTCTAAACCCTGGCTGAGCGATTCCAGCGTCGGTAAGTCTTGCAATACCTCGTTGCGTGACAGGGGTATTTTGGCGGCCAAGGCGCCCAACCAGTCGGACTCAAGGTCTTTCGCGCTAAGCTGGTTTTCTTCGGCCCGCGAGCGCCAGGCGGCAATATGCACCAGCGCTGCAAGCGGGTCAAAGTCGGCTTGTGCCAGTGGGTTTCCGGCGGCCGCAATGGCCTTGGAAAACACCAGTGGAAACTTCCAGCGCCGTGCCAACTCAGCACCGACATCAGCGTGGGTGTAGCCAAAGGTGGCCTGCTCGGCAGCCAGTCGGTGGGGGTCCAGCACCCCGAGTTTTCTGTCCATCGGCAGCATTTCCTCCGGCATGCCCAGGTGCATGACCAGTTCACCAATGGCGTGCATCAGCCCGACGGTAAACGCCAGGTCGGGCTTGATGGCCACCCGCTCACCCAAGTAGCGCGACACTACGGCGGTGTGCAAACTGTGCCGCCAGAACTGCCGCGCATCAATCCCGGCAATCGCCGAGAAGCTGCCCGTCAAACCAATGCTGATGACCATCGTGCGCACGTTGGTGAAACCCAATTTTTTTACCGCATCAGACACCGTAGCCACGGTGTACGGCGCCTGAAAATACGCCGAATTGGCCAGTTGAAGCAATCTGGCACTGATCACCTGATCGGTTGAAATATGTCTGACCAGGCGGTCTACAGTGACCTCTTCATCGTTAAAACTGCATATCAACTCCTGCACCACCTGAGGGATGGTTGGCAGTGCTTTGGGTCTCTCAAAGAGAGCATTCAGTGACGCGCTCATGGCTTTAACTCCTGACTCACAAGATGATTCTCGATCAATTTGGCTGCTGCTGCCAGGCTCGCCGACACACATACCACCAGGTTGGCGCAGTGCAATTCGTCAGCTCCGCGACCGGCTGTTTCTATCCCATTGCAAAGCTCGCCAAGCGCCAGTGCACCTACGCTGCGTGCTGCAGATTTAAGAGTATGTGCGGCGTCCGCTGCGCCCTGGAAATTGCCCACCGAGGCAAGGGCGAGGATCGCCGCAACCTGAATATTGGCATTGCGCAGAAATTTTTTCAGCAGCTTCTGATGCAGAGTCGGGTTGTCTCCCACCAGTTCGGTCAGAGTGCCTGGGTTCCAGATCGGCAAGCCTGCGCCCTCAGCGCCCTCCTGGCCACGCATAAGCTGTTCGACCGCAGCGACTGGGCCGGGTTGCGCATGGACCGGCAGCGGCAACCATTTGCCCAGCATGGCGCCAAGTTCACCCAGGCGCAGCGGTTTGGACAGGTAATCGTCCATGCCGTGCTCATGGCAGCGTTGGGCTTCGCCCTGCATGGCGTTGGCGGTGACGGCGATGATAGGCAAGCGCG
The DNA here is from genome assembly GCA_903930255.1 of uncultured beta proteobacterium. Lineage (GTDB taxonomy): Bacteria > Pseudomonadota > Gammaproteobacteria > Burkholderiales > Burkholderiaceae_C > Rhodoferax. The sequence goes on from CAIYYA010000072.1 coordinate 4,802, forward strand.
TGCCAGCGGGCTCGGCTGCGCGAATCGCCTGCGTCAGCTCAAAGCCGTTCATGCGCGGCATGTGGCAGTCGGTCAGCAGCAGGGCGTAGCGGCCCGGGGCCTTTTGCCACATTTGCAGCGCCTGTGCGCCGTCCACGGCCATCTCTGCCGCATAACCCAACAGGCGCAGTTGCTCGGTCAGCACGTCGCGGTTGGTTTCGTTGTCCTCGGCCACCAAAATCAAATGGCCACTGCCAGCCGCTTGCGCGACCGAAGGCGCTGACGTGGCAACGGGCGACACGGTTTGGGCCGGCGTCTCCCTTTGGACGCTCGTCTGGCGCCCCGCCGCCACGGCCACCTTCTCGATCAGTTCGCGGTACAGCAGCGGCAGCACCAGCACCACCGCCTCACTGCCAAAATCGCTGCTGCCACGGCGCACCATGTGCACCTTGACAGCGGAGGGCGCCAATTCAAGCGCGGATACCGGGTCGGTGCTGATGCTGCACACCAGCACCACCGTCGGCCCCTGGCTGGCGTGCTGCTGCAAATACTGCTGCGCCGCAAGCGGGGCATCAACCAGAGTGACTGCTGCCCCGGCAGCTTTGCAATAAGCCGGCAGTTGCCGCGCCGCTCTCTCGTCACGGGTTAACACCAGCACCTGCACACCGGTCAGATTTGGCTCGGGTGGCAAAAGCCGCGCCGGTTTGGCCACCTCCAGCGGCAGTTCTACCGTGAACTCTGAGCCGGCACCCAAGCTGCTTTGGGCGCTGATGTTCCCGCCCATCATGCCTACCAGGCGCTGCGAAATGCTCAAGCCCAAACCGGTGCCGCCATAACGGCGCGCGGTACTCTCGTCGGCCTGGGTGAAGGGTTGAAACAGCTTGGCCAATGTGTCAGGCCCCATGCCAATGCCGTTGTCACTGATTTGCAAGCGTATACCGGCGCGGCTATCCGCCAGTGTGACCGGTTCCACGCGCAACCCGACCCGGCCTACGGCCTGCGCTTGGCCGATCGTAAATTTGACCGCATTGCCGACCAGATTAAGCAGTACCTGGCGCAGTCGGGTCGGGTCTGAAACCACCCAGGTGGGCAGATCAGGTGAGACAAACACCGACACCTCAATTGACTTTGAGCTTGACTGAGTAGCCATCAGCAAGGCCACGCCCTCGGCAATCTCGCGCAGATGGGTGGGCACCCGCTCGAGAGTGAGCTTGTCAGCCTCGATCTTGGAAAAATCCAGAATGTCGTTGAGGATGTTGAGCAGTGCCAGCGACGACTGATGAATGGTATTGAGCATGCGCGACTGCTCGGGCTGCAAGTGGGTTTGCTGCAAGATATCGACCATGCCAATCACACCGTTCATGGGGGTGCGGATTTCGTGGCTCATATTGGCCAAAAACTCCGATTTGGCGCGGTCGGCAGCTTGCGCCGCCGCCTCGGCGTGTTTAAGCTCGGTGACATCGCGCGAAATACAAATGATCGAGGCCACCTGCTGCTGGGCATCGAGAATGGGTTTGGCTGA
>CAIYYA010000073.1 GCA_903930255.1 uncultured beta proteobacterium
AGCAACCATTCTGTTAAATACTGAACCAGCGTTTGATTCTGCCGCAGGAATAGCGGTTTTTGACGCATTCAAAAAATGTGAAATGGTTGTGTCGTTGACCCCATTCAAGGCCAATCTAGATATCAGTGATGTTCTTTTGCCGATTGCACCATTCACTGAGACTCCTGGGACTTATGTCAATGCTGAGGGTCGTGTGCAAAGTTTCCATGCAGTTGTCAAACCTTTAGGCGAAGCACGCCCTGCTTGGAAGGTCATCCGGACGTTGGCAAATATTTTGAATCTTCCTGGATTTACCTTTGAATCCTCACAAGAGATTCTTCTACACATCCACACCGAAAAAAGTGAGAACATGGCGGAGTATGTTTCTGCAAGTCGATTGAGCAATGCTTGCAAAATGCCAAGTGTTTCACCGATCGACCCTGAACATATACCTTGCGTAGCGAGCATATATCAACTTGACGGTATTGTGCGTCGTGCAGTTTCGCTTCAAAGAACAGCAGATGCCAGTGTCGCTCAGTCCATGGAGGTCGCAGCATGATTGATTCTCTGTTTTCTTTTGGGCAAGGTCTGATAACTGAAAATTGGTGGGTCGCTATAGCCTGGCCAATTATTTGGGCTTTAGTAAAAGTTGTGGCAGTACTAATGCTAGTTTTGACCGCTGTTACTTATGCAACGCTTTGGGAACGTAAGTTACTGGGTTGGGTGCAAATCCGTTTGGGTCCAAACCGTGTTGGTCCATGGGGTTTGTTGCAGCCAATTGCGGATGCTTTGAAGCTTATGACAAAAGAAATTGTCAGGCCATCAGCTTCAGATAAATTTCTTTTTTATCTGGGTCCTGTTTTGACGGTTGCGCCTGCTTTGGCTGCTTGGGCGGTGATTCCTTTTGGTCCTGAAATTGCCGTTGCAAATCTGAATGCCGGATTGTTATTTCTAATGGCAATCGCTTCGATGGAAGTTTACGGTGTGATTATCTCCGGCTGGTCTTCTAATTCCAAGTATGCTTTTCTGGGTGCCTTGCGTGCTTCTGCACAAATGGTTAGTTACGAAATAGCGATGGGTTTTTGCTTTTTGATCGTACTCATGGTTTCAGCAAGTTTGAATTTGTCTGACATTGTTGCGGGTCAGGGGAAGGGCTATTTTGCGCACATGGGTTTGTCTTTCTTGTCGTGGAACTGGTTGCCTTTGCTGCCTGTGCTGGTTGTCTATTTCATTTCTGGTCTAGCCGAAACTAATCGAACTCCATTTGATGTGATTGAAGGTGAATCAGAAATTGTTGCTGGTCACATGGTCGAATACTCTGGTATGTCATGGGCGATGTTTCAAATGGCTGAATACGCCAATATTTGGCTGATCTCCATACTGGCAACCACCATGTTTTTTGGTGGATGGTTATCGCCCATCGATAGCGTATTCTTCAATGCCATTCCTGGCTGGATTTGGCTTGGTATTAAAACCTTTTTTGTGATGACGATGTTTATTTGGGTGCGGGTTACTTTTCCGCGTTTTCGCTACGATCAAATTATGCGCTTGGGTTGGAAAATCTTTATACCGGTGACCTTGGTGTGGTTGGTTGTGATCGGGGTGTGGATGCAAACCCCTTGGAACATTTGGAAGTAATTCGAGTAGTTTATGTCTACCCCAACTTTAAATACGACTGATAACTCAAACGGGTGCTCCTTCTCCCTGAAGGACTTTTTATCGAGTTTTTTTCTGATTGAATTACTTAAGGGCATGAGGCTCACCGGCAAATATGCCTTTAGAAGCAAAATCACCCTTGAATATCCAGAGGAAAAGACACCTTTGTCGCCACGCTTCAGAGGTCTGCATGCGCTAAGGCGTTACGAGAATGGTGAAGAGCGGTGTATTGCCTGCAAATTATGTGAAGCAGTTTGTCCTGCGATGGCAATCACAATTGAGTCCGAAATACGCGCTGATGGAACGCGACGCACAAGTCGCTATGACATTGACCTAACCAAATGTATTTTTTGTGGTTTTTGTGAAGAAAGTTGCCCGGTGGACTCGATTGTTGAAACCAATATACTTGAATATCACGGCGAAAAACGTGGTGATTTGTACTTTACCAAAGAAATGCTCTTGGCAGTTGGGGATAAATTTGAGGCAGAAATTGCCGCCAATAAATTGGCTGATGCCAAATACCGCTGATTTGTCGTCAGAAAGAATCTGAATCATGAGCATAACCACCGGTCTCTTTTATTTATTATCTGCTGTATTACTTTATGCAGCTTTTCGTGTTATCACAACGCGTAATCCTGTGCATGCAGTGCTTTTCCTTGTGCTGACGTTCTTTCAGGCTTCAATGATCTGGATGATTTTGAAGGCTGAGTTTCTATCATTGACCTTAATTTTGGTTTACGTTGGTGCCGTCATGGTGCTATTCCTTTTCGTTGTGATGATGCTTGATGTGAATATTGAAAAATTACGCCTCGGGTTTTGGAAGCAATTCCCACTTGCCGCCTTCATCGGAGTAATGATTATTCTGGAGATGTCGGCTGTGCTGATGGGTGGCTTTCGCGTCACTGAGGACGTCAGTTCAGTGGTCCAACTAACGCAGTCAAGTGTGCCTAAGTCGAATACTAAAGAGCTTGGAATATTGCTTTACACCCAATATTTGTATCCACTTGAAATTGCTGCTGCGATATTGTTGGTTGCCATGATTGCCGCAATAGCTTTAACCCTCAGACAGCGTAAAGATGTCAAGGCAATTGATCCTGCAAGGCAGGTGCGTGTTAAAGCGACAGATCGTTTGCTCGTTGTAAAAATGTCACCAACGATGTTGGCGCCGACATCTGAGTCTTCACCATCGGAGATCAAAGCATGACACTTACTTTAGGTCACTTTTTGACATTGGGTGCAATGCTGTTTGCATTGTCGGTTGTCGGAATTTTCTTGAATCGAAAAAACCTGATTGTGTTGATGATGGCAATCGAATTGATGCTACTGGCGGTCAATACTAATTTTGTTGCTTTTTCACATTATTTAGGGGATTTGAACGGGCAAATTTTTGTTTTCTTCATCTTGACTGTTGCGGCTGCTGAATCTGCTATTGGCTTGGCTATTTTGGTGCTCTTGTTTCGTAATAAGTCAAGTATCAACGTCGATGAACTTAATTCGTTAAAGGGTTAATCAAATGAGTCAAACCCTTTCTGCTTCCCTGCTTTTGGCTGTACCCATTGCTCCTTTACTGGGTGCGCTTGCTGCCGGTATTTGGGGTACAAAATTTGGTGGCAATTGGATCGGACGCCGGATGTCGCACAGCTTGACTATCCTAGGTGTTTTGGTTGCTTTTGTTCTGTCAGCTATCACACTTAAAAGCGTTGTCTTAGATGGTGCTCGCTTTAATGAAACCATATACACCTGGATGGTGCTGGGTGGTCTGAAAATGGAAGTTGGGTTTCTGATTGATGGTTTAACTGCCATGATGATGTGCGTCGTTAGTTTTGTCTCACTCATGGTGCATATCTACACCATCGGGTATATGGAAGAAGATGAGGGTTACAACCGTTTCTTTTCATATATCTCTATTTTCACTTTCTCGATGCTGATGCTTGTTATGAGCAACAACATGCTTCAACTATTTTTTGGTTGGGAAGCTGTTGGCTTGGTTTCATATTTGCTAATTGGATTTTGGTTCAATAAACCGACAGCCATTTTTGCCAACATGAAAGCTTTTTTAGTGAATCGCGTTGGTGACTTCGGTTTTATTCTGGGGATTGGTTTGTTGACGGCATATAGCGGATCTCTCAATTACGCAGAGATATTTGCTAAAGCGCCTGAATTGGCAAAGCTCAGTGTGCCAGGTACCGGATGGATGTTGCTCACAGCTGCTTCAATTTGTTTGTTTATTGGTGCGATGGGTAAATCTGCTCAATTTCCATTGCATGTTTGGCTACCCGATTCAATGGAAGGCCCAACACCTATTTCTGCATTGATACACGCAGCAACCATGGTTACAGCGGGTATTTTTATGGTTGCCAGGATGTCCCCCTTGTTTGAATACAGTGAGGTCGCGCTTAATTTTGTTTTGATAATTGGATCAATCACTGCGCTTTTCATGGGTTTTCTTGGAATTATTCAAAACGATATCAAGAGAATAGTCGCCTACTCGACACTATCACAATTGGGATATATGACGGTAGCGCTAGGTGCTTCTGCCTACTCGGTGGCGGTCTTTCACTTGATGACGCACGCATTCTTCAAAGCTTTGCTGTTTCTTGCTGCTGGTTCAGTCATCATGGGGGTGCATCACAATCAGGACATTCGCTGGATGGGTGGTTTGCGGAAGTACATGCCAATCACTTGGATTACCTCTTTGCTGGGATCGTTGGCGCTGATTGGAACACCGTTTTTTGCAGGGTTTTATTCCAAAGATGAGATCATCATGGCTGTGCATGCTAGCCAACTGCCTGCTGCTGGCTTTGCTTATTTCGCTGTTTTAGCGGGTGTTTTTGTGACTGCGTTTTATTCCTTCCGTTTGTATTTTTTGGTTTTTCACGGGAAAGAGCGTTTTGATCAGAATCCGGACAAACATCATGATGCGCATGATCACGGGCATCATGCAAAATCACTCCATCCGCATGAGTCTCCCTGGGTTGTCACTATGCCTTTGATCATGTTGGCTATTCCCTCTGTGTTGATCGGTTTCATGACGATTGGCCCCATGCTTTTTGGAGACTTTTTCAAAGATGCCATCGTTGTGAATGCAACACTCCACAAAGCCATGGAAAGTTTGCGTTTGGAGTATCACGGCCCAGTGCAAATGGCTTTGCATGGACTCACATCAGCACCTTTCTGGTTAGCGCTGTCAGGCGTGGTTTGTGCATACTATATGTATATGGTCAACCCGGCAGTTCCTACAGCCATTAAAAAGCGTTTTGAAAGTGTTTACGTGCTATTGGAAAACAAATATTACATGGACTGGTTCAATGAAAACGTGCTGGCTCCAGCGGCTCGTGGCTTGGGGATGGGTTTGTGGAAACTGGGTGATCAACGTTTGATTGATGGTGCTTTGGTAAATGGTTCATGGCGCGTGATTGGATGGATTTCTGGTGCTGTTCGCAAATTGCAAACAGGTTTCCTTTATGACTATGCCTTGACGATGGTTGTGGGTGTTTTTGTTTTGATGACGTATTTCGTCTGGCTCAAATAGGAGAAATATAAAAATGGGTTTGCTGAGCCTGGCTATTTGGACACCGGTCGCGTTTGGTGTCATCTTATTGGCACTTGGTCGTGATGACCAAGCGCCGGTTGTTCGATGGGTAGCGCTGATTGGCGCGATTTTTGGACTGTTGGTCACAATTCCTTTGATCACGCGTTTCGACGTTACAACTGCAGCCATGCAGTTCGTTGAGCGTGCTCCATGGATTGAACGGTTTAATATTCACTATCACCTTGGAATAGATGGAATCTCTGTCTGGTTTATTCTGCTCACGGCATTCATCAATGTGATTGTTGTGATTGCAAGCTGGGAATCAATTACCCGGCGAGTCAATCAGTACATGGGTGCATTTCTAATTTTGAGCGGACTCATGATTGGTGTTTTCTGCGCTCTGGACGGCATGCTTTTCTATGTATTCTTTGAAGCTACCTTGATCCCCATGTATCTCATCATTGGTGTTTGGGGGGGGCCTAACAAAATTTACGCGGCATTTAAGTTTTTCTTGTATACGTTGCTTGGCTCATTGTTGATGCTTGTTGCTTTAATCTATCTGTATAGTGCCTCGAATGGCAGTTTTGATTTGTTGGTTTGGCAAAAACTTCCCATTGGTAGCACCGCACAATCGCTGCTGTTTTTCGCGTTTCTTGCAGCTTTTGCTGTCAAGGTTCCGATGTGGCCCGTTCATACTTGGCTGCCCGACGTGCACGTTGAGGCACCTACTGGGGGTTCTGCGGTGTTGGCTGCCATCATGCTGAAACTGGGTGCTTATGGTTTTTTACGCTTTTCTTTGCCTATCACTCCTGACGCATCTCACGAATGGGCTGGTTTGATGATTGGCTTGTCGTTGGCCGCTGTTATCTATGTTGGTTTAGTCACTATGGTGCAAAATGACATGAAGAAACTGGTGGCGTACTCATCAGTGGCACATATGGGTTTTGTGACCCTTGGTTTTTTCATTTTCAATGATTTGGGTGTTGCCGGCGGCATCGTCCAGATGATTTCACACGGTTTTGTTTCTGCTGCCATGTTTCTGGGAATCGGCGTTTTGTACGACCGTGTGCATTCACGCGAAATTTCGAGTTATGGTGGTGTTATCAACACCATGCCGAAATTTACGGCTTTTGCTTTATTGTTTGCAATGGCTAACTGTGGTTTGCCTGGAACAGCGGGTTTCGTCGGTGAGTGGATGGTTATTTTGGGGGCTGTGAAGGTCAACTTCTGGATCGGAATGGCTGCTGCGAGTGCTTTGATTTTTGGTGCTGCTTATACGCTGTGGATGTTTAAGCGGGTCTATTTGGGCGCGGTTGCCAATGACCATGTTAAGCATCTCAAGGACATTGGTGCGCGGGATTTTTTCTACCTAAGTCTATTAGCCGCTGCTGTTCTTTATATGGGTGTCTATCCCAAGCCGTTTACCGATGTCATGGATGTTTCAGTAGCTGAGCTACTTAAGCACGTGGCTCACTCCAAACTGAACTGACCAGTCTGCATTGACTATATTGAGATAAGAGATTCTTATGATTGACAAACTCAGTTTGATCGCTGTATATCCAGAAATGCTATTGTTGGTCATGGCGTGTGTTATCGCCTTGTTTGACTTAATGGTGAAAAGTCGTCAGCGAACAGCAACTTATGCTGTGACGATGATAACTTTAGCAGTGGTCGCTGCTTTGCAAGCCAGCTATGCCTCGAGTGGCGTAACACATTATGCGTTTGGCAATATGGTCGTTAGTGATGTCATGGGCAATTGGCTGAAGTGTTTTTCAGCGTTAGCAGTGATGGTGACATTGGTATATGCGCGCCCTTATGCAGCCGATCGGGATATGCTTAGTTCGGGTGGGGAAATGTTTGTTTTGAGCATTTTTTCATTGCTTGGAATGTTTGTCATGATCTCTGGAAATAATTTTTTAGTGATCTATCTTGGAATCGAACTACTGACCTTGTCCGCTTATGCTTTGGTTGCATTGCGCCGTGATCATGGTGATGCAGTTGAAGCATCGATGAAATATTTTGTGCTTGGTGCATTGGCTTCAGGTTTCCTGTTGTATGGTATGTCGATGATTTATGGTGCAACCGGTTCACTCGATTTACAAGAAGTATTAAAAGCCATCAACTCTGGTCAGATCAAGCACCAAGTTCTGGTGTTTGGTTTGGTATTTGTGGTGGCTGGGTTAGCCTTTAAGTTAGGAGTGGTTCCGTTTCATATGTGGATTCCTGATGTCTATCAAGGTGCACCAACGGCGATTACATTGATGATTGGTGGAGCGCCAAAGCTGGCTGCCTTTGCTGTAACGATCCGCTTATTGGTTGAAGGTTTGCTACCGTTAGCGATTGACTGGCAACAAATGCTTCTCATACTGGCCGTGCTGTCGCTTGCTATTGGTAATCTCGCTGCGATTGCTCAAACCAATATGAAACGTATGTTGGCGTTCTCGACTATTTCTCATATGGGCTTTGTACTGATTGGCATGATGTCAGGTGTTGTCCAGGGTCACCCCGAAGCGATGGGCAACGCCTACAGTTCTTCCATGTTCTATGTCATTACCTACGTTTTGACAACCTTGGCAAGTTTTGGTGTCATTTTGTTGTTAGCTCGATCCGGTTTTGAGAGCGAAGAGATAACTGATTTTGCAGGACTGAACCAGCGAAATCCTTTTTATGCTGGGTTGATGGCGATGTGCATGTTTTCACTTGCTGGCATTCCTCCTATGGTCGGGTTTTATGCGAAATTGTCGGTCCTTCAGGCCTTGATTACATCAGGCGGCGCATTGCATATGTCGGTTGCTGTTTTTGCCGTCATGATGTCGCTTATTGGTGCTTTTTATTACCTGCGTGTGATCAAGGTGATGTACTTTGACGCTCCGATCACAGCGGCAGAAGTTAGTTCTCCCTTTGATGTTCGTGCTGTTTTGTCATTCAACGGTGCTTTATTGCTCGTTTTGGGCTTGCTTCCTGGTGGTTTGATGGCACTTTGCACGAAAGCTATTTCTCAATTGTTCGCCACATAACTCAGGTGCTGCGTTCGTTTTAAAGCATAAACCTCTGATCTGTGTCTGATTTTTTATCCGAGACCAAACTTAGTAGCACTGAGTTGCTCAAAGGTAACTTATTGCACGTATTCCGTGATCAGGTTCGTCTTCCAAATCAAGCAGTTGCCCTGCGTGAGTATGTGGTTCATCCGGGTGCCGTGATGGTGGTGCCGTTTCTTGAAGAAGCACAGGGTCAAATTAAGCTCGTTCTTGAGCGGCAATTCCGTTACCCGATTGGCCGAATCATGATCGAGTTTCCCGCTGGAAAACTCGACACGGGTGAAGCATGTTTTGATTGTGCAGTTCGAGAGTTACGCGAAGAAACCGGTTATCTTGCGCAACAATGGGCGCATGTTGGTGTTCTGCATCCGTTGATTGCTTACTCTACTGAGTTTATTGACATCTGGTTTGCGCGCCATTTGACCCTGGGTGCGCGCCAGCTTGACGAGGGTGAATTTCTTGAGGTTTTTGCTGTTTCTCCCGAACAGCTGTTGCTGATGTGCCAAAACGGATCCATCACTGATGCCAAGACACTCGTAGCGGCGCTTTGGGTGCAGAATTTCCTGTCTGGAAACTGGCCGCTTGAATGGAAAACATTGTAAGCATGTAGCACTCGAAGTACTTAGAATCCCAATTGACCCAAACAATTGGAGATGTGTGTGTTCCAGATTTCACTTGCTGCGCTTCGGTCGCAAGCACTTTCCAGCACAAGTTCTGCTGAATCACCATTTGCAGATTTTGTTTCTGCTTATTTTGAGAATGCAGATCCGCAAGAGCTACAGGTTCGCGATTTCTCCATGCTGTGCGCTCTTGCCAGAGCACATTGGCGCTTGCTGAACGCTACACCCAATGCCAACGGCGCCCGAATCCGGGTCTTTAATCCGAGTTTGGCTGAAGATGGTTTTGTCAGCGAACACACGGTGATCCAAATTGTGCATGACGACATGCCCTTTTTGGTTGACTCAGTGACCATGTCGGTGAATCGTAGTGGTCGGATGGCGCATTGGATCGTGCATCCTTTGCTCACCATTGAACGAAACGCCCAAGCTCAAGTGCTCTATGCATGTCCCGCTCTGCGCGAAACAAATTCGGCGCATCCGGTGGCTTCGCTGATTTTGTTAGAGTGTGATCGAATCTTGTTGGATAGTGAACGCTTGGCCATGGAGCAAGACTTGGCTGATGTTTTGCATCACGTCAGTGCAGTTGTGCGAGATTGGCGATCAATGCTTGAACAGTTGCAGGTTTCCATACAAACATCTGTGAATGCGCCACTACCAGCTGCTTCGCTTAGTGAGGGTTTAGCCTTCGCACAGTGGCTGCAAGATCAGCATTTCACTTTCTTGGGAGCCTGCACAGTTCAAATCACGAACATTGCGGGAGTACTACAGACTGAAACTGTTCAGAAAGAAGCCCTGGGCTTATTGTCGCTAGCTCTACAGGCTCAGGCGCTGAATTGGAACGATGATGTGCACGATTTTCTGAGTTCTCAAGAATTCGTATCGGTATCCAAATCCATGACACGCTCTAGCGTGCATCGACCTTCTTATCTGGACTGCATTTCAATTAAGTTATATGACACTACGGGTACTGTGACCGGAGTTTCACGTTTTATAGGTCTTTACACTTCGAAAGCCTATGCTGCTGCCGTTGATACAGTCCCAATGATTCGTCAGCGCTGTGCAGATGTCATCTCGGGTGCCGGTGTGGTGCCCGACAGCCATGCCGCTAAGGCTTTACAAGCGATTCTGGAAGCTTATCCGCGCGATGAACTTTTTCAAATTGACACGCCCACCCTGATGGCTCATGCCACTGGCATCTTGCGTCTACAGGAGCGCCAGCGTACCCGAATTTTTATCCGTCGCGATGCCTTTCGTCGCTTTGTATCCTTGCAGGTATTCGTACCACGCGATCGATTCAACACTGAGTTGCGCAGCAAGATTGGTGACGAACTTTGCCGAGTCTTTGAAGGTCAGTCCATCGACTTTACGCCGATGCTGACAGACAGCCCATTGGCGCGCATTCATTACATAGTGCGCACACCTTCGGACACCAGACAGGATGTTGATTTGAATGCACTGGAGGCACGCATTGCGCAACTGGCAAGACGCTGGGAAGACGACTGTCGCCAAGAGCTCATACAAACGCATGGTGAAAGCATGGGCTCTGCACTTGCGTTACGTTTTTCCAGCCATTTTCCCAACGCATATCGTGAAGATTTTTCTGCAGCCATAGCCGCAGCTGACACGTTGACTCTTTCGGGCCTGATAAACACAACACCGTTGGCCGTTCGTCTGTATCGTCCGCTTGACAGTTCGGCTGGTTTACTGCGTTTTAAAATTTTTAGTTCACTCAAAGTTGCCCTGTCTGACTCCTTGCCGCTACTTGAGTGCATGGGTGCACGTGTGCTTGACGAGCGGCCCTATCGTGTGGCTGATCCTGCACAGGCCTCTTCATACTGGATTCACGATTTGGGGTTGCAGTTTCCTGCTAGCTGTCAGTTCGCAGAGTTTTGCGAACGATTTGAGTCGCTTTTTTTACAGGTTTGGAGTAACCAAATTGATAGTGATGATTTGAATCGACTGATTTTGACCACCAAGCTCGATGCCCGAGCCATCGCTATCTTGCGTGCATACACGCGTTACTTTAAACAGCTTGGACTGCCTTTTGGTCAAAGTTACCTTGAATCTGCGCTGCTGAAAAACCCGAGCCTTGCTGAGCTTCTGTACCAAATTTTTGATACCCGTTTAAATCCGGCAATCGACACAGACCGAGATGCCACAGAAAGAAAGCTGTGTCAAAGTTTTGAGCAAGCATTAACTTTGGTCGTCAGCTTGGACGAAGAACGTATCTTGCAGCAATATCTCAGCACGCTACTGGCGACGGTGCGCACCAATGCTTGGCAAACCTCAGATGGCGGTTTCAAATCTTATTTGAGCTTCAAATTAAATCCGAAATTGGTTTTCGCAATGCCCGAGCCCAAACCACAGTTTGAAATTTGGGTTTATTCACCACGTCTGGAAGGGCTGCATCTGCGCTTTGGAAAGGTTGCTCGAGGTGGGTTGAGGTGGTCTGACAGGCGCGAAGATTTCCGCACTGAAATACTCGGATTGGTGAAAGCGCAGCAGGTGAAAAACACCGTGATTGTTCCCGTTGGTTCAAAAGGTGGATTTGTCCTCAAGCGTGAAATCAGTCCGGCGGATAGGGATGCCTATATGGCCGAAGGTATCGCCTGTTATCAGCTGTTTCTTTGTGGCTTGCTGGACTTGACAGACAATTTGCAGGGGGGGCTTGTTGTTGCGCCAGTTCAGCTGGTACGTCATGACGCAGATGATCCCTACCTCGTGGTGGCCGCTGACAAAGGCACAGCTAGTTTTTCTGACATCGCCAATGCCATCTCAAGGCAATACAAATTTTGGTTGGGTGATGCTTTTGCTTCGGGTGGCTCAGTCGGTTATGACCATAAAAAAATGGGCATAACCGCGCGTGGTGCCTGGGAGTCAGCGAAACGGCACTTCCGCTCGTTGGGGCGTGACATTCAAACCCAGGCCTTCACAGTGGTGGGTATTGGCGATATGTCAGGGGATGTTTTTGGCAATGGGATGCTGCTGTCCAAGCAGATTCGTCTGGTTGCTGCGTTTGACCACAGACACATTTTTATTGATCCCAATCCGGATGCGGCAAGCAGCTTTGCGCAGAGACAGCGTTTGTTTGATTTATCCCGTTCAAGTTGGGACGACTATGACCGCAGCATCATGTCCGAAGGCTCCGGGATATATCCGCGGTCTGCAAAATCTATCCCGCTGTCAGAGCCAGCTCGTCAGGTGCTCGGCATCGAAGCCACAGAATTGACGCCGAATGATTTGTTGCACGCTTTGCTCAAAGCGCCGGTTGACATGTTGTACAACGGTGGCATTGGCACTTATGTCAAGTCAAGCAGCGAAAGTCATGCGCAGGCCGGTGACAAAGCGGGCGATGCTTTTCGGGTAAATGGCAAGCAATTGCGCTGCAAAGTGCTGGTTGAAGGGGGTAATCTGGGTTGCACACAGAGTGGGCGTATTGAGTTCGCTCAAGCCGGAGGGTTGATTTATTCAGATGCTATTGATAACTCGGGTGGTGTCGACTGTTCAGATCATGAAGTCAACATCAAAATATTGCTCGATCGCGTGGTTGAAGCGGGTGATCTGACCCTTAAACAGCGCAATGATTTGCTGGCCTCGATGACCGATGAACTGGGTCTGCTGGTGCTCTCTGACAACTATTATCAAACCCAAGCAATTGATATTGCTGTGCACAGACCTCTCTATTGGCTCAATGGCCAGCAGCAGTTAATGCACTGGCTTGAGGGCGGTAAGCGCCTCAACCGAACGATTGAGTTTCTCCCAACCGACGATGTCTTGGCGTTGCGCCGGGTCAATCGGCAAGGACTCACTGCACCAGAAAATGCCGTGCTATTAGCCTACGCGAAGATGGCTGTCTTTGACGATTTACTCGTCAGCAACCTCCCCGATGATCCTTACTTTGATGCCGTACTGAGAGCCTATTTTCCACAAATTCTTTCTGAGAATTTTGCACTTCAGATTGCGCAACATCCGCTCAAACGCGAGATTATTGCCAACTTTATAACGAATACGGTGGTGAACCGGGTTGGTGCCACATTTGTGAATTTTTTAGCAGCAGAAGCAGCCGCTACTACCGCCGATGTGGTGCGGGCTTATACCTTGGCTCGCGAGATTTTTGATTTAGAGTCAATTTGGGACAACATTGATGCACTTGATCATGGCGTCGACAGCAAGCTGCAACTTGATTTGTTGTGCACGCTCATTGCGACCGTGCAACGCGCTTCGCGCTGGATATTGCGCCTGCGCTCAACTGAATTTAATTTGCCGACCTTGATTGCAAGATACCAGCCTGGTGCGCGAGAATTGGCTCAAAATTTGCAAGCATGGTTGCCCTCGACAGCATTGGCACAGTGGGATGCAAGTCGTGAACAGCTTGAGCATGCCACTGTTAGTCCTGATCTGGCTCACAGACTTTGTGCGCTTGTGCATGTTTTTCCAGCGCTGGATCTGGTTGATTTGGCTGAAAAAGCCAATACAAAACTCGAACTAACGGCAAAAGCATATTTTGCGGTCGACACGGCACTCAATCTGAACGGCTGGCGCACACAGATCAAACGCTTACCCACAGAAACAGTTTGGAAAACGCAAGCCAGAGCCAGTGCACGCGACGAAATTGATGCCATTGCCAGTCATCTGACATTCAAGGTATTGACAGATTTTCAGAATGTAGCGGCTTGGACATCGCACCATGCTGCTTCGATCGCTCGAAGCCAGCAGTTACTCCAATCGATCAGCATGCAAGAAGCAGATTTAGCGCCAATTTCGGTCGCACTGCGGGATCTGCGCCACCTAGCTAAACCTGCTTAACAACGACCACAAACATCAGTCAATCAGTTAGCGACTGAGTAACAATTGGCTGCGCAATCTTGGGCTGTTGAGCAAAGAAGCTTAAGCGCTAATATTCAGATAGCGTCCAGGGTTGCTTGTTTGGTTCGCCTGCTCGGCACTGGTTTTGAAATTATTGAGCAGATTGCTGCTTGCCATTGTTGAGTTTTTTACGTTGCTGTACAAACCAACGATCAGTTGTTGAGTTTTGCTGGGCACCGTATTGCGACTGGCCTGCAAGCTGGACTGGTAAGTGGGGTCGCGTTGCGATACTTGCTGGCTCAAGCTTTTAACTTCGCTTTGTTTTTGCCTTAAAACAGCTGAAGCTGCATCAACTTGACTGTTCAAACTCTGCACTTCAGCTTCAGCCTGATCGGCCTCTTGGCGAGCAGCCTCAAGACGCTTTTGAGTCAGCGCAGTTTGCAGCGCAGGCGTGGTGCTGTTGATTGCGGCAATTGAAGCCATGATGCAATTTCATGCCCAGAGAAATTCAAGCTACCACATTCAGAATGCGGCCAGTTGTTTGTCCTTGTGTGTTCACCACGGGGGCTGCTTGCTTGGGCGCTGTCTCTGCGGCTGCTGATTCTGCAGGTTTTTGTAAGTCTGACCTTCTCGCAGTCTGTTCAGATTGTGTGGGGCGCTGTGTAGATTGCACGGCAGGGGCAGATGGTGCGGAAACATTCATGGCAGACTCCAGGTTGGGGTGGTATGAGTTTACGCGCGATTAATCGCAAGTTCAATAGGCATTTTGTGCCAGCACCACACCACAGTTAATATCGCACCCTGTCCAACTCACTGTCAGTGTTATCGATGCAACTACCCTTCGAGCTCGTCTTGGGCTGGCGTTACACCCGTGCGGGTCGAGCGTCCCAACGCAATGGCTTCATTTCTTTCATTTCAGGTGTATCCATGCTGGGCATCGCTCTGGGTGTGGCTGCCCTGATTATTGTGCTCAGTGTCATGAATGGCTTTCAGAAAGAAGTGCGTGATCGCATGCTGGGTGTGGTTTCGCATATTGAGATTGTTGCACCCAACGCAGAGGCCTTGCCTGATGTGCAGCGCACCATGCGCCAGATCAAGGCGCATCCAGAAGTCATTGGTGCTGCACCTTTTATAGCTGCTCAGGCATTGTTGGCGCGCGGTGAGGACATGAAAGGCACTGTAGTTCGTGGCATAGATCCGGCGCATGAAGCCGAAGTCACCGATCTGGTGCAATCCCTCAAAAATGAGGCTCTCCAGCAGCTTGTTGCGGGTGAATTTGGTGTTGTGCTCGGTGCTGAGCTGGCGCGCAGTTTGGGCGTTGTTACGGGTGACAAAGTCACCTTGGTGGTGCCCAGCGGGCAAGTCACACCGGCGGGTATCGTGCCACGCTTGAAGCAAATGACCGTCGTTGGCACTTTTGACTCGGGTCACTATGAATACGATGCCGGTTTGGTCCTAATGAACATCAGCGATGCGGCGCGTCTTTTCAGGCTCGAAGGCCCCAGCGGCGTGCGCGTGCGCCTGCGCGATTTGCATCAAGCACGCACAGTGGCAGCTGATTTGACGGCAACACTCACCGATCGCTTGCTGGTGCGTGACTGGACTCGCCAAAACCGCACCTGGTTTGCTGCAGTGCAGCTTGAAAAGCGCATGATGTTCATCATCCTGACGCTGATCGTTGCCGTGGCTGCGTTTAATCTGGTGAGCACCTTGGTGATGACGGTGACTGATAAACGCGCCGACATTGCCATCTTGCGCACACTGGGTGCCAGCCCGGCATCCATCATGGGTATTTTTGTTGTGCAAGGTGCCATGGTCGGTGTGCTCGGAACCCTGGCTGGACTGGCTTTGGGCCTGGGCGTAGCGCTGAACATCGACGTGATCGTCCCGACGTTGGAACAATTGCTGGGTGCTAGCTTTTTGCCACGTGATGTGTATCTGATCAGTCGCATGCCAAGTGATCCTCAGCAAAGTGATATTCTGCCGATCGCCTTGATTTCTTTGCTGCTGGCTTTTATCGCAACGCTGTATCCCAGTTGGCGAGCCTCACGCGTCAATCCCGCAGAGGCTTTGCGCTATGAATAACGCATTATCTGCGCTAGTCGGTGCTGGCTTGGCAAGTCCTTTCGCTGATGAATTGGTTTTAAGCGCCAAGGGCTTGTGCAAACGATTCACCGAAGGGCGGCTGGATGTCAGCGTCTTACAAGGTGTCGACCTCGAGGTTTCGCGTGGCGACACATTGGCGATCGTTGGCACCTCGGGTTCAGGCAAAAGCACGCTGCTGCATTTGCTGGGCGGTTTGGATGCCCCCAGCAGTGGCTCGGTCAGCGTGCTTGGGCAAGACCTGGCACTACAGAGCGAGGCAGAGCAAGGGCGCATGCGCAATCTACACCTGGGTTTTGTCTATCAGTTTCACCATTTACTGCCCGAATTCAGTGCACTTAACAACGTCGCTATGCCATTATGGATTCGCCGCTGGTCGCCCACCCGGTCTACTCAGGCAGCTTCTGAAATGCTAGCAAAAGTAGGACTTGATAAGCGCTTGCAGCATCGCCCCAGTGAGCTTTCTGGTGGCGAGCGTCAGCGCGTGGCGATTGCCCGGGCCTTGGTGACGCAACCTGCTTGTGTGTTGGCTGACGAACCCACGGGCAATCTCGACCGCAGCACCGCCAACGGCGTTTTCGATCTGATTCTGAACTTGGCACAGAGTCAGGGAACAGCCTTCATTGTGGTGACGCACGACGCCTCTCTGGCGGCACGATGCGCACGCCAGTTGCGCTTGGTGCAAGGACGTTTGTCAGCCAATTAGTGGCAGATCATGCCAAACTGGATTGATACCCATTGCCATCTCGATGCGCTAGAATTTTTGGTTCCAACGCACACTGAACGTGCACACCTAGCTATCAAAAAAATAGTAATACCCGCGGTTCAGGTGGGTAATTTCGAAGTGGTGCGCAGGCTGGCTCATACGTTTGGCGATGCCTATGCCCTGGGCATTCACCCGCTCTACGTTCAGCACGCCACAGACGATGCTTTACAACAGCTCGATGCTGCCTTGCAGGCACAACGCTATGACCCGCATTTGGTTGCTGTCGGTGAGATTGGGCTTGATTTTTTTGTGCCCGAGCTTGGCATCAGCCCTTGGCGTGAGCGGCAGCAGCATTATTACCATGAGCAGCTCAAACTGGCACGTCACTACAACTTAGCGGTGCTGCTTCACGTGCGACGCTCGGTTGATCAGGTGCTCAGTGGGTTGCGTCGCCTGGGTGGTCAGTGGCTTGGTATCGCACATGCCTTCAACGGCAGTGAGCAGCAAGCCAAGGGTTTTATCGACCTGGGTTTAAAGCTGGGCTTTGGTGGCGCCTTGACATTTGAGCGGGCGCTGCAGTTGCGCCGACTCGCAACACGGTTGCCGCTGGAGGCGATTGTCTTGGAGACCGATGCACCCGACATGCCGCCACGCTGGCTCTACAAAACTGCAGCTCAACGCGCAAACGGCGCGCTGCAGGGTGTCAATACACCAGCACAGTTGCCACGCATCGCTGCTGAATTGGCCGCTTTGCGGGGTATCACGGTCGAAAAATTGGCTCATGCCACCACGCGCAATGCGTTGGCCGCGTTGCCGAGGTTGGCATCAGTCGTTTGGTGATAATCATGGCATCTTGAAAAAACACGCCCATAAACTCCCTGAAGTTAATTTCTCTGATGATGGCCCAGTGCGTCACCTGCACCTTGGCACCGATTGGGTTCAGGGCTCCATGTATCTGGAGAACTCCACTGCTTTGGTGCTTGAATATATTCAGCGCATGATGGCTTGGTTGCTGTTTGTAGAGCCAGACACGGTGCCAGATCGCTGTGCCATGCAATTGGGGCTGGGTGCGGGCGCTTTGACCAAGTTTTGCGCCAAAGAGCTTCACATGTTGACCACCGCCATTGAGCTCAATCCACAGGTGTTGGTGGCCTGTCGGGGCTGGTTCAAACTGCCGGCTGACAATGCCCGTATGCACGTTGTGCTAGCCGACGCTGCCCTGGAAATTCAAAACTCCAAGTGGTGGGGCACGGTGGATGCCTTGCAGGTGGATTTGTACGACCACGAAGCAGCTGCACCAGTGCTCGACAGTTTGCCGTTTTATAACCACTGCCGCCGCTTGCTTAAAGCCGATGGTTGCATGACCGTCAACCTGTTTGGGCGGGCCTCAAGCTTTGAGCGCAGTGTCGAAAAAATGTCAGCCGCTTTTGGTCAGGATGCGATTTGGGCTTTTCGTCCTACCCGTGAGGGCAATACCGTGGTGCTGGCGCAGCAAAAACCTTGTCGACCTAAACGCGAGCTGCTCATGGCGCGTGCCGATGTAATTGAAAAGCGCTGGGGTTTGCCGGCTGACAAGTGGGTGCGGGTGTTCAAGCCCATGCTGGCATGAGTCACACCAAACACCGCAGTCCTGACATGGCGGGCCCTTTGGACTGGCGCAGTCTGGTGCAGTGGTTGCAAGCCGATGCGGTGATCACGGCACAAGAGGCGCAGCGCATTCACACTCGCTGTGCACAGGCTGAAAGCGCCCAGCACCCGCTGGTGCGTCTGGCCAGCGTGGTGGTGCGCCGCGCCAGCGATGACAAGCCGCTCGACATCGAAATGCTCACACACTGGCTGGCCGGGCGCTCAGGGTTGGATTACCTGCGTATTGATCCGCTCAAGGTCGATGTGGGCAAAGTGGCCGACAGCATGAGTCCGGCCTATGCCGATCGGCACAAAATTTTGCCCGTGCAAGTGCTGCCCCATGAAATTGTCGTAGCGACTGCCGAGCCTTTTCTAACCGATTGGGTGGCTGAGGTGGAGCGCCAGTCTAGACGCAGTGTGCGCAGGGTGTTGGCCAACCCGACCGATATTGCACGCTATGCGGTGGAATTTTTTACGCTGGCCAAGTCGGTTCGCGCTGCCAACAAAAGTGGTGGCCAAACCGGTTCAAGTTTCGAGCAACTCGTTGAGCTTGGCAAAAGTAACAAGCAGCTCGATGCCAACGATCAAAGTGTGGTGCAAGTGGTTGACTGGCTCTGGCAATATGCCTTTGACCAGCGTGCTAGCGACATCCACCTGGAGCCTCGGCGTGAGCAGGGGGTGATTCGCTTCCGTATTGATGGTGTTTTGCACCCGGTGTACCAAATGCCCATGGGCGTGCTGGCCGCCATGACGGCGCGCATCAAGCTGCTTGGACGCATGGATGTGGTCGAAAAGCGTCGCCCTCAGGACGGTCGCATCAAAACCCGCAACCCAGGCGGTGACGAGATTGAAATGCGCATTTCGACCTTGCCAACTGCGTTTGGTGAAAAAATGGTGATGCGTATTTTTGATCCTGACACAACGGTCAAAGATCTCGATGCGCTGGGGTTTTCTGCGCACGACGCCAAGCGCTGGGAAGTTTTAGTGAAGCGTCCGACGGGAATTATTTTGGTTACCGGCCCGACCGGTTCTGGCAAAACCACCACCTTGTATTCGACCCTGAAACGACTGGCGACCGAAGAAGTCAATGTCAGCTCAGTTGAAGATCCAATCGAGATGATCGAGCCGTCTTTTAATCAAACCCAAGTGCAGCCGCAGCTTGATTTTGGTTTTCCTGAAGGACTGCGCGCACTCATGCGCCAAGACCCCGACATCATCATGGTGGGCGAAATTCGTGACCAGGCCACCGCCGAAATGGCTGTGCAAGCAGCGCTCACCGGACATTTGGTGTTTTCGACGCTGCACACCAACGATGCACCCAGCGCCGTCACACGCTTGCTCGAACTGGGTGTACCGGCCTACCTGATCAACGCCACGTTGTTAGGTGTGCTGGCGCAACGGCTTGTGCGCACGCTGTGCAAGCAATGCAAACAACCTGATCCAACTGCTTCCTCAGAAGCGCTGGCAGAGGTGGTTAAGCCTTGGCAACTCAATGGTGCTTACAAGCCGTTTAAGCCGGTCGGTTGTGTCGAATGCCGCATGACTGGATTTATGGGGCGCATGGGCTTGTATGAGCTACTGGTGGTTTCCGAAGCTTTCAAAAACCAGATTCAACGCGAGCCCAACAGTGATGCGCTCAAACGTCAGGCCATTGCCGATGGCATGCGTCCATTGCGCTTGGCGGGTGTGCTGCGCGTGGCTGAAGGGTTGACTGTGCTTGATGAGGTGCTGGCATGCACACCAGCCTTTGCTGTTGCATAAAATATGCCGGCAGTGCTTAACCATAAAGCGCAAGAAGCTCCTGAAAGCATAGCATTTGGTCTTGTCTTGGCTATGCTGGGTGCGATTGCGTTCAGCGCCAAGGCGATCATCGTCAAGTTGGCCTACCGCCATGGAGTTGATGCGGTCACTTTGATCATGTATCGCATGCTTTTTGCGGTGCCGATTTTTGCGCTGATGGCTTGGTGGGCTGGTCGTGGCAAGCCCGCACTAACTCGGCGTGACTGGTGGGGTGTTTTGGGCTTGGGCTTTACCGGCTACTACCTGGCGAGTTTCCTTGATTTTGCCGGGCTGGTTTACATCGGTGCGTCACTTGAGCGGCTGATTTTGTATCTCAACCCGACCCTGGTGCTGCTGCTTGGGTTGGTGCTATACCAGCGCCACATCAGTCGGCGCCAAGCTCTGGGCATGGCCATCAGCTACTGTGGCGTTTTGTTGGTGTTTGGTCACGAAATCAAGCTTGCGGGTGCAGAAGCAGCGTGGGGTGCTGTGCTGGTGTTCGGCAGTGCTGTGAGTTATGCCACTTACCTCAGTTTCAGTGGAGAACTGGTGCGCCGACTGGGTTCGCTGCGCTTGGCGGGCTTGGCAACAACGGTCGCCTGTATTCTTTGCATCGGGCAGTTTTTGCTGTTGCGCCCCCTGCACGCCGCGCTGGTAGCGCCTGAGGTGATCTGGTTGTCCATCTTGAACGCAACCCTTTGCACGGCGGCTCCGGTGCTGATGGTGATGATGGCGATCGAGCGCATTGGCGCCAGTTTGGCTGCCCAAATTGGTATGGTCGGGCCCATGTCGACCATTTTGATGAGTGCGCTGCTCTTGGGTGAGCCGTTCACCGCTTGGGTGGCTGCTGGCACTGCATTGGTGCTGTTGGGAATTTTTGTTTTTACGCGCAGCCGATGAGTGCCGTCCCTCTATTTCAATGGCGTGGTTGGTGCTGGCTTGGCTTGTGCTTGGTTTGCCTGCTGCAGGGGTTTTCAGCGGCTGCCGGGGTCAACCCGCCTGCTGGCAAGAGCAGCTATGTGCTGGCTGACTCGATTGGTTATGGCTTGTTTCTGGATGGTTTTGAGGCTAAGTTGCAAGCTCAGCTCGGCGCGCCTGCACGCATCAGCTACGACGGTGGGCGCTCCATCACCACACCAGGAAATCAGATCAAAAAAAGCGCCTTGCAAAGCGTTGAAGCCGACCGTGCGTTGATCGCCAAGGCAGGGGTCATCATCATCATTCTTGGCATGAATCAGCTAGAGCCATCTTTTGAGAAAAGTCAATACGAGTTGCTGCTCCGGCTCAGGGAAATTGCCCCACAAGCGCAATATTATTGGGTTGACATCGGTGCCACCATTGCACCGCAGGTCGCTGGCTGGAACGTGCGCAATAAGCTCATTTACGAGAATGCCCCCACGCTGGGTTATCGCGTGATCAGTCGCTACAAGGCGATTTTTGGTGCTTCAGCTGATCCTTTACGCATCGTTGCGGGTCAAAATTTTCCAGGTTGGGGCAGTGAAGAAGGTTATGGTGGTCCGGGCAATCTGCATGGTTTTAATGCCGAACTGTCGAATGCTATTTTGCAAAAATTGGCTGATGTGCAGCGTTGCGCACTGCCTCAAGACTTGTCAACTTATGTGCTGGGCGATTCGATTGCATTTGGCTTGCACACGGTAGGCTTTCAGGCCAGCTTGGCAGATCAGCTTGGGGGAGTCGCCAAAATCAGCTACGACGTTGGTCGCTCAATCAGTTCGCCAGGCTTACAGATCAAGCAGAGCGCGCTGCAAAGTGCAGTGCAAGACAGAGCCTTTATCGCGCAGGCTGACATCATCATTGTGATTTTGGGAACCAATCAAACGGAGTTGTCGTTTGCCGACAGTCAGCGCGAGTTGCTGCAACAGCTCAAGTCAATTGCGCCTAAAGCGCGTTATTACTGGGTTGATATTGGCGCTACCCTTGCATCGCAAGCCCTCAGTTGGAGCGTGCGCAACCAGATCATTTACAACCAAGCGCCCAGTCTGGGTTATCAGGTGATTAGCCGCTATAAGGCCATATTTGGTGAAAAGGCTGACCCATTGCACATTCTGCCCGGGCAGATTTTTCCAGATTCCATCACCGAGCCCGGTTATGACACGCCAGGCAATGTGCACGGCAAATCACCCGAGTTGGCTCGTGCGATTTTGGCGGCTTTGCCAGGTGCGGCTTGTGCTGCTTTGAAATAGACAAAGCAAACCGATAGACAATTCAGCGGTTTACACAGGAGATTAAAGATGCACCCATTTGAGTTTCGACGTTGGATTAAAAGCGTGTTCAAACCATTGGCTTTGAGCACGCTTTTTTGCTTAGGCATAGCGCATGCCCAAACCGGCCCGGTGAAACTCATGGTGGGCTTTCCGCCGGGCGGTGGAACCGATGCCATCGCACGCATTTTGGCTGACAAACTGAAAGAATCGCTGGGTGTTCCGGTGCTGGTTGAAAACAAGGCGGGTGCAGGTGGTCAACTCGCAGCGCAGGCGCTCAAAGCCGCTGCGGCTGATGGCAACACGCTGTTTTTGTCGCACGACCACACCATTTCGATATTGCCGCTGGTGATTAAAAATCCGGGGTTTGATTCGGCGCAAGACTTTGTTGCCGTTGCTGGCTTTGCCACATTTGTCAACGCACTGGCGGTGTCTGGCGGCACGCCCGCGAGAAATGTGGCCGAGTACGTTGCCTGGGTAAAACAGCAAGGAGCAGGCAAGGGTGCTGTGGGCGTGCCCGCACCCGCTTCAGTTCCCCAATTTTTGGTGGGGGTAATTGGCCAGAAATATCAGCTTGACTTGCAGGCTGCACCCTATCGGGGCAGTGCTCCCATGATGGCCGATATGCTGGGTAACCAGATTAATGCGGGTGTTGGTTCGGTGCCGGACTTCATCGAAAACCATAAAGCCGGCAAGATTCGAGTGGTTGCGGTGCTCGGTGGTGCTCGCCAGGCGGCCTTGCCTGATGTGCCAACCTTTGCCGAGTTGGGCTTGTCAGGCTTCGAGGATGTGCCTTACTACGGCATTTTTGCCCCCAAAGGCACACCGCAACCCGTGTTGGACAAGCTCACCACAGCGGTAGCCAAGGCTGTGGCCATGCCAGATGTGCACAGTCGATTGACAGCGATGGGCTTGACCGTTGGTTTTATGAGCGCCAGTCAACTGGCGCAACGTGAAAAAGCGTATAGCCAAACATGGGCGCGCATCATTCAAAACACCGGCTTCAGCGCACACTAGGAGGCTGTCGGATTTTCGGCAACGCAAACCGTGTGCTTTGAACCTAAATTCCTCAGTTGACCGCTTGATAACTTCAATATGTACATGAATTGATACGTGTTTTTACCTTTTTAAACGTTCACCCAATGGGTGAGAACACGACGCTCCCGATTGAGCCGCTGGCAACGCGCCTGGGGGCGTTGCTCCTCCTTGAAGGCAGGAGCCTTCAGCGTCGTCGCGCCTACCCAGACGCGCCGCCAGCGGCCCACTCGGGCGCGTCCAACTGAGGAATCTAGGTTGAATCGCACCTCTCAGGGCAGGGCGATGCTGCACTGCGGTAACATCGCCTGCCCAGCCCGGACGCACTCTTCACAGAGCCTTCAAGCCCGTCACGGCTGCCATTTCAGAACCCATGAACGCATCCACTCAAGTCAGCCCAGTTTTGCCCGCAGCCGACACCGCGCCGCACGGACAAGAGCGCATTCGCGAAATTCCTTACAACTACACCTCGTTTTCTGACCGCGAGATCGTTATCCGCTTGCTCGGTGCGTCCGCCTGGGGCTGGCTCAACCAGTTGCGTGAAGAGCGTCGCACGGGGCGCTCGGCGCGCATGTTGTACGAGGTGTTGGGCGATATCTGGGTGGTGCAACGCAACCCCTATTTGCAGGACGACCTGCTGGACAACCCCAAACGCCGGGTGCTGCTGGTGCAAGCCTTGCAACACCGTTTGAGCGAGGTACAAAAGCGCCGCTCGCCCGAGCTCGATCCCCAGCGCGATGCCTTAGTCGGGCTATTGCTGGATGCCGCAGGCCAAGCGGTTCAAGCGTTTGATGCTCATTTTGTTGAAACCGCTACCTTGCGACGCAAAGCGCAAAAAGTGCTGGCACGCCTGACGGCCAAAGACAACATCAAGTTTGACGGACTGAGCCGCGTCAGCCATGTGACCGACGCCACCGATTGGCGCGTGGAATACCCGTTTGTGGTGCTGACGCCTGACACCGAGGCCGAGATGGCACATCTGGTCAAGGGCTGTATCGAACTGGGTCTGACCATCATCCCACGCGGCGGTGGCACTGGCTACACCGGTGGCGCGATTCCGTTGACCTGGAAAAGCGTGGTCATCAACACCGAAAAGCTCGAAGCCATGAGCGAGGTGCAGATGCGCCAGTTGCCTGGCCTGGATCATGAAGTAGGTACAGTCTGGTCAGAAGCCGGTGTGGTGACGAATCGCGTGGCGCAGGCGGCCGAGCGTGCCGGTTTTGTTTTCGCTGTCGATCCCACATCCTCAGAAGCCTCGTGCATTGGCGGCAATATCGCCATGAACGCGGGTGGCAAAAAAGCTGTGCTGTGGGGCACGGCGCTGGACAACCTGGCCAGTTGGCGCATGGTGACACCGCAGGCGCAGTGGTTGGAGGTGACCCGCATCAACCACAACATGGGCAAGATTCATGACGTGGAGGTGGCCAGCTTTGAGCTGCGCTATTTCAAAGCCGACGGAAAAACCCCGATTCGCAGCGAACGGCTCGACATCCCTGGCAAAACTTTTCGCAAAGAAGGTCTGGGCAAAGACGTAACCGACAAATTTTTGAGCGGCCTGCCGGGCATTCAAAAAGAAGGCTGCGATGGGCTGATTACCAGCGCACGCTGGGTGGTGCACCGCATGCCCAAACACACGCGCACCGTGTGTCTGGAATTTTTTGGCAATGCCAAAGATGCTGTGCCCAGCATTGTCGAGATCAAAGACTTCATGTTCGCCGAGCAGAAACGCTCGGGTGTGCTGCTGGCTGGCTTGGAACATCTGGACGACCGCTACCTGAAAGCCGTGGGCTACGCCACCAAGTCCAAAAAAGGCGCACAGGCCGCGGGCTCGAGCAGCAACGTGCCAAAAATGGTGCTCTTTGGCGACATTGCTGGCGACGACGCCGATGCGGTGGCACGTGTCACCAGCGAGGTGGTGCGCATTGCCAATTCGCGCAACGGTGAGGGCTTTATTGCTATCAGCCCCGAGGCACGCAAAAAATTCTGGCTGGATCGCAAGCGCACAGCGGCCATCAGCAAGCACACCAACGCTTTCAAGATCAACGAAGACGTGGTGATTCCGCTGCCGCGCATGGCCGAGTACACCGACGGCATCGAGCGCATCAACATCGAGCTGAGTCTGCACAACAAACTGGCCTTGGTGGATGCCTTGACCGACTTTTTCACCCAGGGCAAGCTGCCCTTGGGCCGCTCCGACGATGCCAGCGAAATCTCAGCCGCTGAGCTGCTCGAAGACCGGGTCGCGCAGGCACAGGCGCTGCTGGCAGATGTGCGCACGCTGTGGGCCGGTTGGCTCAGCAATGTCGAGTCCTTGTTTGAGCAATTGCAAGACCATCGCTTGCGCGCCAGCTGGAAAACACAGATTCGCCAGCCCTTGCAGCAAATTTTCAGCGGTTTGGCCTTTGAAGCCATCCTGAAAGAGTGCACGGCGATTCACCAGCGCGTGCTCAAGGGCAGGGTGTGGGTGGCCTTGCACATGCACGCGGGTGACGGCAATGTGCACACCAATATTCCGGTCAACAGCGACGACTACGAAATGCTGCAAGCGGCGCACAGTGCGGTCAAACGCATCATGGCATTGGCGCGCAGCCTCGATGGTGTGATATCGGGCGAGCATGGCATTGGCATCACCAAACTCGAGTTTTTGAGCGATGCAGAGCTACAGCCCTTTACCGACTACAAGGCCAGGATCGACCCAGAGGGGCGCTTTAACAAAGGCAAATTGCTACGAAATATAGAGCTGCCTGCGCTTGCTGGACGGGCGTCAGAGCCTAATTTGTTATATGCCGATCTGACCAATGCCTACACCCCCAGCTTTGGTCTGATGGGGCACGAGTCGATCATCATGCAGCAAAGCGACATCGGCGCTATTGCCGACAGCGTGAAAGACTGCCTGCGCTGCGGCAAGTGCAAACCTGTGTGCGCCACCCATGTGCCACGCGCCAATTTGCTGTACAGCCCGCGCAACAAGATTTTGGCGACCTCTTTGCTGGTAGAGGCCTTTTTGTACGAGGAGCAAACGCGCCGGGGTGTTTCCATCAAGCATTGGCAAGAGTTTGAAGACGTGGCCGACCATTGCACCGTGTGCCACAAGTGTTTAAGCCCATGCCCGGTGAATATCGACTTTGGCGATGTCTCGATGGCCATGCGCAACTTGCTGCGCAAAATGGGCAAAAAGAGCTTTCGCCCAGCCGGTGCTGCAGCCATGTTTATGCTTAACGCGACCAACCCCGAAACGATTCGGCTGGCGCGTTCGGTGATGGTCAATGTGGCGATTCGGGCGCAGCGTTTTGCCTCGGATTTGCTCAAGGTGGTATCTCGCAAGCAAACCAAAGCACCGCCCGCCACGCTGGGCACTGCGCCGATCAAAGAGCAGGTGATCCATTTCATCAATAAAAAGCTGCCTGGCGGCCTGCCCAAGCGCACAGCACGGGCGCTGCTCGATATTGAAGACAAAGACTACGTGCCGATCATCCGCAACCCCAAAACCACCACGGCAGAGACCGAGGCGGTGTTTTATTTCCCGGGCTGTGGTTCTGAGCGGCTGTTTAGCCAGGTCGGTTTGGCAACTCAGGCGATGCTGTGGCATGCGGGTGTGCAAACGGTGTTGCCACCGGGCTATCTGTGTTGCGGCTATCCACAGCGCGGTGGCGGCGAGTTTGACCGGGCCGAAAAAATTATCACCGACAACCGTGTGTTGTTTCACCGCGTGGCCAACACATTGAATTACCTCGATATCAAAACCGTGGTGGTGAGCTGCGGCACCTGTTATGACCAGTTGCAGGGCTACAAGTTTGAGGACATTTTTGCCGGTTGCCGCATCATCGACATCCACGAATACCTGCTCGAAAAGGGCATCACGCTGGCCAACGCGGGGGCTTTCCTGTTCCACGACCCCTGCCACAGCCCGATGAAGTTGCAAGAGCCTATCAAAACGGTGAAAGCATTGCTGGGCGCCAGTGTGGTGCAGTCAGAGCGTTGCTGTGGCGAGTCGGGTACGCTGGCGCTCAATCGCCCCGACATTTCGACCCAGGTGCGCTTTCGCAAAGAAGAAGAAATCCTCAAAGGCGAAGCCCAGTTGCGTGCGCTGCCTGGGGTGGGTGCCAAAGACAACCTGAAGATACTGACCAGTTGCCCGGCCTGCCTGCAAGGTCTGAGCCGGTTTGGCGACGACCTGCAAAATGGTTTGCTGCAAGCTGACTACATCGTGGTCGAGATGGCGCGCCAGATCTTGGGCGAGCAATGGATGCCCGATTACGTCCAGTTGGCCAACGACGGAGGCATTGAGCGGGTGCTGGTTTAAAAAACTTCAGGTTATTGGGCTGAGCTGACTTTGCGCACCCAAGTTCTGAGCCAGTGCCACTGCAAAATCAGCCATAACCAGGGGTCAAGCAGGGTATCCCACAAATTCCCGCTCGGCAGGCGTGTGCAGACGTAAAGCGCCAAAACGGCGGCCAACATCAGCGGCATGCTGCGCTCTGTGGCACTGCCACCCCATAGTGCCCAAAACAGCAAGAGCAATAGCAGGGCTATGCCCAAGGCTGCTGGACTAAAACCCCATGCATAGATCGATACCGGCGTCAAAGCCAATGTGTCGAGCAGCAAAACCCAGCCCCAAACAACGCCAGTAAGACTGAGCATTTGCCAGGCACTGGATGGCTTGCTGTTGGCATTTAGCGCTGGTTTTGCCAACAGCATCAAACAAAGCACAACGCTGCTCAAACTGGGCATTTGAAATGCCAAACCGAGCCAATGAGCCGGTGAAATTTCGCCAGGCAACATCAGCCATGCCATGCTGGCCAGCGTCAAACTCCAGCGCCAGACTGCGGGTTGACGTGCTGACAGCGTAACAATGACGGCACCCAGCACCAGTGCCCAGGCACCATGCAAAGCCCAGGGAAGAAGTGCTTGTGAGGGCAGCCAGGGGGTGCTGCTATTCACCAAAACTGACCAAAAAGTAGATAAATCCATTGAGTGGGTGCCGATGATGATCAGGGTTTGGCTAGACCCATGCGCTGCCAAGCGATGCGTTGGCGCTGTTCGGTGTAACTGATCCACAAATCGTCGTCAGCCCAGGCCATTGCTGGGTAAGAAAATTCATCGGCACCGCTACCACGGGCCAGAGTTTGCCGCAGTGTCCACTGAATACCATCAGTCGATTGGCTTAAATCAAGCACGTTGCGTGAATGGACTGACGAGTTGTGTGCCAGTAGCATTTGACCGGGTGCTAACCCCAAACCAGCGATCGATGCATCCGGGTTGAGCAAGTCTAGATCCGGCAAATCGTGCCAATGTTGCCCTGCGTCCAGAGTTTTTGTCACAGTCACTTTACCATCGGGGCGCTGGTCGCGCATGAATGCGAGCCACGTTTGCTCGCTTTGCATCACCAGCGTGGGTTGCAATAGATGGGTGCGGCGTGACATACGAACCAGGCTCAAAAAATTACCTTTGGCATCAAAACGCAAGGCTACCGGGTATTTCAGACCCAGTTCAAAATACACTGGCAGAACCATACCGCCATCTTGCAATGGTAGTGGTGCCGTGCGCACCAGAAAGCTGGTGTTCCACAGCCACGATAGTGGCAGCATGCCTGCCAGCTCAAAGCTGAGTGTGGCATATGCACTGCGCTGACGCAAATGCACGATGCGACTGGCCGCCCATCCCCCCAAGCCTGTTGCGACGACAAATAAATGCACACGTTGCTCGGCATCAAGCCAAGCCACCGGGTTCCCCAGGCGGCGCACAGCAAAGCCCAAAGCTGCCCCCAGATCGGTTCGGTTGACAACCATCTGAGGGTTTTGCCAGCGCTGGCTACTGCGATCAAAAGCGGCGGCCGCAATCTGAATGTCGGGTGCACTTTCTTTGGATCCGGCAAACCAAAATGCCAAAAGTGCGGCCGGGTGTGTTTTCGGCATGGCCAATAAACTGCTGGCGTGCGCGGCCGGTGTGTTTTGCGGCATGGGAATCGTGCCCTGGCTGATGGGCACAAGCACTGAATCAAGGACGGCGGGAGTTGCTTTAGGCCATGCGGCTGCGGCTGGGTTGACTGGTGTGCGATGCGCTACGTCCCAGGCCAGCGCCAGCAGACAAAGCAATATCAGGCCAGTCCATCGCAAAGAGGCGTGGTGCCAGAAAATTTTAAGCATCAGGGAAAACATTTTCAATCGATCCATTGAATGGCGATCTTAAGGGAGGCAATACGCCATAATCTTTATGACCATTTAAAAAAATAGCGCCATGCAAAGAACCATTTTTTCGACGCCACTCATTCACCCGATGCTGCGCACTTTTTCAAAGTGGTTCCTGCATTTGAAAGGCTGGCAAGTGGTGGGTGAATTACCGGCAGAGGCCGCCAAAAGTGTGCTGATTGCTGCGCCGCACACCAGCAATTGGGACTTGCCCTACACCCTGATGGTCTGTTTGGTGTTGCGCTTGAATATTTATTGGATGGGCAAAGTGCAGATATTTCGCTTTCCATTTGGCCCTGTCATGCGCTGGCTCGGTGGCATTGCGGTTGATCGCTCCAAGTCCAACAACCTGGTGGCCGATTCAGCAGAAGCCATCAAGGCAGCCCAGAATGCGTTGCAGCTGATAGTGCCTCCCGAAGGCACACGCAGCAAAACACGCTATTGGAAAACCGGCTTTTATCACATTGCCCTGAGTGCCAAGGTGCCCATCGTTTTGGCATTTCTGGATTACGAACGAAAAATAGGTGGGCTTGGTCCTGTTTTTAAGCCCACGGGCGATATTGAGGCTGACATGCTGTCGATCAAGGCTTTTTATGCTCCCATCAAAGGCAAGAACGCGGCACAGTTTGAGGCAGGCGCGTGATTTTTGTGGCGCCAACGCGGACTGCAAGGTCAAATCTTGCAGCCATGTGGGCATTCGAAATCGGGGAAAATCAAGACCTAACTCATTGTCTTGCGCCTCTTCATGACCACTTTGCTTGCTGACCTGCCCAATGGAGTCCACGCGACCGTGCAAGCGGTGTGTGCCAACGATCCCCATCTGAATGAGAACCATTTGCGCCGTTTGGGTGAATTGGGTTTTTTGCCAGGTGAGCCAGTGCAGGTGCTACGGCGTGGTCCTGGTGGGCTCGAACCCTTGGCGGTGGTGGTGGGTGACACCATGTTTGCCCTGCGCCTGATGGAGGCTCGCTGCATCTCTGTCAGCCTGAACTGATGGATGACGCAGGCATGACACAGGGTGCTAACTCAGACAATTTGCTGCGCAGTGTGGCCTTGGTTGGCAACCCCAATTGCGGCAAAACGGCACTCTTTAACTTGCTCACCGGCGCCCGCCAAAAAGTGGCCAACTATGCCGGTGTTACGGTGGAGCGCAAGCTGGGTCAGCTGCGCTTACGCAACGACCATAGCATCACGGTGATCGATTTGCCGGGCACTTATAGCCTCTCCCCGGCGACCCCCGATGAACAGGTCACGCTCGAAGTCATTGAAGGGCGCCGTGCTGGCGAAGATGTTCCCGATGCCTTGATTGCGGTGGTTGATGCGACTAATTTGCGCATGAATCTGCGGCTTGTCTTGGAGCTCAAACGCTTGGGTCGTCCGATGCTGATTGCACTGAATATGGTCGACGCAGCGCGCTCGCGTGGCTTGGTTGTGAATAGCGCAGCCTTGGCGGCTGAGTTGGGCTGCCCGGTGGTTGAAACTGTGGCGGTGCATGCAGAGGGTCATGCAGCGCTGCTCAAGCAACTTGACAGCTGGGTTTTGCCTGAGCATCGCCCCGAAGTCACCTTGCCGCCTGAACACCCTGCAAGCACGACTGAGTTGCAAGCCGAAGTGCGGCGCATTTTGGCACTGGTGGCACCTAAAGCCCTGCCTTTGCAGCGCTTGCAATTGCGTCTGGATGCCTGGGTGTTGCACCCGGTGTGGGGGCTGGTCATTCTGGCGCTGGTGCTGTTTGCCATTTTTCAAGCCGTTTTTTCCTGGGCGAATTGGCCTATGGAGTGGATTCGTACGGCCATGGCGCTGGCTGGCGACTGGATGCTGGCTCACATGTCACCCGGCCCGTTGAGGAGCTTGCTGGTTGATGGTGCGATTGCCGGTGCCGGCAGCGTGCTGGTGTTTTTGCCGCAGTTGCTGATTTTGTTTTTCTTCATTTTGCTGCTGGAAGACTCGGGTTACCTGCCGCGCGCTGCATTTTTGTTAGATACCTTGATGGGCAAGGTTGGCTTGTCGGGGCGCGCTTTTATTCCGCTTTTGTCGAGCTTTGCCTGTGCCGTGCCAGGCATCATGGCAACCCGCACCATTGTCAATTGGCGCGACCGTATCACAACCATCATGGTGGCACCATTGATGACCTGCTCAGCGCGACTGCCGGTGTATGCCTTGCTGATCGGTGCCTTTATTGAGCAGCGCGATGTGGGTCCCTTTAACTTGCGCGGTTTGGTCTTGTTTACCTTGTATTTGGCAGGGGTGTTTTCTGCCATGCTGGTGGCCTGGTTGTTCAAGCGTGTTTGGCTGAAAAACCGCTACCAACCCTTGATGCTCGAACTGCCGCCATACCGCTGGCCGGTGCTGCGCACGATTGTGCTGGGCTTGTGGGAGCGGGCACGTATTTTTATGCAGCGAGTCGGGACCATTATTTTTGCCCTGGTGGTGCTGCTTTGGTTCTTGTCGAGCTATCCCACCCCCCCAGCTGGCGCGACGGGTGCGGCCATTGAATACAGTTTGGCTGGTCAATTGGGTCAGTCGCTCGAGCACGTTTTTAAACCCATTGGTTTTAATTGGCAAATCTCTATTGCTTTGGTGCCTGGCATGGCTGCCCGTGAAGTCGTAGTGGGCGCTTTGGGTACGGTTTATGCACTTTCTGCCACCGGCTCTGAGGTGGCGCAGCAACTCGTGCCGGTGATCGCGCACAGCTGGTCATTGGCCACTGCCTTGTCGTTGCTGGCTTGGTTTGTGTTTGCACCGCAATGCATTTCGACCTTGGCGGCGGTGCGCCGTGAGACCAACTCTTGGCGTTACCCACTGGCCATGCTGGCCTATCAATTCACCTTGGCTTATGCGGCAGCTTTTCTTACCTATCGCTGTGCATTGTGGTTGCTGCCATGAATGAATTTTGGCAAACGGCTGCGGTAGCGCTGTTGGTTACGGCTGCGTTTGGCTACACCACTTGGTCTTTTATGCCATGGCGCTGGCGCCAACGCATTTTGCGACGCAGCTCGCGTCAAGCAAAGTCGTCCCACTGTGCTTCTGCCTGTGCTGCGTGCCAAGGCTGTGCGTCAAACCCTGCACCTGCTGAAGCGCGGATTACCTGGCAGCCGCGTGCAAATCGGCTATCCTCCAAGGCCTCTGATTAGCCCTCTTTTTGTTGTTCATGAATTTCATTACCCGCCGAATTCGCGCTGACGTGCAAGCCATGCATGCCTACCATGTGCAAAATGCCAAAGGGCTGATCAAGCTCGACGCCATGGAAAACCCGCACCGTCTGCCGCTTGAGTTGCAGGCTCGCTTGGGTCAGCGGCTGGCGGCTTTGGCGCTCAACCGTTACCCGGATGGGCGCCTCAATGAACTACGTGATGCGTTAAAAACCTATGCACAGCTGCCCCTTGGTTTTGATCTGATGTTGGGCAATGGTTCCGACGAGTTGATCAGCCTGCTGGCCTTGGCTTGCGCCGTGCCGCCAAGTGCTGAAAATGATTTCACTAAACCCTGTGTTGTGGCTCCGGTTCCTGGTTTTGTGATGTATGCCATGAGTGCGCAGTTGCAAGGGCTTGACTTTGTTGGCGTGCCCCTGACGGCCGATTTCGAGCTTGACAGAACCGCCATGCTGGCTGCGATGGCGCTGCATCAACCCGCCATCACTTATTTGGCCTATCCAAACAATCCCACTGCCAATTTGTGGGACGACGCTGCGATCGAAGCGGTCGTTCAAACTGCCGCTGAGCAGGGCGGTTTGGTCGTTATTGACGAGGCTTATCAGCCCTTTGCCGCCAAGAGCTACATCGACCGTTTGGCACAACATCGCCACGTGCTGCTCTTGCGCACACTCAGCAAATTTGGCTTGGCGGGTATTCGGCTGGGTTACCTGATGGGCCCCAAGGATTTGATTGCTCAAATTGACAAGGTGCGCCCACCCTACAACATCAGTGTGCTGAATTGCGAAACGGCCTTGTTTGCACTGGAAAATAAGGAAGCTTTTGAGGCTCAAGCGCTTGATATACGTGCACAGCGCGCTATTATTTTTGAAAAAGTCAGTCGATTCACGGGTGTTCACGCTTTCCCGAGCCAGGCGAATATGCTGTTGCTGCGCGTGCCTAATGCAGAAAAAACCTTTGCTGGCATGGTCGCGCGCGGGGTGTTGGTCAAGAACGTTTCTAAAATGCATCCCTTGTTGGCGAATTGCTTGCGCCTGACGGTTGGCACAGCAGAAGAAAACAGCCAAATGTTGGCGGCACTTGAGGCATCACTATGACAAACTATCCTTTAACAGAGCTTCCCGAAACCCTGGCCGAGCGCACCCAGCGTTGTGCTGAAGTGGTGCGCAACACGGCCGAGACTGAGATCACGGTGCGTATCAACTTAGATGGCACGGGTCAGTCACGTTTGCACACTGGCATTGGGTTTCTTGATCACATGCTGGACCAGATCGCGCGCCACGGCATGATCGACCTCGACATTGATGCCGAGGGCGACCTGCACATCGATGCACATCACACTGTGGAAGATGTTGGCATCACACTAGGGCAGGCGGTGTTCAAAGCCGTTGGCGACAAAAAAGGGATCCGTCGTTTTGGCAGCGCTTATGTGCCGCTGGACGAAGCCTTGAGCCGGGTGGTGATTGATTTCTCTGGCCGTCCAGGTCTGGTTATGGATGTGCCATTTACCAGTGGCGTCATCGGTAGTTTTGACACCCAATTGGTGCACGAGTTTTTCCAAGGCTTTGTCAACCACGCCCAAGTCACGCTGCATATCGACAATCTCAAAGGCAGCAATGCGCACCATCAGGCGGAATCGGTGTTCAAAGCCTTTGCGCGAGCCTTGCGTGCCGCGCTGGAGCTTGACCCGCGCGCCTTGGGGCAGATTCCATCAACCAAAGGTTCGCTCTAGTTTTATATGAAAAATTGGCCTCTGAAGCCCGTGCATTAAGCGCGAACAGCTATGAATTTTGCAGTAAATGTGGGTTCTGGTAAAACCGTTGCGGTGGTTGATTACGGCATGGGCAACCTGCGCTCGGTTTCGCAAGCGGTGCAAGCAGCTGCGGTTGGCACGGGGTTTCAAGTGATCATCACGCAAAATCCGGAGGTGGTTCGTGCAGCCCAGCGCATTGTCTTGCCAGGGCAGGGTGCCATGCCCGATTGCATGCGCGAGTTGCGTGAATCGGGTTTGCAACAGTCGGTGCTCGAAGCCGCAGCCAGCAAGCCACTGTTTGGCGTTTGTGTGGGTATGCAAATGCTGCTCGATCACAGTGCCGAAGGCAATACCCCAGGCTTGGGGCTGATCCACGGTGAAGTCATCAAATTTGACCTGATTGGCCAGTTGCAGCCCGATGGAAGTCGCTACAAAGTACCTCAAATGGGCTGGAACCAAGTTTGGCGTAACGACCACGGTGCTGCCACGCACCCAGTGTGGGGCGATGTGCCAGACGGTAGTTACTTTTATTTTGTGCATAGTTTTTATGCCAATCCGTCAGATTCGCGCCACAGCGTAGGGGAAACCGATTACGGTCAACGCTTTAGTTCAGCCATTGCGCGTGATAATATTTTCGCAACCCAATTTCACCCCGAAAAAAGCGCTGACCACGGACTAAGCCTTTACCGCAACTTCCTCCACTGGAATCCTTGAATATTCACCCATCGTTCGGGCTGAGCCTTGTCAAAGCCTGTTTCTTATCCTCCCCACTGAAGCATCATGCTTTTAATTCCTGCAATCGATCTTAAAGACGGCCATTGCGTGCGCCTGCAACAAGGCGACATGAAACTTTCCACTACTTTCAGCGAGGAGCCCTCTGTGATGGCACGCAGCTGGGTTGACAAAGGTGCCCGACGTGTGCATTTGGTCGATTTAAATGGTGCTTTTGCAGGGCAACCGAAGAACGAAGCGGCTATTCGCAAAATTCTGAAAAATATCGGTAATGAGGTCGATGTGCAGTTGGGTGGCGGTATTCGCGACCTTGACACCATTGAGCGCTATCTGGATGCCGGTTTGCGTTACGTCATCATCGGTACGGCCGCTGTGCGCAACCCCGGCTTTTTGCAGGATGCCTGCACCGCGTTTGGTGGCCACATCATCGTTGGCCTGGATGCCAAAGACGGCAAAGTTGCTACCGATGGCTGGAGCAAACTGACGCGCCACGATGTGGTGGACTTGGGCAAGAAGTTTGAAGACTTCGGTGTCGAGTCCATCATCTACACCGACATTGGCCGCGATGGCATGCTCACCGGTATCAACATTGAAGCCACCGTGCGGCTGGCGCAAGCCCTGACCATACCCGTGATCGCCTCCGGTGGCCTATCGAACATGGCTGACATTGAGGCGCTGTGCGCGGTTGAAGACGAAGGTATCGAAGGCGTTATCTGTGGCCGCGCCATCTACAGCGGCGACCTCGATTTTGAAGCTGCGCAGGAGCGGGCGGATGAGTTGAATGGGTAGACTCTTTTTTAACTTAGGATAATTTGATGGCAATAAAACATGAAATCGGGGCAGCTTATACGAATGAGTATTGCCCGATTTTCGGGGGGTGGGGGGCACTTTAATATCCACGACGGTTATGAAATAGACAAGTGCAACCAGTGTGGGTTTGTTTTTACCAAAGAAATTCCAAGTACTGACTGGTTAAAGCGGTATTACGATGACCAGTACAGTGCATATGTCAACGATGGCGTTAACAAACCCAAAAAAACATTGGCATGCAGTTGGCGTGGATTACGGCTCGGCTGCGGTCGATTATGCGCGCCTACAGGGTTTGGATGCACACGTCAGTGATGTTGAATCCATGCATTTTGCACCACAAACGTTTGATGCGGTCGTCGCCCTTCACGTCATGGAGCATGTGCAAAATTTGGAGGTGTTCATCAAGGAAATTCATCGTGTGATGAAGCAAGGTGGATATTTCTTTGCCGTGATGCCAAATATGTCGCACTACAAACCAAAACTGGCGGGTGCCAGTTGGAAGTTCTGGGGTCCACCGGGTCATCTTTGGTATTTCACTAACCACAGCCTGACGATGTTTTTGGAAAACCATGGATTTGAGGTGAAGCATTGTTCCAGCTTGTATCACCGGGCACACGTCAGGGTTTTGGCCAGGAAGAAGTGATTTGAATGGCCGTGGGCAAGTAGGCTATAGTTTGCGCCATGACCACCATCACCTTTGATACGCATAAATTCGTTAAAGACCTTGAGTCGGCGGGTATCCCTCCGATGCATGCTGAGGCGTTTGTGCGGGCTCAACAGGAAATTTTGTCGCAAGCACTGGAATCTACGCTCGCAACGCACAGTGACATTGATCGGGTTGAGCGAAAGTTGATTGAATTCGATGGCGAGTTCAAAGCGATCAAATGGATGCTGGGCATCATTGTTGGCGGTGTCGTGATGCTGGTTCTCAGAGCATTTTTCCCGGTTTGATGTCAAGTTTCGTCTTGACATCACCGGTGGTCCTTTGATTCTGAGCTTAAAGAAATTTAAAACACGCTACGCTCGATTGAACAATAAATGCGGGATAGATCGTGAAAGAATTTGATGTGGACGATATTCGCTGGCAGCAGCGTCTGGCCAACTATCAGCGGGCACTGGCACAACTTCAGAAGGCCGTGAAACTGCGTCAGATTACCTACGCAGTCTCGGCAATGACAGTGTGATTGCCTCAAGAGACTCGACACGCGCTGCTTTTGCTGCCGAGCTGATTCAGGATGGAGAAGCATGGATGGACATGATTCTTGGGCGTGATTTGTCGTCTCACACCTACAACCTGGACATCGCCAATGGGTTGGTAGAAAAAATCGCCGGTGTTTATGCGAGTCTTTTTGCAGACTTTGAAGCCAAAATGCTAGCGATTCAACGACGTGATGGCGCTTGAGACCACTGCCGCAGCAAGTGCCACAGCCGATGCGCCGTTCGGCCTTTCAGTGCGTGCCTTGGAGTTGCTGCGCGGGGTGTTTTCGAGCTATTGCACGGTAGAACGAGCGGCTCCCGCGTCAAGGGCAATTATCGCAACGGCTCGGACCTTGACATCGCCCTGGAAGGCTGTGCATTGACGTTCGATGACCTGCTACACATTGAAAACGCTCTGGACGACCTCATGCTGCCTTGGGGCATTGATCTCAGTTTGCTGTCTCACATTGACAACCCAGCATTGTTGGATCACATCGCTCGTGTGGGTAAAAACTTATGGGTGCGGGGAAGTGGTGGTGTCGAAACTAGCCGATTGTGAGGAGCTGTCAGCCTTCTTGCTCAGGATGATGATCGGGTGACGGCAGCTATAGGCTGATACCGGCTGTAGCCGATTGCGATCTGACTCCTCTAAACCAGCCATTTGCGCTCCAGCGTCGTTAACGCGCATGGTCACACCCAGCAAAGGCTGCTGCAACAAATACCAAGTTGCCAGTAGCGTTGTACATAGACAAGCCGAGGCCTGAACTTGTAACTGCCAGCAGTCAGTAATATTCCGAAAAGACTGTATACCAAAGTCAATACATCACTTATACTGAAATAAGAAAAATAATTTTCTAAAAATTTATCATTGGACGCTTAAAGCCATAACAATGATTACCAAAGGTTCGCACGAATGACGTTACTAACGACAAAAACATGCATCGCAATCGCTGCTTTGTGTGTTGCAAACCTTGCTTCAGCAGCTACATATTCCAACACATCCGTGGGTGGTATGTATGGTTTTGGCTCCCTTGGCACAACCAGCTTTGGCGAAACTTTCTCGACGAGTGGCGGCATATTGTCTGATTGGTCTTTTTATGCAAGAAGCGGAAATGCGGGCAATGTTCAACTAGTCGTGGCTAATTGGAATGGATCATATGCAGTCGGCCCTGCACTCTTTACTAGTGCGATTTCATCGTACAGCGGAGGTGCGCAAGCCCTTTCTTTTTCCAACATGAACACAACGTTGGCCGCAGGCAACTATATTGCCTACTTGACGGTAGCAGGTGTAGTCAACCCAGCCAGTCAAGTATCCGTGGGTATATCCATGACCAATGGCGGCCTGGGCGGTAGATTCGAGTTCTTAAACTCCGGCGGGACTGACCCACTTACTTTGCAAAACAACTGGGATTCATCGGGTCTGAATTTGAATTTCAGTGCAACTATTACACCGGTTCCTGAGCCGGAAACTTACGGCATGATGCTGATGGGTCTTGGTCTGGTGGGCTGCATTGCACGTCGCCGCAAGGATAAACAAGCCTGATCTGATAAATACATCGACAATTGAGATGGGGGCTTAGGCTCCCGTTTTACTTTTCTTAGAGGGTGACTTTTTTAGGTTGGTCTATTGCTCAACAACTCATCCGCAATTCAATGTGCAGAAGTCGTTTTGGTAGGTAAAGTAACGGAAATCGACGAATTCGACTTCCAGCAACCTGCCGTTCGTGGCCGCCTGCAACCGCTGCCTAGCTGCTCTTGACGAGCGCTTGAACCCATCCCCCCGGTACACGGAGCAGATGCATTGGGGTAATTGGCCAACCGACGCAACCGGCAAGCCCCCTCTACAATCCCACCATGCTAGCCAAACGTATCATTCCCTGTCTTGATGTCACCGGTGGCCGGGTGGTCAAAGGTGTCAATTTTGTCGAACTGCGCGATGCGGGGGATCCGGTTGAGATTGCTGCACGCTACAACGAGCAGGGTGCTGACGAGCTGACCTTTTTGGACATTACCGCCACCAGCGATGGGCGCGATCTGATTCTGCACATCATCGAAGCGGTGGCCAGCCAGGTGTTTATTCCGCTCACTGTCGGTGGCGGGGTGCGTACGGTGGATGACGTGCGGCGCCTGCTGAATGCTGGGGCTGACAAAACCAGTTTTAACTCGGCGGCCATTGCCAACCCCCAGGTGATTCGGGCTGCTTCTGCCAAATACGGGGCGCAGTGTATTGTGGTGGCCATTGATGCCAAACGGCGCAGCGCCACAGACAGCGCACGTTTGAATGCGCAAGGCCAGCCGATGGGTGAGGGTTGGGACGTTTATAGCCACGGTGGGCGCAAAAACACCGGGCTTGATGCCGTGACCTGGGCCAGTTACATGGCAGAGCTGGGGGCCGGCGAGATTTTGCTAACCAGCATGGACCGCGACGGCACCAAGTCTGGCTTTGACTTGGCATTGACGCGCGCTGTTAGCGATGCCGTCAGTGTGCCGGTGATCGCCTCGGGCGGTGTGGGCACGCTGGATCATTTGGCCGATGGTGTTCAGCAGGGTGGGGCAGATGCCGTGCTGGCGGCCAGCATCTTTCACTATGGTGAGTTCACCGTGGCGCAGGCCAAGGCCCGCATGGCCGAGCGTGGCATTCCGGTTCGATGCTAAGGGTCCATTACGTAATAACATGCACATTTTTGCCCTCCAGCGCTTGCTGGACAAGCGTGAGCAGCTATCAAAAATATATCAATTAACGCCACATGGATTATCTCGACAAGATCAAATGGGACGCACAGGGTCTGGTGCCGGCCATTGCCCAAGAGCAAAGCTCAGGCGATGTGCTGATGCTGGCTTGGATGAATCGCGAGGCCTTGCAACTGACGGTAGAGCAGGGTCGGGCGGTATATTTCAGCCGCTCGCGCAACAAGCTTTGGTTCAAGGGCGAAGAATCAGGCCATGTGCAAACCGTGCACGAAATTCGTATCGACTGCGACGCCGATGTGGTGTTGCTTAAGGTCACGCAAAACGGCCACACGCCGGGTCTGGCTTGTCACACTGGACGACACAGCTGTTTTTTCAGTGTGTATGACAATGGCGCCTGGCGTGCCGCTGACCCGGTGCTGAAAGACCCGCAAACCATTTACAAATCCTGATGAACGCTGATAAAAACTCTGCTGATTCCTTGGCGGCCCTGGCTTCCGTGATCGAAAGTCGGCTGCCTGCGCGCGGCGGCAACCCAGATGCCAGCTATGTCGCGCGTTTGCTGCATAAAGGCCCTGATACCTTTTTGAAAAAAATTGGCGAAGAAGCCACTGAGGTGGTGATGGCCGCCAAAGACGCTGATCATGGTGGCGACAAATCCAAAATCGTTTATGAAGTGGCTGAC
The DNA here is from genome assembly GCA_903930255.1 of uncultured beta proteobacterium. Taxonomy (GTDB): domain Bacteria; phylum Pseudomonadota; class Gammaproteobacteria; order Burkholderiales; family Burkholderiaceae_C; genus Rhodoferax. Next base: position 40,308 of record CAIYYA010000073.1, read on the forward strand.
CTTTGGTTTCACACCATGATTGCCTTGGCACACTACGGGTTGACCCCGGCCGACGTGGTGGCTGAGCTTGATCGTCGTGCCGGCACCAGCGGTATTGAAGAAAAAGCCTTGCGCAAAGTCCAGGCGCGTGAATCTGCACCAGGGGGAGTTGTGTCATGACGCAAGACTTTACCCGAACAACTCAGCCGAGCACGCTCGATGTTGTTGATATGCAAGCGCTCAATGCATTGAACACGGTGGGCACCATCAGCTATGTGCTGCATTTGATTGTGGCGGTTGGCGCTTTGATCCCGGGTGGTCAGTTTGGTCCGGTGCTGCTGATTGCAGCTCTGGTGCTGGACATGGTGAAACGAGACGATGCCCGTGGCACATGGCATGCGTCACACTTCAGGTGGCGTATTCGCACCGTGATCATGGCTGCACTGTTGTATTTGGTCACTGCGCCCTTGTGGTTTTTGTTTATTTTTCCGGGCTGGCTGGCCTGGATTTCAATTTCTGTCTGGTTTTTATACCGCATCGTCTCAGGTCTGATGCGCATGAACAAAGGCTTGCCCATGGAGATGTCTGTATGACGATGAAGCTTCTTCACACTGACCCGAATTGCCTGTTTTGCAAAATTGTGGCGGGAAAAATCCCATCCAAAATGGTTTATCAGGACGATGAAATTTACGCTTTTCACGACATTCATCCATCCGCCCCCGTGCATTTTTTGCTGGTTCCCAAACTGCATGTTGCCTCGATGGCTTTGTTGACGGATGCGCACACGTCGATGATGGGGCGGTTGATGGTTTTGGCGCCCAAACTGGCTTTGCAAGAAGGGTGTAACCCCTACCCCGAGGGTGGTTTTAGAGTGGTGATTAACACGGGGGCTGACGGCGCGCAAGACGTGCATCACCTGCATATTCATGTGATGGGTGGGCCGCGACCCTGGTTACGCGGATAATCCGTGGCTTTACGTTCAGACGATGCGCTTGCCCGTCTAAAATTTCATTATTCGTCAGGAGATTCACGATGGGTTCTTTTTCTATTTGGCATTGGTTGATTGTTTTATTGATTGTCATCATGGTGTTTGGCACCAAAAAATTGAAAAACTTGGGTGGCGACCTGGGCGGTGCCGTCAAAGGCTTTAAAGACGGCATGAAAGAGGGCGGTACAGCTCCTGCCGAAGACAAACCTGCAGCAGCGCCCACAGCACAAGTGGCCAGCGTCAGCGCGGCGGTTGATAGCAACACGATTGACGTGCAAGCTAAGCAAAAATCTTGATGACGGTTAGTGCTTTAGCCTGGATTCAAGGCGCGCATGATTGATCTGGGTATTTCCAAGTTGGCCATGATCGGTGCCGTCGCGCTGATCGTCATTGGCCCTGAAAAACTGCCCGGTGTGGCACGCATGCTCGGCACCATGATTGGCAAAGCACAGCGCTATGTGAGTGATGTCAAAGCCGAGGTGAATCGTTCGATGGCGCTCGATGAGCTTAAAAAAATGAAGGATACGGTTCAAAGTGCAGCACAAGACGTGCACCAGTCGATTCAGAGCGGTGCCAGTGATTTCGAAAAAACCTGGGCGGAAACCACGGGCATCCCCGCTCAAAGCAATGCTTCAGAAGCCACCGGTTTGCTGGAAATTCCACCCGAATATCGTCACCCCAAGAAAAAATGGCGTCTCAAGCAAGGCGCCATGCCCAACTGGTACAAAGCGCGCACCGGTGTGCGCACCAAAGCCTTGTCCGGGGCAGCCAGGGTTGCCCGCTATCGCCCAACGCCATTCAAGTGATGACTGATTCCTTAAAAAAAGACGATGAACTCGCCGGTAGTGAGCAGCCATTTGTGGCGCATCTGGTTGAGTTGCGTGATCGGCTCGTTAAAGCGGTGCTGGCCATTGTGGTGGTCGCTATCGTTCTCGGGGCATTTCCCGGTCCGGCTGCGCTCTATGACTTGATGGCTGCGCCTTTGGTGGCGCATTTGCCAAAAGGTGCGACGTTGATCGCGACTTCGGTGATCTCACCCTTTATGGTGCCGCTCAAAGTGCTGCTGATGGCCGCATTTATGCTGGCTTTGCCGGTGGTGCTTTACCAACTGTGGGCTTTTGTGGCGCCCGGACTTTATTCGCACGAAAAAAAGCTGGTGCTGCCTTTGGTGGTGTCGAGCACCCTGCTGTTCTTTATCGGTGTCGCGTTTTGTTATTTCTTCGTATTTGGCCGGGTTTTTGCGTTCATTCAAAGCTTTGCACCAGCCAGCATCACGGCCTCGCCCGACATCGAAGCCTATCTGAGTTTTGTGCTGTCAATGTTTCTGGCTTTTGGCATGGCTTTTGAGGTGCCGGTGGTGGTGGTGGTGCTGGCACGCATGAATATTTTCAGCATTCAGAAGCTGAAAGAATTTCGGGGTTATTTTGTCGTTTTGGCTTTTATCATTGCAGCCATTGTGACGCCACCCGACGTGGTTTCGCAGCTTGCACTGGCTATTCCGATGTGCCTGTTGTATGAAGTGGGTATTTGGGCTGCCCAATTATTCCTACGTCACACACAGGCGCCTGAAGAGACTGAACCAGGGTCGAAATAATTACCGTGTCGGTGGTCGGGGACGAATCCCGGGGCTCACCTGCAGGCTGCTTTTGACATTGCCGCGCTGCACTTCAATGCGCGCCATAGTGCCAGGTTTTAGTGCGGCAATAGCGCTCAATAACTCAGCTACATTGTGCATATCACGGTCGAGTACGCGGGTCACCACATCGCCTGGGCGCATGCCGGCTTTTGCCGCAGGACCATTTTGTAGCACGCCTGTGATGATGACACCCTGTTGTGCTGCCACGCCAAAGGTTTGCGCCAACTCTGGGTTGAGTTCGTTAGGTTCCACTCCAATCCAACCGCGTGTCACCTGGCCGTCCTTCACAATGCCTTCAAGCACCATTTTGGCTGTCGCTACCGGAATGGCAAAGCCAATGCCCATGCTGCCGCCAGAGCGTGAGTAAATGGCCGTGTTGATGCCCAGCAGGTTGCCGCTGGTGTCCACCAGTGCACCACCCGAGTTGCCGGGGTTGATTGCCGCATCGGTTTGAATAAAGTTTTCAAATGTGTTGATGCCCAACTGATTCCGACCCAGGGCACTCACGATGCCACTGGTGACGGTTTGCCCGACACCAAACGGGTTGCCAATGGCCAGCACCTGATCCCCCACTTGCAACAAGTCAGAGTTGCCCAGCACGATCACCGGCAGGCGCTCCAGCTCGATTTTCAGCACGGCCAGGTCGGAGTCTGGGTCAGTGCCTATGACTTTGGCGACCGTTTGACGGCTGTCGTTCAAAATCACTTCGATTTCGTCAGCGTTTTCGACGACATGGTTGTTTGTGAGAATGTAGCCCGAAGCGCTGACGATGACCCCGCTACCCAGACCGACTTGCGGTTCGCTGGACTGATCACCAAAAAAAAATTTAAACCAGGGGTCGCTGCTATGCGACCCACGGCGTGCATTTTTACTGGTGTTGATGCTCACCACGGCTGCCGACGATTTTTGTGCTGCCAGTCTGAAACTACCTGCGGGCACCGCTGCCGCACCACTGGCCGGGGCTTCGATGACGGACAGACTGCCTGCGCGATTCGCCGAAGTAGAGACCCAGCCCGGCTTGAGCGTCGTAACGACAAAATATCCTGCCAACAAAACGGTGACAGACTGTGAAAACAACAACCAAAAACGTTTCATGGACAATCAGGGCGAACGCCCGTAAAGGGTTAACTTAAATGATAGTAAGCGGTTTAAATTGTAGGCGGCAGATCAGAATTCAATGTCCAAGTCTTCGTGGGTGATTCATATTCAGCCCGATGCACCCGCCAAGCCAATGCTGGGTGCGCCGTGCAATGGCTGTGGGGTTTGTTGCCAAATCGAGCCATGTCCAGTGGGGCGCCTGCTGTCGGGGCGTATCAGAGGCGCCTGCAAGGCACTGGTATGGCAGGCTGAGGCTTTGCACTATCGCTGTGGTGCTCTGACGCAGCCACGCCTGCAATTGATGCGTTGTTTGCCAACTGCTTGGCACTGGAGTGTTGGATTCTTGGCCTGGCTGTTGCGTCGTGCCGGGCGCCGCTGGATTGCTGCTGGGGTTGGTTGTGATTGTGATGTGTCTGTGAAGGAAAAAGTGGATGGTTCATCGTTCTGAACTCCTGGCTGCTTCTGATGGCTTGCTGCAGCCCGAGCGTTTTCGTGATTACGGCCCAAACGGCCTGCAAGTCGAAGGGCGGGCTCAAATTGGCAAGCTGGTCAGCGGGGTCACAGCCAGTTTGGCATTGATCGAGGCTGCGGTGGCGGTCAAGGCAGATGCCATTCTGGTGCACCATGGCCTGTTTTGGCGTGGTCACGATGCATGTGTAACCGGCTGGATGAAGCATCGCCTGGCGCTGCTGTTGGCGCATGACATCAATTTGTTGGCCTACCACTTGCCACTGGATGCGCACCCAACTTTGGGCAATAACGCGCAATTGGCTCAACGCTTGGGTTTTGTATGTCAAGCCAATTTTGGCGAACAAGCACTGGGCTGTTTGGGTGAATTCACCAATGCCGCCGGATGGGACTCCGCCGAGGCCTTGGCTGCACATCTTGAATATGTGCTAGATCACCCTGTAACGCTTGTCAGTCAAGCGTGTAAAGCTATTAAAAAAATAGCGTGGTGCAGTGGTGGTGCTCAAAGTTATTTTGAAGCAGCCATTGCCGCTGGGGCAGATGCGTTTATCACGGGTGAAATCTCCGAACCGCAAGTGCACTTGGCGCGTGAATGTGGTGTCGCGTATCTGGCCTGTGGGCACCATGCCACCGAGCGCTTTGGCGTTGCTGCTGTGGCTACGCATTTGGCTGAGCAACTGGGTTTAAACCACGCGTTCATTGATATCCACAACCCTGTTTGAAACTGAGGAACAAGGCATGCAACTCCCTATTGCCATCACCCTGGGTGACCCAGCTGGCATTGGCCCTGAAACCATTGTCAAGGCGTTTCGCGATGCACCCGATGTCACCCAAGCTTGTTTCGTTGTCGGTGATATCGCCACACTGCGGCGCGCTGCACGAATCGTTGCGGCCGATGCACTGCTTTTGCCGGTTGTGCAAATCGACCATGTTGCGCAGGCTCTGTCTTGCCCGCCACGCTGCTTGCCCGTTATGCAAATTGCAGCTGCAGCCTTGCAAGGCACGAATCTTCCAGAGTTGGGTCGGGTCAGCGCTCAGGCGGGACAAATGGCCGGCGATTGTGTGGTGTGGGCTGCGCAAGCAGCTCTGCGTGGCGAAGTGGCCGCCCTGGTAACTGCACCCTTGAACAAAGCGGCGCTGGCTCTGGCGGGTTTGCCGCACGCTGCGTTTCCGGGGCATACCGAAATGCTGCAGTCGCTGGCAGCTGAACATCTGCAGCTGCCACTGGCGCAATTACCCGTGCGCATGATGTTAGCCAACCCTGAGTTGCGTGTGGTTTTGCTGAGTATTCATGTGTCAATGCAGCAGGCTCTTGCGGCGCTCACCTTCGAACAGGTGTTGTTAACGCTGCAGATCACGCACCGATCGCTGCAAGCGATATTGGGGCGCGCACCGCGTATTGGTGTTGCCGGGGTTAATCCGCACGCGGGAGAGGGGGGCTTGTTTGGGCGCGAAGAAATTGAAGTCATCGCGCCGGCTATTGCTGCAGCCTGCGCGCAAGGAATCGATGCCCGCGGACCGTTTGCCCCCGACACAGTTTTTATGCGCGCACGCACCACGCTTACCAGCCCGGGTGAATTTGATGTGGTGTTGGCCATGTACCACGACCAAGGCCTGATACCGGTGAAATATTTGGGTGTGGAACAGGGGGTAAATGTGACTCTGGGCTTGCCATTGGTGCGCACCAGCCCAGACCACGGCACAGCGTTTGACATTGCGGGAACCGGCCTGGCAGACGCCTCGAGTTTGATTGAGGCAATTCGCATGGCCAAACAACTCTGCCAATGCAAGATTTGATTTTGGAGTTTTTAAACTATATAAGTTGAAACGAATACGAGCTGGCAAATCGCTAAGTTACAATTTAGGGCTGTTACCTAAAGCGATCTCGATCTTTATCATTGAGGATTCCCATGAGTGAAACCCTTGCCGGCAACGGCACCGTTGATTCCAGCAAACGAACCTGGCTAATTGCATCAAGCTGCGCTGGTGCCGTGGGCGGTGCTGCTGCTATTGTCCCGTTTGTTAGTTCATTTCTGCCTTCAGAAAAAGCCAAAGCAGCTGGTGCTGCCGTCGAAGCCGATATTTCGGCACTCAAGCCGGGCGAAAAAATGACGGTCGAATGGCGCGGCAAACCAGTATGGATTGTGCGGCGCACACCCGAGCAGCTGGCCGCCTTGCCCAAGCTCGATAGTCAGTTGGCAGACCCTAAATCAGAGCGTAAACCGGCTGACCAAGCGCCTGAATACGCTCGCAATGATGTGCGTTCACGCAAGCCAGAGTACCTGATTGTGGTGGGCATTTGCACGCATCTGGGCTGTTCGCCGTCAGAAAAATTCAAACCAGGCCCGCAGCCGTCGTTGCCTGATGACTGGCAAGGTGGTTTTTTCTGCCCTTGCCATGGTTCTACTTTTGATCTGGCAGGTCGTGTTTACAAAAACAAGCCCGCCCCAGACAATCTCGAAGTGCCCCCCCACATGTACCTCTCTGACACCAAATTGCTCATTGGTGCTGACAAGCTAGCCTAAGGACGAACGACATGGCTGAATTTCACGAAATCTCCCCCAACGCCCCGATTGCCGAGAAAGCCCTGAACTGGGTTGACAACCGGTTTCCGTTGTCCAAGCTCTTCAAAGAGCATATGAGCGAATACTACGCGCCCAAAAACTTCAATTTTTGGTACATTTTTGGTTCACTCTCGCTGCTCGTTCTAGTGATCCAGATCGTCACCGGTATTTTTCTGGTGATGCACTACAAGCCCGATGCAGCCCTGGCTTTCGCCTCCGTCGAATACATCATGCGTGATGTGCCCTGGGGCTGGCTGATTCGTTACATGCATTCCACCGGAGCGTCTGCTTTTTTTGTGGTGGTCTATCTGCACATGTTTCGTGGCCTGATGTACGGTAGCTACCGTAAACCGCGCGAGCTGATCTGGCTCTTTGGCTGTGGCATTTTCCTGGCGCTCATGGCCGAAGCTTTTATGGGCTACTTGCTGCCTTGGGGACAAATGAGCTATTGGGGTGCACAGGTGATCGTTAACCTGTTCTCTGCCATTCCTTTCATTGGCCCCGATCTGGCTTTGCTGATTCGTGGTGATTTTGTGGTGGGTGACGCCACGCTGAATCGTTTCTTCAGCTTTCACGTGATTGCTGTGCCACTGGTGCTATTGGGCTTGGTGGTGGCGCACATCATTGCGCTGCACGAAGTGGGCTCGAACAACCCCGATGGCGTTGAAATCAAAGCCACAAAAGATGCCAATGGGAAGCCACTTGATGGCATTCCGTTTCATCCTTACTACTCAGTGCATGACGTTTTTGGCGTCAGCGTGTTCTTGTTTGTGTTCTCGGCGATTGTGTTTTTCGCCCCTGAAATGGGTGGCTATTTCCTCGAGTACAACAACTTTATTCCAGCTGACCCATTTCAGACCCCGCTGCACATTGCCCCTGTCTGGTATTTCACACCTTTCTACACCTTGTTGCGTGCTGTCACCAGCGAGATGATGTATGTGCTGATGGCTTGCGTGCTGATCGGCGCGGTGTTGGCTGTTACCAAGATCAAAATGCCAGCCCTTTTCAAAGCTGGCATTGTGGGCGCCGCACTGGTGATCGTTGCCATGATGCTGGCGATTGATGCCAAATTTTGGGGCGTTGTAGCCATGGGTGGTGGCGTTGTGATTCTGTTCTTTTTGCCATGGCTCGACAACAGCAAGGTGAAATCGATTCGCTATCGTCCAAGCTGGCATAAATATTTGTATGGCGTTTTTGTCATCAACTTCTTTGTGATTGGTTATCTGGGCACCCAACCAGTCTCAGATATTGCCGGACGCATTTCTCAATTGGGAACGCTGTTCTACTTTGGCTTTTTTATTCTGATGCCCTGGTGGAGTCGTTTGGGTACGTTTAAGCCGGTGCCCGATCGCGTTACCTTCAAAGCGCACTGAACTGGAGTACACAATATGAAGATCATGGGTTTCACTCAAAAAATGGTGCTCGCTGTGATGTTGGCGCTGGGCATGACTGCTGCTGTTCAGGCCAATGTCGCGGGGCCTGCCTGGGACAAAGCGCCGAACAAGATCAATGACAACGCTGCACTACAAAACGGTGCCAAAATTTTTGTTAATTATTGTCTGAACTGTCATTCGGCTGCCTTCATGCGTTTCAACCGCTTACAAGACATTGGTCTTACCGCGGAGCAAATCAAAGACAACTTGCTCGTCACCAACAGCAAAATTGGTGAAACCATGAAAGCTGCCATTGATCCACAACAAGCTAAAGCTTGGTTTGGCGTGAATCCGCCCGACTTGACCGTGATTTCGCGTTCGCGTGCAGGCGCCGGTGGTACGGGTGCAGACTATCTTTACTCCTACATGCGTGGTTTTTACCGTGACGAAACCAAACCAACCGGCTGGAACAACCACATATTTCCAAATGTTGCTATGCCCCATGCACTGTGGGAGCTGCAAGCCAACATGAGTCCGGCCAAATATGATGAAACCGTGGCTGACTTGGTTAACTATCTGCAGTGGATGGCTGAGCCTGCACAAACCTCGCGTGAACGCATCGGCCTTTGGGTGTTGCTGTTTCTTGCAGGTTTAACTTTCTTGACTTGGCGTCTTAACGGCGCATATTGGAAAGACATCAAGTAAACCGCGCGCTACTGGCCGCACTGTGTTTGGTGCGGCCTTTTCTGTTCAGAGTGGGATGGCAGTCTGCCTCCCGCTCTTTTTGATTTTTTAGGAGCCTTCACCATGATGGTGCTTTACTCGGGTACGACCTGCCCCTATTCTCATCGTTGCCGCTTTGTTTTGTTTGAAAAGGGCATGGACTTTGAGATTCGCGATGTGGACTTGTACAGCAAGCCTGAAGATATCAACGTGATGAACCCTTATGGACAAGTTCCCATTTTGGTCGAACGGGATCTGATTCTTTACGAATCCAACATCATCAACGAATACATTGATGAGCGTTTTCCGCACCCGCAACTCATGCCGGGTGATCCGGTTGATCGGGCTCGGGTTCGGTTGTTTTTGTTGAACTTTGAAAAAGAACTTTTTACGCACGTTTCTACCATGGAGAGCCGCTCCAGCAAGAATAACGAAAAAGCCCTGGAAAAAGCCCGCACACACATCCGTGATCGCTTGACTCAGTTGGCGCCGGTGTTTTTGAAAAATAAATTCATGCTAGGTGATGGTTTTTCGATGCTCGACGTGGCGATTGCCCCCTTGCTTTGGCGCTTGGACTATTACGGTATTGAGTTGAGCAAAAATGCAGCTCCGTTGCTCAAATATGCTGAGCGGATTTTTTCGCGTCCAGCCTATATCGAAGCGCTCACGCCGTCTGAAAAAGTTATGCGCAAATAAGACATCGGAACATGGCAAAAACTCCGGATTTGACATCGACACGACCGTATTTGATTCGTGCTTGGCACGAGTGGTGTAGTGACAATGGCCTAACACCCTATGTCACTGTTGCTGTGAACAACTTGGTTCAGGTGCCACGCGAATTTGTCAAAGATGGTGAAATTGTGCTGAATATCGGCTACGACGCCACCACAGCACTGGCTATCGACAACGAATATCTGGCCTTTAAAGCCAGGTTTTCAGGTGTGGTGAAAGACATTCTGGTGCCTATTGATCAAGTCATGGCAATTTTTGCCCGGGAAAATGGTCAAGGCATGGCATTTGTCAATCCGGAGCAATCTAAAACCCTGCAAGCGGATGCCGTTGCGCCAGCCAAAGCGCCGCGCTCGGTGCATTTGAGCAGCGTTCCTTTGGCAAATGCCGACGGTGCAGCAGAACCAGAGTCAGTCCAAGCAAAACCTCCAACGGGTCGACCAGCGTTGACGCGCATCAAATAGAGGGTGAGGGGTTTGCTTCGATTGGCTCAAACGGGGGTTAAAGCCACCGGGCCAGTGCCAATTTCAAGGCATTAAGCGCAATCGGTTTGGTTAAAAAGTCGTTCATACCAACGCCAAAGCAGCGCTTGCGGTCTTCATCAAAAGCGTCGGCTGTCAGGGCAATAATGGGCAGCGGTTGGCGCTGCTGCTGCGCTTCCCACTGCCGAATATGCTGTGTGGCGCTGTAGCCGTCCATCACCGGCATTTGTAAATCCATCAAAATCAGGTCTGGTAAGTCTTCTGCGCCTGCTTGGGTGATGATCTGCACCGCTTGTTCTCCGTCACGCGCCAAGCTGCTGCTTAAACCGAGTTGGTTCAGCAAGGATTCGATCACCATGGCATTCACTGGATTGTCTTCAACCACCAGCAGCCTGGCCTTCAGTTGTCTGATTGAGAGCGTCGCATCAGCACTCGCTGCAGTTTGTAGTGGTAAATCCGGCAGGGTCGTGTCGACGGCGCCGACCTGAAGCCGCACCCGAAACCAAAAATGAGAGCCGGCACCGGGTTCGCTGTCCACACCCACATCACCACCCATGGCCTTGGCCAAGCTGCGCACGATCGACAAGCCCAGCCCTGATCCCCCAAACTCGCGCGTGGTCGAGCTGTCAGCCTGGGTAAATGGCTTGAACAGCATGTCTTGTTTGTCTGCAGGAACCCCCATCCCGGTGTCGCTGACCGAAAACTCCAGCAGTGCAAATTGGCCCTGCCGATCAACCTCTGTGGCTGAGACACGCACGCTACCCTGTTGCGTAAATTTGATAGCGTTGCCAATCAGATTCGAGAGCATTTGCCCCAGGCGGTGCGCGTCCCCCAAATAGCGTTGTGCAGAAAGCCCCACCCAGTGCGCGCTCAGGTTCAAGTGTTTGGCTTGTGCAGCTCCGGTGAATAAGGTGTTGGTCTCCAGCATTACAGCAGCGGGTTCAAACGGCGCTGACTCGAGCATAAATTTGCCAGCCTCAATTTTTGACAAATCGAGTATGTCGTTGAGCAGGTTCAGCAGGGTATGTCCACTTGAGAGAATGGTACGCACATGGCTTTGTCGCTCTGTCTCTGTCAGGTTGGGAATCAGCAGCAATTGCGCCATGCCCAAAACCCCGTTCATTGGCGTGCGGATTTCGTGGCTCATCGTGGCCAGAAAACGGCTCTTGGCCAGATTGGCAGCTTCTGCGGCATTTTTGGCTTCATGCAATTGCTGCTGAATGCGCCGATGCGCCGTGATGTCGTCAAAAACCCAGATGCTGCCGGCTGCTGAGTCATTCAGATCAACCACTTTGCCTGAAAGACTGATCCAGATCAGGGTGCCATTTTTGTGCAGCAGTTCAATTTCAGTGGTGAAGGTTCCGCTAGCAGCAAATGCCGCGTAGCCTGCTTTTCCGAGTTCGTCATAAGACGCCTGCGTTGGATAAAACAGGCGGGTACTTTGGTTCTCCATTTCTGCCATGGAATAACCAAACATTTCACTCATATGCTGGTTAGCCCATATCTGTATGCGATTGCGCACGAACGTGATACCCACACTGGAGTTGTCGAGAATGGTGCCGAGCAGCAATTGAATTTTATTGCGCTCGGCAATGTCCGCGCTGATTTTTGACAGGTGCTGCACTTGACGCCGATAAAACAGCAGGGTGAGCAGGCTGATCGCCAACAAGGTTGGTAACACGACTAACAGCACGGCCTGCGTTTGCGCACGCCATGCCAGCAGGGCTGAGCTGCTTAAATAGTGCGTCACCACCACAATTGGGTATAGACGAGAGGCTCGGTAGGCTGTTAGTGACTGACCTCGACCTGGCTCGCTTGGGTCGTGGATAAATCTGCCAGATTCGACATGATCGAGTTGCAGATCACGCACCACATAGTCTTCGATCGCGCCTATCTGTTCAAGCTGACGAGAGTCCAATAACAGCGTTCCATCAAAGCGCAATACTTCAACGCTGCCCTGGTCTGCATCAAATGACTGCAGAATGTGATTCACATAAAAATCTGGGTTGAGTGCGGTCAACAAAAAAAAACGGCTTCTCGTTGACGATGAGCTGTTTGCTCAGAGGGATGAAATACTGCGCGTTGGCGGTCACGGGTGCTGAGGGTGTTGCTGTCAAACCGTCTGAAAAATCGCGACCTGCCAAGGGACGGCCAATGCGTAAAAGATCGGATGCACCATTCGTCAGCGGTAAAAAATCAGCCTGACTGACAAAAACACCCACATTCATTGGGTTTGAGCTGACCAGAATGCGCCCCTTGTCATCCAGCAGTGAGATTGAGCGCAGATGCGGCGTCTGGCGCAGAGTTGTTAGCATCACGCGCTGAATCTCGGGAAGTTTCAGCGCCACCGAATCCTGCGGGACCACATAGGCTGCAGCCAACGCCGTTACCTGTAGACTTTGCGTCAAATAATCTTCAAAACTACGCGACTTGGCTGCGGCTATTTCCATACCAACATTCATTGCATGTTGGCGCAAAGTCCACAGCGTGTAGCCGGTCAAGGCCAGCATGGTGCAGACAAACAAAGCCAATGCGCCAAAAACTGCCCGGCGCAATGACATACCAGCTTTCATCAGGGGGCGACGATGGGTGACAAGCCGTGCTGTTTGGCGGCTGCAAGCAAGCGACCATCACGTTTGATGTCTGCCACAAAACGCTCAAGTCGGGCATGCCAAGCATCATCGCCGGGTTTGATGGCGTAGGCGTAAGGCGTCATGTGATAGGTGCCAGGCGGCGCCACCAGGCGCGCCCACTCGGCGTTAATCAAAAAACGCTGGCTATAGGGAAAATCGGTCATGAATACGTCGGCACGACCGGCTTGTACTTCTTGTTCACGGGCAAACGGTGTGTCAAGCACCAACAATTGTGCAACTTTGAGTTTTGTTTTCATGACAGGTTCATGCAGTGTGCCTTTAGCAACAGCCACCACCGATCCACTCTTGTCGATATCGTCCCAATTTTTGATGCGACGGTTGGTTTTCGTGGTGATGGCATAAATATCGCTTGCCAGATGCGGCTTGGAAAAACGCAGCTTCTCGGCACGCTGCGGCGTGATGCCAATGGCAAACATGGCAACATCGCAGCGCTCTTGCGTGACATCGTCAATCAGCTTGGCAAATGAACTGTCAACAAACTGCACGGCCACCGACAAGTCTTTGCCAAGCGCGTTGGCCATATCAATGTCGATGCCCGCAAGCTGTTGCGTTTTCGGGTTTCGATAAGTGATGCTGTAGTAATCGGGCCAGATACAGACGCGCAGCAACTTGTCAGTTTGAATGCGATCGAGTCGACTGCTGGGTGTGTTTTGCGCTGCGGCAGGGCTCTGCAAGCAGCTGCAAACACCAAGCAGCAAAATGGCACGCAGCACATGAAGAAAGCGCATGGGTATCTCCAAAAACGCCCATTTTATGGATTGCGTGAACGCTCCGTCAAATAAAAAAGGGGCCGAAGCCCCTTTTTGATGCGAAGTCAGTTCAAAAGCTTAAAGCAGCATTGATGTTGAACGAATTGGAAGATTGCGCTCCCGAAATCATCGCCTTGCGGTAAGCCGCACTCAAAGTGAATTTATCCGTGACACTCAGACTGGCGCCCATTCCCAAATTAACAGCCGTTGCTCCGATGCCAGGTGAACGCACGGTGAAAGAAGTGGTTTCACCCACCACATGGGCTGTGACATCGCGCTCAGCACCCGCAGATTGATGGCTTACGCCCAATCGGCCGTTCAAGGTGAATTGTGGGTTCACTAGAAATTTGCCGTTGACGGCTGCTTCGGTCACCATGCTGTTGGTGTTCATGGCCGCTACATGCAAGGCTTGCAGTTTGTTAGTGTTGCTTTCGTCGAAGCTATTCACTGAACTGTTCAAATAGCCCACGCTGAACTCTGGTTGAATCAGCATGGTTGGGCTTTGAATGGCACGGTATTTCAACGCCACAGATGCAGAGCTTGCATTCGAGCCCACACCCTTAAAGCGTGACAAACCTGCTAAGGCAGCCGATGTTCCAGCCGTTGCACGGGTTCCTTCGCTGGTGTAATTGGCCAGACTCAAGCTACCGGTGACGGTCAAGCTCTTGTCCGCGCCAGCGCTGAATTCGCCAAAAAGACCATAAACATTGCCAGTTGTGCTGCCTTTGGTGTAAGTGGTGTCGAGCGAACCTGAGTCGATGCCCACAAAAACCCCGGCAGTGAATTGCGGGCTGACCGTAAAGCGCATACCGGTAATGGCACCCTTGCTCTTGAGCGAATAGTCAGCCTGGTTGAGTGAACTCGATGATCCGGTGTCAAAGTTTGTATAGCCAGCAAAAATTGCATATTTATCGGTCTGGGTCATCGGCCGCATGTTCACCGCACTTTCGGTGTAGTTGCTCGTTGCACGCCCGGCGTATTCAGAGAATCCGGCGTAGGCCTCGGGTGAGGCGCGGTTCGAAATCAGGCTGATATCCGATGCTGTGACTCCAGGTGCCAATAGCAAGGAAATCAAATCGCCACCGGCGTATTGGTGGTTTGCAACTTTCAGGTTATTGACCATTGCTTGCAAGTTCGCGCTGGCACCTGGCATGGCATTGAGAAGGTTGCTTCCTGTTGTTGCCGTGAGTAGACCCGTTCCAATCAGCTCGCCAGTGCTCAGGTTCACGATCATGTCATTGGCAAAATTGCTTTGAAAGGTCTTGAACGACCCGCTGATTGAGCCGGGTGCACCTTGAATGAATGTAAATTTGTCCCCCTTGGCCGGTTCAAAAGTACTCGTCTGCATCAGATTCAGGATACTTGAGGCCGGATTCAGTGTGGTTGTGCCTCCTACCAACACTTGGTCGTGCCCTGCAGTAGCGTGTCCGGCGCCACTCTTGCCCCACACCTCGATGTCCAACTGGCCGTTTTCAACGTAATTTCCTGTCACGGTCATGATGCCAGGCGAGTTGCCGGGTGAAGTGGTGCCATTGCCGGTGAATTTGCCGGTGATCGTTCCGTTGCCGCCAAAGGTCCCACCCACATTCACCAGCACATTGTTGGTGATGGTGCCGTTGTTGAGTAACTTACCGCCTGTATTAACAATGGTATCGACGGTGACATTGCTGTTGTTGATGGTTCCCGTGTTATTCAAGGTACCGCCGTTATTCACCACCGTGTTGCTGGTGTTGATAGTGCCAGTGTTGGCCACAGTCCCTGCATCCACCGTCGTGCCTTGGGTAAAGGTGTTGGTGCCACTCAGATCCAATTGACCGGTGCCGGACTTGGTCAAAGCGCCTGAGGTTGTGGTGCTTCCTGTGAAGGAGCCCCCCTGGATTACGTTTAGGTTGTAGCCGTTGAGCGTCAGGGTTCCGCGCCGTTGAGTGTCTTAATGGTTTGATCGCCGCCAGTGAGTGACAGCTCGGCTACCGTAGCAATGTCAACAGCTGCCGCAATCGACAATAGGTTTAACCCGGCAACGGTGAGTTTGCCGGTTTGCACATTGATGGTGGTGGCGGCAACGGAGTTGCTCAGTGTGACAGCACCATTGCTGTTAAGCGTTGACCCCGTGGTGACATTGCCCAGCTTTGCCGTAACCTGAGTGCCATCGTTCAGGTTATAGGTTGGCGCAGTCAAAGTCATGTTGCCCGAGATCGCCCCATTGCTGGTGAGCGAGGCCACGGTGTTGTTGCCATTGACCACCAAACTGGCGCCGCTGGCCACCGTGACTGCGGTTGTTGGTGCCAGGTTGGGTGCCGTGGTGCTGGCTAAAACCAGTGAGCCCGCGCTCACCGTGGTGTTGCCTGTGTAGGTGTTTTGGTTATTCAGCGTGACAGTGCCAGCCGTGGTTTTGTTCAGGGCAATGCCTACGCCAGCCAGAATAGCGTTAACCGTGCCATCTTTCATCTCAAAGCTGCCGGTGCTTGTCAGTGTGCCGGTGCCGCTGATTAGGCCAGCACTTGCCAAAGTCACCGTGCCCACGGAGTCGTTAAACGCACCCAGCGCCAGCTCTGAGCCTGTTCCCGTGATCGTGACGGCACCGGTGGCAATGGCGTTGTTTGTTCCATAGGCCAATTTGCCTGCGCTCACGGTGGTCAAGCCGGTGTAGCTGTTTTGGTTGTTCAGCGTGACGGTGCCCGCCGTGGTTTTGTTCAGAACAATGCCCACGCCGCCGAGCTTGGCGTTGACTGTGCCGTCTTTCATCTCAAACGTGCCGGTGCTGGTGAGTGTGCCTGTGCCGCTGATCAGGCCTGCACTTGCCAGCGTCACGGTTCCCACACTGTCATTAAACGCTCCCAATGCCAATTCAGAGCCTATTCCTGTGATCGTGATGGCACCGGTGGCAATGGCGTTGTCGGTGCCATAAACCAGTTTGCCTGCGCTTACGGTAGTCAAGCCGGTGTAGCTGTTTTGGTTGTTCAGTGTCACGATACCTGCAGTAGTCTTGTTCAGCACAATGTCAGTGCCACCCAACATCGCATTCACCGTGCCGTCTTTCATCTCAAAGCTACCGGTGCTGGTGAGCGTGCCGCTGCCGCTGATCAGACCCGCACTTGCCAGCGTCACGGTTCCCACGCTGTCGTTGAAAGCACCCAGTGCAAGCTCAGAGCCTATTCCTGTGATCGTGACAGCGCCCGTGGCAATGGCGTTATTGGTGCCATAGGCCAGCTTGCCTGCACTCACCGTGGTCAAACCGGTGTAGGTGTTCTGGTTGTTCAGAGTGACTGTGCCATCAGGGGTTGCGCCGCCTGTGGTTTTGTTCAGGACAATGCCTGTGCCACCCAAAATCGCGTTGACTGTGCCGTCTTTAAGCTCAAAGCTGCCAGTGCTGGTGAGAGTGCCGCTGCCGCTAATCAGACCAGCGTTGTCAAGCGTGACCGTGCCCACCGTGTCGGTAAAGCTGTTCAGGGCCAACTCGGCCGTGGATCCATTGACCGTGACTGCACCGCTGGCAATCGCGTCATTGACACCGTAATTGAGCTTGCCTGCGCTGACCGTGGTCAGGCCGGTGTAGGTATTTTGGTTGTTCAGTGTCACCGTGCCGCCCGTGGGCGAGCCATCAGATGTCTTGTTAAGCACAATGCCCGTACCACCCAACTTGGCGTTGACTGTGCCGCTCTTGACTTCAAATGAGCCCGTGCTGGTTAAGGTGCCGTTGGTGGTGATGCTGCCCGTGGCGTTGATGGTGCCAGCGCCATCCAAGGTCACCGTGCCTACGCTGTCGTTAAAAGTGTTTAACTCCAATATGGCGGTGGCACCATTGACGGTGACTTGGCCCGTGGCAATGGCGTTGTCCACACCGTAATTGAGTTTGCCGGCGCTGACCGTGGTCAGGCCGGTGTAGCTGTTTTGGTTGTTCAGGTTAACCGTAGCATCGGTGGTTTTGTTCAACGCAATGCCTTCGCCACCCAACTTGGCGTTGACTGTGCCGCTCTTGATTTCAAATGAGCCCGTGCTGGTTAAGGTGCCGTTGGTTGTGTTGCTGCCCGTGGCGTTGATGGTGCCTGCGCCGTCCAGGGTTACCGTGCCTACCGTGTCGTTATAGGTTTTAAGGTCTAGCACGGCTGTTGCACCGGTGACGATCACGTCGCCGGTGGCCAGGGCGTTGTCGGTGCCATAGGCCAAAGTGCCAGCGCTCACGGTGGTTAAACCCGTGTAAGTATTTTGTTTGTTGAGTGTGACCGTGCCAGTAGTCGTCTTGTTCAAGACACCCGTGCCGTCAAGAAAAATGTTGACGGTGCCGTCTTTCATTTCAAAACTGGTGTCGCTCTTGATCGCCGAAGTACCGCTGCCGGCTAATGTGCCGCCATTGTTCAGGGTAACAATTCCGACCATGTCGTTGTGGTTGGCGCCCAAGTCGAATACAGCCGTTGAACCATCCACCGTTAAAAATCCCGTGTCGGCCAAGAAGCCCGTGGCACTTTCACGCAACGTACCGCCGTTGACGGTGGTGCCGCCTGTGTAGGTGTTGGTGTTGTCAATAATCAAAATACCGTTGTGGGTAGCGTCGCCCACGACCAAACCACCGTTAGAGAGCACGCCCTTGAGCGTTGCCGTGTCCGTGTTGGCCGCTACGCCAGACAGCGTTGCATCATTGGCCGTGACCAAAATGGTGCGGGTAGCGCCGTTCAAGTTAATGGCGTTGTCAAACGTGACCGCATCGGTAGCGGTGGCTGAACCAAACAAGAGTTTGTTGCCGTTGGGCACAAAGCTGTTGGCACCCCAGGTCAGAGTCTGATTATTAGAAAGGCTCACCTCCAACGCACCACCTTGGGCGGCAAAGCCGCCATCACCGGTCCACTGGATGCGCGTGCTGGCGGTGCCGACAAAACGGTTGAACAAGCCATTGGTTTGCAGCACGCCACCGGTGGTGACACCATCAATCGTGCCGCCGATAAAGTTGATATTGCTCGATGTGGCAATGCCGGTGCCATCCATAGCTTGCAGTACACCTTTGGCAGCAATCTTCGTCTGACCAGAATAGGTGTTGGCACCATTGAAGATCACCAGGCCGTCTTGCACGGTCAGGCTGGCACCATTGCCATCGGCCACGCCGGCGATGCCGCTGTCGTCGGCAATCGAGCCATTAAAGGTAATGATGTTGTTGCCGCCGGGAGCCAACATAACGTTCGAGCCCTTCATCATGAACAGGTCGGTGCCTGCAGCACTGCCAGGAGCACCTGCCATCTCTGTGACTGTTTGGTCTTGACCATCGCCACCAAGGGCTGAGTTTTGTTCAAACTTTGCTGTGCCTTTGATAGTTAAATTACCACCGCTACGCACAAAAATAGCGCCGCCAAAGCCACTGCCACCGCTGCCGCCACCAGCCAATGCGCCATACCCTTTGCCGTTGGCTCCAGCACCAGCGCCAAAGCCCCCTGCGCCGCCTGCACCACCAGAGCCATCAAGGCCATAAGGCTTACCTTCAAAGTTTGAGTCTCCCGTAGCAGCAACCTTTGGCTTAGTTTCCACGATTTTATCGATGACTGTGGAATTTAACTTGTTTTTAACGGTCACATCAACCAACTTGACAGTACCTGCAGTTGCACCCGCTGCCAGTATTTTTTTTCCACCCGCATCCAGTACAAATTCACCGGTTACCGGGTCTACCTGGTACAAGGTTGTTCTTTTTCCATCCGCATCCAGTACATAGTCGCCCGTTGTGGCGTCCACCACGAATTCGTTAGCTAAGGGGATTTTTTTACCTGCACCATCCAAAACAAATTTACCGGTTTCTGCATCCACTTGGTAACCGTATTTGGAGACATTTAAGATGTATTGGGGTTTTGGGTCTTTAAGGCCTTCTATCACTACAATGGTTTTGCTAGCATCGCTAGGGTCGGTATAGATTTCATCGTAACTCGTGGTGTATTCCTTGACTATTTGTGTTTCAGCCGGTACCTCAGCTGTGCCTGCTTTGAAGCTAGCACCCGCACCAGCACCACCTTTGCCACCTTCACCGCCATTGCCACCTCCTGCACCAAACCCACCCATGCCACCGTTGCCGCCAGAGCCCGCGTCACCACCTTGCGCACCGCCGTTAAAGGCGGAGCCACTCCAGTTGCTCCCACCTACTCCACCGTTACCCCCTTTACCGCCAATGCCGCCGCCTTTGCCAAAATCGCCCACACCACCTGTTCCCCCTTGTCCACCGGCACCGCCTAAGCCGATTTGCCCATTGGAAAGGGCTTTATCCCAAAGTGCAAGTTCGGTCGAAGCGGCAGCTAAACCAAGGCCAGACGTTACAGTGCCTGCAATGGCAAGCCCGGTATCCGCTATACCTACTGCGAGGTTTCCAATCGCTACAACCAACGCTGCATATTCAATACTCGAAGAAGCAGTGGCTAACTCAATAAAGGCCATGCCAGTAGCCACACCTGCAGTGACAATAGAAGCGGCTGAAAGCGCTACATCTGCTACACCCAACGCCACACCTGTAATCAAAAAGTCGTTCCTATCCCCACCCTTACCACCTGCACCCCCAAATCCACCAGTACCACCTGCAAGTCCGGGTGCAATGTTGCCCACATTGCCTTTGGTGCCGCCAGTTCCATTCACATCGATAGCGACAATCCCATCGGGCGTATACCCATCTTTGGCTGGTGTTTGTACCGAGCTATTGGCATAGTTATTGAGTGAGCCACCGACGTTCGTTCCACTGATAGCCGCACCTCCAATCACGGTATTGCCAACAAAGTTGACGTTGTTCAGTGTGACGGATGCTCCCAGGTTAATAAAAATAGCGCCGCCCAAACCGGCACCGCCACCGCTGCCAGCACCACCGATCGTCGAGTAATTGGTGATAGTAGTGTTGGAGAGCGATAAGGTGCCACTTTCGACAAATCGGCCTGTTCCGCCATTGCCGTTATCAATTGTTTGTGCACCTAATCCGGCCCCAGAGCACGCCAGCAATGCGCCAGCAGCTACTGAAACAAGAGCGTTAAGGGCTTTGCCAGAGCGACTTTTCTTGCCACGGCCGCGGGTGGTTTCGGCCACTGCCACATAGGTATTGGAGCAAGCGCTCCAGACCAGGCGATAGGTGTGGTTGAGTGATGAGCTGTGCATGGAGAACCTTTCTGTGGCTGTTGGCTAAATGATTTCGTGAACGCGGTTTTTGATTTCTACAGGTAGAAGTTACCAAAGCAAAAAAGTGCAAACCAACCAAAACCAACAACCCTGCTGGCGCTTGGCTATTAGGGAACTGGTCATCACATGCTTTTCTGACAATGGCATGAATTGATTCTTTCATTAACCCAAGTCTTGAGCTTTTGATAAAAAGCCGAATACTTTTGATTTTTGACACGATCGTTCATGGCCTTGCAAAATCAGTTGGAAACCAGTGTTTAATTCAATGCAAGACCCGAACTTGGGCTGACTCATTTATTCAATTTGCAACATGCTTCAAGAAATCGCCTTGCACCCGGGTGCGAGTTACACGGGTGTGACGCCAAATGCCGAACCAACGAGCATCGTGCTACCGCCCGATGTGTCGGTGCTGATCGTTGATGATCTGCCGGATGAATTGCGCATGCTGGCGCAATTTTTAGGCGATGCCGGTGCGCGCGTGCTGATGTCGGTCGATGGTTTTCAGGCCTTGCGCCTGGCACGCCAGTTGCGCCCAGACCTGGTGTTGTTGGATGTGGGTTTGCCTGATCCCGATGGGTTTGAGGTGTGCCGGCAATTGCGCGCGCATCCCTTAACGGCCAATATCCCGGTGATTTTTTTAACAGGCCTGACTGATACACAAGCGAAACTGCGAGGTTTTGCAGCGGGTGGGCAAGATTTCATATCCAAACCATTTGCTGCTACCGAAGTGTTGGCGCGACTGGCTGTGCATGTGGGGTTTGGACGCCTGCTGGGTTCGCAGCGCCATCTGACCAGTGCGCCTGGCTGGTTGATTCAAGCAGTTCAGTGGATACAAAAATATTTGCACAGCAGTTTGACGCTGGATGATTTGGCGCAGCAGGTGAAAATGTCGCCACGCAAAGTCAATGCTGGTTTTTTGAGCTATATGGGGGTGAGCTGTGCTACGTATGTTCGTGAAACCCGGTTGCAAGAAGCGACCCGGTTACTGGGCAACCCCAAGCTTGACATCATTGAGATTGGTTTTTCAGTGGGTTATCCGAATG
>CAIYYA010000074.1 GCA_903930255.1 uncultured beta proteobacterium
CCTGTCACTCTTCCAAATTCTGCTCTGCGGTGCTGGCGTTGTGACGCTGTCCATGGGCATTCGCCATGGCTTTGGCTTGTGGCTGCAGCCGATGACCCAGGCGCAGAACTGGAGCCGTGAAACCTTTGCGTTTGCCCTGGCCGTGCAAAACCTGGCCTGGGGTTTGGCTGGAATTTTTGCTGGCATGTTGGCTGACCGGTTTGGAGCATTTCGGGTGATTCTGGGCGGCTCACTGCTCTACGCAATCGGCTTGCTGGGCATGGCGTATGCCAGTTCGCCCTTACTGTTCACGCTGACAGCAGGCATCCTGATTGGCATGGCGCAAGCTGGCACCACTTTTGCCGTTGTTTATGGTGTGATTGGCCGCAATGTCGCTACCGACAGGCGCTCATGGGCCATGGGTGTTGCAGCTGCAGCTGGTTCGTTTGGGCAGTTCTTGATGGTGCCCAGTGAAGGTTTTTTGATCAATAGTCTAGGTTGGCAACAGGCACTGGTGGTGCTGGCGCTGGCTGCAACATTGATGATGCCTCTGGCCTGGGGCCTGCGCGAGCCCGATTTCAGAGGGGGCGCAGGGCATTTTCGTGAGCAATCCATTCTGCAGGCGCTGCGCGAAGCTTTTGCTTACCGCAGTTTCCAACTATTGATGGCTGGCTTTTTTGTTTGCGGTTTTCAGGTGGTATTCATTGGCGTGCACATGCCAAGCTATCTGAAAGACCAAGGTCTGTCGCCCCAAGTGGCGAGCTACTCACTGGCGCTGATTGGTCTTTTCAACGTTTTCGGCACTTACGCGGCGGGCGTATTAGGCCAGCGCATGCTTAAAAAGAACATTCTTGCGTTTATTTATTTTGCCCGCTCGATAGTGATCGCTGTCTTTTTATGGGCACCGCTATCGCCCCAGAGCGTGTATATTTTTTCAGCACTGATGGGCTTGCTATGGTTATCGACCGTGCCGCCCACCAACGCCACTGTGGCACAAATTTTTGGCGTGGCGCATTTATCCATGCTGGGTGGGTTTGTCTTTTTCAGCCACCAGATCGGCTCGTTCATGGGGGTCTGGCTGGGTGGATTTTTATTTGACCGCACGGGCAACTACAACGTGGTGTGGGGCATCTCGATTGCGCTTGGCGTGCTGGCCGCACTGGTTAATTTGCCCATCAAAGAAGCTGCCATTACGCGCAGTCCAGCGCCACAAGCCGCCTGAGCACCGTGCAAACCCTTCACAAACTGCTACTTTTCAGTGCACTTCTGGGCATTTTGCTGCTGGTTTTTTCTTTTTATACGCAGCCAGATTTTCTAATGACACTAGCCAACCAGATGTGGGGCTGTTTTTAGCCATGCCAATGCAAGCCTCTGAATGGGTGCAACGCTGGACGCACTTGGCTCACCCCGGAGGCAGCGTGCTTGACGTGGCTTGTGGGCAAGGCCGACACATGCAATGGTTTGCCGAACGAGGTTTCCAGGTAACGGGCGTTGACCGCAACCCCGAAGCGTTGCTCAATGCCAGTCAATATGGCAAGTCGATACAGGCTGATATTGAACACGGGCCGTGGCCTTTGCTGCAAAACAAGCAGCTACTACAGTTTGACGTGGTGGTAGTTACCAACTATCTGTGGCGCGCGCTGCTACCAACCGTCGTGAGTAGCGTCGCTCCAGGAGGTTTGCTACTGTACGAAACCTTCGCATGCGGTAACGAAACAGTCGGCAGGCCCGCCAATCCGGATTTTTTATTACGCCCTGGTGAATTGCTTCAATTGTGTCAAGGGATACAAGTTGTCGCCTATGAAAATGGTTTTTTACCGAACCCGGCGCGTTTTGTACAACGCATTGCCGCCTGCGCGCCCACGCTGGAACTTCCCGTGCCAAAAGTTTCTCTGAGGCCCTTGCTTTCGTCTCGCTAAAATACGCCGCTTACCTCCGAACCGCCCTCGCAAAATGACACACTCCAAGCGCCCCCTCATTACTGGCAGCATCGTTGCCCTGGTGACCCCTATGCTGCCCGATGGCAGTGTGGACTACGCTGCGCTGCGCAAGCTGATCGACTGGCATATTGCGCAGGGCACCGACTGCATTGGCGTGGTGGGGACCACAGGTGAATCGCCCACCGTTAGCGTGCCAGAACACTGCGAGATCATCCGCGTGTCGGTCGAACAAGCCGCTGGGCGCGCACCCATCATGGCTGGCTGCGGCTCCAATTGCACGGCCGAAGCCATCGAACTGGCACGCTTTGCCAAGTCTGTGGGCGCAGACTGCCAGTTGCAGGTGGTGCCCTACTACAACAAACCGACTCAAGAAGGGCAATATCAGCACTTCAAGGCGATTTCCGAGGCGGTCGATTTGCCCTTGGTGTTGTACAACGTGCCGGGCCGATCGGTGGCCGACATGGCGCTCGATACCGTGCTGCGGTTGGCAGCGCTGCCGGGCATCATCGGTATCAAAGAAGCTACAGGCAACATTGAACGTGCGCAATGGCTGATTCGCGAAGCCCCCAAGGGTTTTGCCATCTATTCGGGTGATGACCCAACGGCCGTGGCGCTGATGCTTTGCGGTGGCCATGGCAATATCAGCGTGTCGGCCAATGTGGTGCCGCGCCTGATGCACGAGCTCTGCGTGGCTGCCATTGCTGGCGATGTCAAAAAAGCCATGGAAATTCAGTTCAAGCTCTTGCCCTTGCACAAAAACCTGTTCATCGAAGCCAACCCGATTCCGGTCAAATGGGCTGCAGCACGCATGAACCTGTGTGGTGGCACACTGCGTTTACCCATGACGCCATTGACAAGCGCGAACCAGCCCCTTCTTGAATCAACTCTGCAAGCCCTTGGCCTGCTCTGAATCCCTGCCCTGTTCTGATTTATCCCGCAAAGGAATTTTGTGAAGCATCTGACCCGACTCGCATCTATTGGCCTGACCCTCACCCTTGGGGCCTGTTCAGCCTTGCAAAGTGACAAGGTGGACTACAAAAGCTCGGGCAAAACCGCTCCGTCGCTGGAAATTCCGCCTGATTTGACGCAACTCTCACGCGATACGCGCTATGTCGTAGCAGGCTCAGCCGTCACCGCTTCCGGCTTTCAAATGGGACAAGCAGTGGCACAACACAGCACCACTGCGGCACTGGCGATGGGTGATGTGCGAATAGAGCGTGCCGGCGACCAACGTTGGCTGGTCATTACCCGGCCTGCCGACAAATTATGGGAACCGGTCAAAGAGTTTTGGCAAGAAAACGGTTTTCTATTGACCATGGATCAAGCCAACTTGGGCATCATGGAAACCGACTGGGCTGAAAACCGCGCCAAACTGCCACAAGACTTTGTCCGCCAAGCTCTGGGGAAAATGCTCGATTCGTTGTATTCCACCGGAGAGCGCGACAAGTTTCGCACCCGGCTGGAGCGCAATGCTAGCGGCGGCACCGACATCTTCATCAGCCACCGCGGCATGATCGAGGTCTATAGCAACACCGAAAAAGATCAGACCGTCTGGCAACCCCGCACAGTTGACCCCGAGTTAGAGGCTGAATTTTTGCGCCGTCTGATGGTCAAGTTGGGCGTGACTCAGGAGCAGTCCACTGCGCTGATCGCCTCGGGTGCCGTGAAGAACAGCTCGCGCGTGGGCAGCGTTGATGGGCAGAGTGTTGTCTTGCTCGACGAGGGTTTTGACCGTGCCTGGCGCCGAGTTGGCTTGTCGCTCGACCGCACCAATTTCACGGTGGAAGACCGCGACCGCGCCAAAGGCATCTACTTTGTGCGCTACGTTGCGCCGGTTGCAGACAAAGCCGACAGCGGTGGTTTTTTCAGCAATCTGTTTAGTTCGTCCAAACCAGACTCCACACCGAAAAAATTCAGAATTGCTGTGCTTGGCAAAGGCGAAACAAGCACGGTGTCGGTGCAAAGCACTGACGGCTCACGCGCAACAGCAAGCGATGCCCAGCGCATCGTCAAAGTGCTGGTCGACGATCTGAAATAAGACGGATATTAGCCCGTTGCGAAGCGGGTGCCGGCGGCCTTGATGCCCCACAAAAGCTCAACCAGCGCAGGGCTGTTGAGCAGGGGTTCGCCAAAAATTACCAGCCAATAGCCAGCTTCGTCCACCCAAAAGGGCACGAATGCAGTGCTTGGCAACAAAAACTCAGGGTCCGTATGGAACGAGACAAAATGGCTCGCACCAGACCAACCTCGGCGTGCCTGTTTGCTGGCAAATTCAGAATAGGCAGCTGCAGCAGCGCTGAGCACGTCGGCATCGTCTTGCTCTACACCTGCGCGCGCCAGACAAAAGCCGCTTTCGGACGCCAAAACGGCACGACGCTCGCCAGACAGCGAGGCAATCACATGCTGCAAAAAATCGTCCAGCTTGGAGTCTGGCCCTTGTAGTGGACGCTGCAAACGCTGCACCCACAGCTGCTGCACCAGTTCGTCTAATTGGGAGCTGCTCATGCCAGCTTTGGCCAACCATGCGGATGTTTCGAGGCTGCGCTCGCCAGTCAACAAGCCTTGCAAGGCCAGCGCACTGGCATCTGGCTGCACATTTGAAAAAGCGCGTAAAACCCCCTTGGGCGTCAGCATCAGCCACTCAGAAACGCTCGCATTCGGTGCAGTTGTCATCAATTTACCGGGACGTGCGCCCGACTCCAAATAAGTTCAAGCTCATGCGCTCACCATACCCTGCTCAAGCTGGCGACTCACCACATCCCAACCCGGCGGCAAGTCATCACTCAAACGCAACAAAGCCCGCCGGGCCAGCATGAATGCCAGGTTGTCATGGCAGGTTAAACAGTGGTGCAAAAAAGCCTGCTGGGCACTCACATCATCGAGCTCAACCGCACGCACCACCTGCGAGGCTAGCGCGCGAGAATCATCGGTGCTGCAGCGCCGTGCCCGGGTCGACAAGTCAGCCGAGGGAATGGCCAACACACTCCAGCGCGTAGCCAAGGGTGTGATGCGTGCCAGTCTGGCGGCCTCGGTTTGCACGTCAAACCAGCGCACCACATGTTGCGCCAAGCGCGACCTGACCATTTGCAAGGCGGCCCGTTTGAAAGACGTTTGTTCCGGGCCAAAGCTGGTGAAAATGTCAGCCAAAGCACCTTGCACCGGTTCAGCACCCGGCATTTCCATGGCTACGTGCAAGCGCGCCATGTGCGCGCTGACATCGCTGCTGTTGCGCAACAGGCTGCGTGCATGGCGGCGAATCTCGCGGCGAACTTGCAGGTTTTCTGGCTGATTCATGGTGGCACTAATCGAGCAAAGTGTCCATCAAATCGATCATAAAGTCGGCCTCTTCAGCCGTCATGGGCTCAAAGCCATTGGGCAAACCCAGCGCTTCGAGCAAATCGGCATCACCGGGCTCACTGCCAATACCAAAAAACGCCTTGGCGATAACAGGCACCTGCTCGCCGTGGCGCGGGTGCACCAGCAAGACGTGTGAAATATCACTGATGGCGCTCTCGACCAGCACATGCAACTGAGAGCGCGTCATGCGTGTGAGTGAGGCATAGGCATCAGCAAGAAAAAAAGCCGCCTGTGTTTCACCCTTGATAGCCTTGCGAGCAGCGGCCTGGTAGCTGTCGACCGGGCACCAGCTAATCAGTTGTTCGGTCAGGTCAGCTGGCTCCAGCAGGCGCAGGCCAATCAGTTTCACGTCCTTGTTTTCAGTCAGGGCAATGCTGCAGCCTGGCCGCAAGTCTTCGACACAACGCAAGCCCGACTCGGCACCAGTGGCTATCACCATCTCGTCGTAGCGCTTGGCAGGTCGGGCAAAGGGAATATAGCCCTGCGTGCGAATCATGTCGGTGGCATCAAACGGATTGGCATACACAATGTCGGCCTGATCCGCTTGCAGACACTGGGTTTGCTCGTGGGCGCTAGCAGGTGTCAATAAATGCAAATGCAGACCGGAGCGCCGTTGCAACACGGTATTGAGCATGTGCCAGCCGGCAAAACGTTCAGGCGAAAAATCGGGCGCAATCAGAAAATTAAGCTTCATGACGCTGCCCTTTCGGCATCCAGCCATTGCTTGTAAACGGGTATCAACTCGTTGATGCGCGTGCGCGAAGGTTTGCGCCGCACCGAGGTGTAGCCCACGATGACCCCATTGCGGATGTTGGGCACGGCAGTGGCATAGACCCAGTAGAAAGCGCCGTCCTTGCGCAGGTTTTTCACATAGCCATGCCATTTTTTCCCAGCGGCGATGTCGTCCCACAAACCTTTGAAAGCGATTTTGGGCATGTCTGGGTGGCGCAAAATGTGATGCGGCGCACCCAGCAATTCATCATGCGTGTAGCCGCTCATTTCGACAAAAGCCTCGTTGGCATGGGTGATGATGCCCGCCAGATCGGTGCGAGAAACAATCAGCCGCCCCTGCGGAAAAGGCACTTCGACCTCGGTGCAATAGACCCTGCGCGAGCTGCCGTCGCTGTAGGTCAACGTCGATGCTTGACTGGCTCCCTCGGGTGAAGACATATCGGCAAGTTGCATGATGCCAGTCCTCAGAGCAATTTCGACAGGGTTTCAGCCGCGCGGCGGATATCCAGAAAAATCAGACCGAGCTTGGCGTTGGGTTTGGCCAGCACCGTCAGCACGGCCTCAGGGCCGGCTGCACTCATGATGACGTAACCACGTTCGCCATGAATCAGCACCCGCTCCAGCTTGCCACGCGACAACTCGCGCGCTGTGCGCTCACCCAGTGAAAGCAGCGCTGCCGACATCGCGCCAATCCGGTCTTCGTCCATACCTTGCGGCAACACCGAGGCAATCATCAAACCGTCGGTCGAAATCAGGGCCGAAGCCTCGATGTCAGCGGTTGAACCGTTGAGCTCTTGCAGCGACTGCTGCAGCATATCTGTGCGCATTATTAACTCCTGTACAGCTATTCAAGCCGAGTCCGAAAGCGGATCACCCCAGCCAGTGCGTGAACTCTTCAACCGGCACGCGCGGGGTGTGAAACGTGTTCACGATGTTATCTGCATCTGCATAGCCCAAGGCCATGCCGCAGACCAACATTTCGTTGTCGGCAGCACCCAGATGCGGCAACACCAGTTTGGAGAAACCGTTCCAGGCGGCTTGCGGACAAGTGTGCAGCCCGCGCGCGCGCGCAGCCAGCATGAGGTTTTGCAAAAACATGCCGTAATCAAGCAAGGAACCGCGCCCCATGACCCGGTCAACCGTGAACATCAAGCCCACTGGCGCATCAAAAAACGTGTAATTGCGCTGGTGTTGCTGGTGCATTTTGTCTTTGTCACCCTTGGTAATGCCGAGCAAACCATACAGGCTCCAGCCATTTTCGCGACGCCGGTCGACAAACGGGCTGACCCATTTTTCGGGGTAATAGTCATATTCTTCCTGGTACTCGCTGGCCAATGCCGGGTTGGCACGCAGCGCGTCGTGCGCAGCACACACTTTTTGCACCAGACTGTTGCGGCTCTCGCCTTGCAACACATACACCTTCCAGGGCTGGGTGTTGGTGCCCGATGGCGCGCGACTGGCCATTTGTAGCAGTTCAACCAGCGTTTGATGCGGCACGGCTTGCTGTGTGAAAGCACGCGCTGAAAGACGTGTGGTGATGGCAGTGTCAACGTCATGGGCATATTGCTCGCCCATTGGCAGATTTTTTGAATTCAAAGGAGTTTCTCCAAAACAGTTTTGAGTGAAGCAGGCAACGACGTCGGGCGACGCGATTCGCGCTCAACATACACATGCACAAAATGCCCTTTGGCTGCTGTCAAAGGTTCACCCTGGGCAAACAAACCAACTTCGTAGCGCACGCTCGATTGTCCCAAACGCGCGACCCGAATCCCGGCCTCGATGGTCTGCGGAAACGACAAAGGCGAAAAATAATTGCACTGGGTTTCGATAACCAACCCGATGGTTGACCCCTGCGCTACATCAAGCACGCCCTGCTCGATCAAATAGGCGTTCACCGCCGTGTCAAACCAGCTGTAATAAATGACATTGTTCACATGTCCATAGGCATCGTTGTCCATCCAGCGTGTGCTGATACTGCGAAATACCTTGTAAGCCGTGCGTGGCTCGGGCTCTGGGCGTGCGGTTTTTTGCTGTGACATAAAGAAAAAAGTTTAAGGATTGCGGTTTTTCAGCAGATCGCGCAGACGCTTGGGCGCGGGCACCAGGGGGGTGCGGCTTTGCGTCCAGGCGCCCTGCTCAGAGGGCGACAAACTGCGCCCCCGGCTCATGAACCACGACGCCAGGCGATACAAACCCGAGCGACTATATACCTGCGCCCAGACACTCCAGACCGTTGACACCGTCACCGTATGGGCGGCACCACTGCCGCGCAAGGTGGCATCTTGGCTCTCGGGTTTGGCCTGAGCCTCGTTGCGCAGCCTCACCAATATGTCAGTGATGGGAATCTTCACCGGGCACACCTCGGCACAGGCGCCACACAGGGTTGATGCAAAAGCCAACGGGTAGGTGGACTCCAGCCCGAGCATGTGCGGCGAAACAATCGCGCCGATCGGCCCCGGATAAGTGGTGCCATAAGCATGCCCGCCAATGCGCGCATACACCGGGCAATGGTTCATGCAGGCACCACAGCGAATGCATTGCAAGGTGGCGCGCAACTCGGCATCGGCATAGGCTTGGGTGCGCCCGTTGTCGAGCAAAATCAGGTGCACCTCACGCGGCCCGTCTTTCTCGCCGTGCTTGCGCGGCCCGCTGATCATGTTGACGTAAGTGGTCACCGGCTGCCCGGTGGCCGAGCGTGTCAGCAGGCTCAAAATGGGCGGAACATGCTCAAGCTTTTCCACCACTTTTTCTATGCCGGTGATGGCGATGTGCACCTTGGGAACCGTGGTGCACATACGGCCATTGCCCTCGTTTTCTACCAGACAAAGCGTGCCGGTTTCGGCCACCGCCACATTCACCCCCGACAAACCAATGTCGGCATCGGCAAATTTGCGCCGCAACACACGCCGCCCAATCTGGATCAGTGCATCCACATCCTCGGTGTAGCTCACACCCGGCACTTCATCGGCAAACAGCCGGGCAATGTCCTGCTTGGTTTTGTGGATCGCCGGCATGATGATGTGCGACGGTGCTTCGCCTGCGAGTTGCACGATGTATTCGCCCATGTCCGACTCAAAAGCCTCGATACCCGCCGCTTGCATGGCGTGGTTAAAGCCAATTTCTTCGCTCACCATCGACTTGCCCTTGATGATGCGCTTGGCCTGCACACGCTTTGCAATCGCCAGTGCAATGGCGTTGGCCTCGTCCGGCGTTTGAGCCCAATGCACCTGCACGCCATTGGCGCTGAGCTTGGCTTCGAGTTGTTCGAGCAGGCGTGGCAAATGGGCCAGGCTGTAGCGGCGGATCTGCGCACCCAGTTCACGCAAACCCTGCAATTCGTCCTGATCCGGGAACTGGGCACGCCGCTTGGCTTGCAAAAAGTCCATGGCACCGCGAAAATTTTTGCGCTGCGCCGGGTTGTTCAGCACCTCACGGCTGCGTTCCTTGAAATCTTGCGTGGGGTTGATGGGGATCACCTTGCTCATACAACCCCCTCTTGCGTTTGACGCAGCAACACCACCAGCTCGCGCGGGCCATGCGCCCCATAAGCCAGCGTTTGCTGAATATCGGCCGTTTTGGACGGACCGCAAATCAGCAAGGCATTGGTGGGCATGCAACTGACCCAGCCTTCGTCACGCATCGCCGAGTAAAAATCAGCATGAATAGTGGCTGCATCGAGCAGCACAAAATGCAACGAAGGCACCAAAGACATCAAGCGTGGCTCAGCCGGCGTGGGCCACAGAATCAAGCTGCCGGTTTCGGCCACGGCACCGCGTGCCAGCGTCAAAGACGCATCAACCTCATCAAACAACTGGTCTTGCCAAGTTTCAATGGGCTGCTCGTATCGAATGATTTGCAGACTGTCAGGGGCACAGGCAGCGAGCTCATCTCCATGCGCGGTGGCTTGGCCAATCAGCACATGACGCAGGCCTTTGGCCGCAGCGATTTGCAGCAGCACGGCAACCCAATTGGCTGGTGTGACATCGTGAATCTCGGTTTTAACGGCTTGCAGCGCTGCCCGCAAGCGCTCGGTGCGCGCTTTTTGGTCTTCTTGACGACCGTGCGAGCCATACCAGGCAGCAACATTTGGCAGTGCCGGTGGATTCTCGATCGGGGTGGCGTGCAGACGGCGCAGAATGCTGGCGCGCGCGTTCATACGCTTGCTCCTGCGTTGGTGTCGAGCGGATTCGTGCGCTTCCACAAAAAACACGCCAAATGTTCGCCTGGCAAGCTGGCCTTGGCGCAACCCGCCAGCTCATCCTGCTTGGCAGCTCGCCCAGTGATGTTGAGTAAGCAACCGCAATCGGCACTCACCACGCAGGATGCGCCCGTATCCTTGATGGCAGCCACTTTGTCGGTGACGATCGCCTCAGAAATATCGGGGTGCAACAGGGCAAAAGTGCCGCCAAAACCACAACATTCTTCAATACGTGCTTGCTCTACCACCTGCACCTGGCTCAGCGTGTCGAGCAATGCCACACTGGTTTCATGCACCCCCATTTGGCGGCGGGCATGGCAAGACGTGTGCAACGCCACCGTGCAGTCAGCGCCCAGATCAGCATGATTGAAATTGACCACATGCACCAGAAATTCGCTCAGTTCAAAAATGCGCTCCGACAAGGCCAGCGCACGCGCATGCAGCACCGGATCATCGGCAAACAAGTGCGGGTAATGCAATCGCATCATCCCGCCACACGAACCCGAAGGCACCACCACTGGCCACGGCTCACTGAACAACTCGAGTTGTGCTTTGGCCACCGCACGCGCTTCGTCGGCATAGCCACTGCTGTGCGCAGGCTGGCCACAGCAGGTTTGCCCCTGCGGGTAATGCACGCGGATGCCTTCGCGCTCCAGCAGCAGCACCGTGTCCATACCCGCCTGGGGCGTGAACTGATCGATCAGGCAGGTGGCAAACAGATACACATCGCTCGGCTTGGCCGGGTATTTGCGCCCGGCAAATGGTGACTGACTCATCCAATGACTCCTCTTGTTTGATCGGGTCTAATTCCGTTTCCAGATCGATACGACATTAGGCGCGAAGCCGCAGACAGTACAAACGTACGACAAGGCGAAGCAACAACATGTCGGATTGATATAGAAATGGAATGACACTTTTATTGTGAAACACTTTTATCAATTGCAAGCGTGAAATTCACCACGACACGACATCAATTTTTTCAACTCCGATGTTCTTTTTAGAAAACATCCCCTAATTTGCTGCAATGCAACAATAAATCCTTGCACCAGCAAAAGTTTTCCCTATAATTCACATCATGCTGCACTGCAACATTAATTGAGTAACAACTCAGTGACGGCGCAGATACTGACTTTCACTTAACACCTCTGGAGAAATCATGATGATGACCGTAGAACAAGTTCTTGCCTCGCAAAAAGCCACCGTTGAAACCCTTTTGGGTCTGACTTCCAAAGCCTTCGAAGGCGTGGAAAAAATTGTTGAGCTCAACCTCAACGCTTCCAAAGCTGCTCTGGCCGAGTCTGGCGACCACGCCAAAGCCCTGCTCAGCGCCAAAGACGCGCAAGAGCTGTTGGCTCTGCAATCTAGCCTGCTGCAACCCCTGGCCGAAAAGACTGCTGCCTACAGCCGTCACCTGTACGAAATCGCAACCGGCGCTACCAGCGAGCTGACCAAGGCTTTTGAAGGCCAAGCCGCCGAAGCCCAACAAAAATTTGCTGGCATGGTTGAGGCTGCTGCCAAAAACGCACCTGCCGGTTCTGAAACCGCTGTTGCCGTGATGAAAAGCACCGTGGCTGCCGCTACCAACGCACTGGAATCTGTGCAAAAAGCGGTCAAGCAAGCCACTGATGTTGCAGAAGCCAACTTCAACGCGGTTGCCAACAGCGCAGCCAATGTGTCGAAGCCTGCTGGCAAAAAACGCTAAATATAACTGTCGTATTTAAACGTCCAAGCTTAATTACAAAGGGAAAACCCTGAGATACTTGGCGTAACGCAATTTTCGAAACCTCTGGTTTCACCGGTTGTCTCCTCGGGTCCTTTCGAAACCTTCTGGTTCAGGGATCCCTTCAGGGCTAGTCGCAAGACTAGCCCTTTTTTTATGGGTGCCAGAGGGTTGTTCAATGGGCAACATTGTCAGCACTTTTGATGGGGCTGAGGGGCGGTGCGGCTGGTGCCGCGTACCATTTCTCGGGAGGAACCATTTTCGGCTCGAGCGGATCGGCAATGTACTGCGGCGACATAATTTGAACACCGTGCTCATTAAATACATCTTGAATATTGGCGTGCAAGTCACTTAGCAGCATGGCTCTGAGCTGCGATCCCTCCGGGATGGCTTGACAGACCAGTCGGTAAACTGGATACCAGTCAGAGAGGGCTGTCTGGTATACCTTGGGTGATGGGTCATGCAAGACTCCGGTTGTACGCAGAGCCGCCTGAATAAGCAGAGCGTGAACCTGACGCCATGGGGCGTTGTAGCCGATGCTCACCGTTGTGTCGAGTACGAAGCCCGAGCCCTGGACCGTTCGTGAGTAGTTCTTGGTTGTGCTACCCAAAATACTGGCGTTTGAAACGGTGATTTCTTCGCCCAAGCCTGAGCGGATACGGGTAGTAAATATTCCCATCTCCGTGACAGTACCCTCATGATCGGCTATGCGCACATATTCGCCCTTGCGAAACGCCCGTCCGTAGGTCAGGATCAGTCCACTCATCGCTTGTCCTACCAAGCTGGAGGCTCCCATCGATAGCATCAATCCAACCAGAACGGACAAACCCTTGAAAGCTTCGGTATCAGACCCAGGCAGATACGGATAGGCCATTGCAAGAGCAAACAACCAGAGGACAATTTTGACGATACGCTGTGTGGATACTGCGATATCAGCTTCGAGCCACTGAACCTGCAGCTGGCCACTTTGCACTTTCATAAAAAAACGATCCAGCGCTTTTGTCAGCAAGTAACAGAGAAAGAAAATCAGTGCAGCAGTCAGCAGTTCGGGTACTGCGCCAAGCGCAGAGGAAAAAACTGGCATCGCCAGCTCCAACAAAAAGCTGCTCAGCGACTCGCCCCATGCACGGGTAAATGGAAAACAACGTAGTACAAAACTAAGCCACTCCAGAGTCAAAACAAAAACCAACAGCTGATACAACACCTTGAAACCCATATGCACACTATTCACCACACGTTCACGCTGCAGCAGTGCAATGCCACCTACGTGCAATTTTTCAGCGTGCTGTTCGGAAATGACAATCAGCCTGCTTGTCAGCGCACGCTGAGCGCGCGCTGCAAGCCAGACGGTGCCTGCGAACAAAAATGTGGCTGCCAGTGCGTAAGCCATAGCACGAAGCATCGTTTCCAGGCTGCGGCTTTCCATGCTTTCGTTGATGGCAAGCGTCAAAGAGGCAGCCGCACGCTGCGCTGTTTGCGCCAGCGTGTCTTCGAGTCCCGGATCGAGGTCTTCAGGCACAACGATAAAACTGGTGGCACCGTCGATGTGAACCTGAAACCCTGTTGTATCTGACTTGAGGCTAACCACATGGGGCCCCGTTAATGCCAATTGATCATGAATTCGGGCGCGCGCACGTTTGGCTCGATCGCTGGCAGAAATGCCTTGATTGGTCGCACGGAAAGTGAAAACCGGGCGGCTAAACAGTACCAGTTGTGCGGCCTCAGCTGGTTTATTGGTTACGCCATTTTGTGCACTTGACGTCAGCTCGGTTGCTGCTCCTGCACAGGCGATGAAACCCAGAAAGGTGAGGATGAGCGTCGTCAAATACTTGTACATTTTGGCAATTCTCTCGAACTGGATGGAACAACTTGCATTGGATTGACAAAAAAACGCAAGCCAAATAGATTATCAAAACATCCCAGGTTTTAAGGGCAGGGATGAATTAGCTCAATTTCTTGGCAGGTGACATCACCACGAGCCACACCATGCCCAAAATACCGGCAGAAACCGATGCTATCAAAATGGCCATCTTGGCAGCATTGATGACTTCTGGCTGACCTGTGAATGCTAAATTGGTGATGAAGATGGACATGGTGAAACCGATCCCTGCCAGCAAGCCTGCGCCAATGATGTGCTGCCAGGTGAGGTCTGTGGGCAAGCGACACAGGCCTATTGCCACCGCAATAAAGCTCAGCAAGACGATGCCGACGGGCTTGCCAAGCACCAGGCCGCCAATGATGCCAAGACTGTTGGTGTTGGCGAGGCTTTGCTGCCACTGCAGGTCAAACACCACGCCGGTGTTGGCCAGCGCAAACAGCGGAAGAATCAAGAAGGCCACAGGCTTGTGCAATAGGTGTTCCAACCGGTGTGAGGGCGATTGCTCTTCCTGCGCACGCGGTGCGAACGGTATTGCAAAGGCCAGCAACACCCCGGCAATGGTTGCATGCACGCCAGACTTGACCATCAAAAACCACATGATCGCGCCTCCCAACAGGTAGGGTGTCAGTGCAGCAATTCGCCAGACTTTGTTGAAAACCAGCAGCACACCGAATACGGCCAAAGCGCCCAAGAGGTAGGCCAGGGAAAACTGGTTTGAGTAAAACAATGCGATCACGATGATGGCTCCAAGGTCATCCATCACGGCTGTTGCCGTCATAAAAACCTTGAGCATGGGTGGTACCCGGCTACCCAGCAAAGCAAGTGCACCTATGGCAAACGCAATATCGGTGGCCATTGGGATGCCGCTGCCAGCCTGGGTCGGCGTTCCAGCATTCAGTGCAAAATGAATTCCGGCAGGCACCAGAAGTCCACCGAGCGCTGCAATGATTGGCAACAAGGCGTTTTTAAGACTGGAGAGCTCACCGACGTAAAGCTCCCGCTCAAGTTCAAGGCCAATCAGTAAAAAAAAGATTGCCATCAGGGCGTCGTTGACCCAGTGCTCGAGGCTCATTCCTGCAACATGTATTTGCCAAAAAGCCAAATAAGCATGGCCGAATGATGCGTTCGCAATCAACAGGCACAGCACGGTACACGCCATGAGCACAACCGCACCTGCTTTTTCTGATTCGATGAAGGCGGTGAATGTTTTGCTAATGTTGACGGTCATAAATAGGATGTAATGTCAAGGGACTCCCCCCCCAAAAAGAAGGGCATCTGGAATTTGGAACACCTCATCGGCACCGTTCCTGATGGTAAGTACATCGCCATCGCGCGAGTGGCTGTATTCTGTGGTGTCATCGGTGGCGACCGGCACCCCTTTTATCAGCAGAATACGGCGCTTGATGGTGATATTGCCCTGGAGCCAGTTAATTTGCAGCGTTGCAGTTCCATCCCGTCCACGGCGTATTACAAAGGCATCGCAATGCTTGATTGCCGGATCCAGCGCCAGCTTGCATGCAATGGCTGCGGATGCATGAAAAGGTGTGCCGCTGATCAGCGCGTCTTCTTTCGCCGGCAAAGCCAGCAGGGCTTCACCCGTCAAGTCAACCTGTAACGCAAAGCTACTTGCGGCATTGCGCCGAGCTGCCGAACGCATGAGGTAAACGTGCAAGACATACAGCCCATCAGCCGGCACGATGCGCTTGAACTGGTTGCCAGCGCTACTGCCAACAAACATGGCAATCGTTGTGTCGGGTGGCAGCACATTGAAATAGTTCTGCAAATGTGTGCCACTCAACTGTACCGACAGTGTTTGGCCGGCTTTGGCAGCCACTTGGTAGTTCACATAATCGCGACCCTGGATGCGCCCTTTAAGTGTGACCTTGGTCTGACCCGATTTGAACCCGACTTTCACTGGGTTCTGCTGAGTTGCATCATTTTGACAGGCACTTTCGGTCAAAAAACGCCCTTCTACCCACCCAGTCTTACCTCGATACTCAACTTTGCACCAACGGGGATTGGCTTCAAGCTGGGTCTTTTGAGCCTCATCGGAGAGAGTGCTGAACTCAGCAAAACTCAAACCACCCCTGCAACCCAAATTACGCAGGCACTGACCGTTGGCAGGAACCTGGCCGAGTACGGCTGTTTTCGTGCTATCGCCTGCATGCAGACTTAATCTTTGGCTGTCTGACAGGCCAGCTACACGAAAGTGGTCTGGTCCATCGGCCTCTGCCTGACCAACTGAGCTCCAGACGATAAGCATTACCGCAAACCAGAAATTTTTCATATGATGTGATTATCAAAAGTAACAATTCTCCAGCTCGCAATCAACGCTCTGCATTGCGTGCCGTTATCATAAACACGATTGCCCCATGTGCACCTGGCGTGTCACTTCCTCACTTGTTTTATTCAAAAAAATGACACCGAAATCTCCGGATGGATTGCAAGACTTGCAGACGCTCGTTACAGCTGCACACAGCCAGGTCGAGCGAGCTTCGGATAAAAATAATTCACAGTCGAACCACCTGGCGTCTGTACCCTGGTTCAATTCGGTAATCAATTCTGCAACGACCAACGGCAAGGGCTGAGTGACCACTTCAGCAGGCATTATTACTTCGCCTGGTGGTCATTTTCATGAAATGCCTATTGCAATGAGCATTTACAAGAAATTGACACGCAAACCATGCCACAATGTCTATTATGGTAGGCATTTTATGAAACACCTCATTCATTCTTCGGAAGATCTCGGGTTTGCGCTGCGTGCCGTGCGCAAGAGCACCAAGGTGCGCCTTGACGACCTTTCTCAAACGGTTGGTGTGAGCAAGCAAACCACCACAAATTTCGAAAAAGGAAAGCCAACCGTCCAATTTGGCACGGTTCTTCAGCTCTTGAAGGAAGTCGGGCTCACGCTTAGCGTTGACTTACCGGAATCGGCTATGCCGGCCTTGCAGCGAATTGAAAGGCAAGCGCGTCAGCGCTCGATGGGTTCACTCGGTACCACCCCTGATGAGGACTGACCATGCGTAGCCTAAACGTTTACGTTGACAACACGCTGGTTGGCAGTCTCAGCGAGAACAACAACCTTTGGGTCTTTGATTACGACCCGGCGTGGGTTGCTTGGGAACGCAGTTTTGATTTATCGCCTGCGCTTGCGCGCAGCACACGGCGTCACGCGGACGGTGGCACGATGCGTCCGGTGCAGTGGTATTTTGACAATCTGCTGCCCGAAGAACTGCTTAGAAAAACCGTCGCCCGGGAAGCCGGCATCAAAAACCATGAAGATGCATTCGCTTTGCTGACATACCTGGGCGCAGAGTCAGCTGGATCGCTCACATTGCTCCCGCCGGGCGTTGCGCTGCCCAGCGAGTTCACCTTGAGCGAGTTGACAAACGAATCTTTGAGTCAGCGAATCCGCAACCTTGCCAAACAAACGCTTTCCAAGGAAGCCCCCAAGCGAATGTCAATGGCGGGTGCGCAGCACAAGATGCTGGTGGTCATCAAAGGGGCTGAGCTTTATGAACCAGTAGGCGCCACGCCCTCCACCTACATTCTCAAAACCGACCATCCTGACACCTCGACGTATCCAGCCTCGGTGTTCAACGAGTTTTTAACCATGCGACTCGCACGTGCAGCTCGCTTGAACGTCCCGCGTGTTGAAATCCGGTATGTGCCTGAGCCGGTGTACCTCATCGAACGGTTCGACAGGGTTGTCGCCAAAAAATCGTTGTACACGACAGACCGATTATCTGCCCCTGAGGCAAGTCGGCAGCACATCATTGATGCCTGCCAACTGCTCAATATTGACCGCACATTCAAACACTCGGGCGCTACGCTAGAGGCTCTCGTTCAGGTCATTGACCGGACAACCAACAAACTGGCGACACGCAATGGGCTGTTCAGGTGGCTGGTTTTCAACATCCTGGTGGGGAACGACGACTGTCACCTGAAGAATCTCTCCTTCCATGTTCGCCCCGACGGCATCTGGTTGGCACCGCACTACGACCTGCTATGCACCGGGAGCTACCACACCCAAACATTCGCAGACGAGCGCGCAACTTGGAATCAGGTGCTGATGAGCTTCCCGCTGCCAGGCGCACAGACCTTTGGCGATGTGACCCTGGATGCTGTATTGGCGGCGGCGCAGCAGCTCGGGATGACAGAAACTGCCGCACGACGTATCGTGAAGGAAGTAACGTCCCGCGTGCAAAAGGCGTTCGCAATTTTCGTCGCAGAACACGAAGCGGGCTCGAAAAGCGCACCGCCAGAACGCGCCGTTTACACGGCTGTTGCTGCCCGACTACTCCGAGTGGTTCAGCACATCACACTCAAGGACATGCTGCTGCGTTTGCGGGACACGCCAAGCTAGTGCAATCACACGCACGGCTCTTACGCCACAAAAGTGCCGCTCAACAACTCAGGCAAACGTGTCGCATTCATTTTGAAACCACAGGCTTGGGCGTGTCCGCCACCACCCATGCTGGCTGCCAGGTCGATGCAGTTAAAGCCCGACCTGGAGCGCAGACCACACTTCACAACACCGGTTTTGTCAACCGTCCACAACAGCGCAAACGTGCCGGACTTTTTGCACAACAAGTCGCCCACCTGGCTATGAAACACACCTGGGGAGTTCACCATCAAGCCTTGCACGCCATTAAAAGTGATGGTTCGTGCACTTTCAGCGACCAAATCCGCCAGATTGTTGAACTTGTCGTCCATCGCCTGGCCGCGCTGAATGAAGGCCGCCAATTGCGGCGCGTCAAAATCGGCGATGTGTTGCCAGCGAAAAAAATAAAACGGCTCCATATCCAGCGCGGCCAGAAAACCGGCACTCTGCGGGTATTGCCAAACCCAGATGTCGCGGTCTTCGACAAAACGAATCAAGTCAGGCACAGGCTTGGCGGGGTGAAAAAACTCCCAGGCCATGCGCGCACCTGACTTCTTCATGTCAAAGTGCACCACACCACAGCGGCACTTGAAACCTGTGAGTTTTTCAGCCGCGCTCAAATGGTGGTCGAGCAGCACCAGCTTGGCAGCACGCTCTTCGATGGCGCGCAAAATATTGTCAGCAAAGGAAAAATCGAGCACATAAACCGCACGACCGGCCAAGGCCGGCAGATCATCGACCGTTTTCACATCACCATGATCGAGCCCGACAAATTCGGCCTTGCCCTCGTAGTAAAGCCAGGCAGCCAAGGCCGACGCAAAACCATCGGGGCAATTGCGCCCGTGGTACAGCACCAGCGGTTGCGGGTCATTTTTGTCGGGAGCGACTTGCAAAATAGACGTAAACAAAGAGGGCATAGGACACCATTAAAAACTAATATGCTACATATTTTATAGCTATTTGCGCATACCACATGGGCGCTGCAAGCCTATTTTTACACTCAATACAATGCACCATATGACTGCACAGAAGACACCCATACTGTTTATCGGCCAAGTTGCCCCGGACGGCCAGCAATTTGACGCCTGGTCGAACCAAAGCTTGCTGCTCTCTCTTGAGCAGGGCGGCATCTCTTGGCCCAGCTCGTGTCGCAATGGAACCTGCCGTACCTGCTTTAGCCAGCTGACAAGTGGCTCGGTACGCTACGAAATCGACTGGCCAGGCTTAAGCGCTGAAGAGAAAGCGCAAGGTCATATCTTGCCCTGCGTGGCTTACCCGTGTTCAGACGTCACGCTGAATTTTTCGGATTTTTGATCTGCTTGAAGCGAATTTTTCGGTCCAGCTCAATGGCATCTTTTTTGACCTGACGTTGCGCGTCGAGCTTTTGCCCCGCAGCCAGCCACTGTGCAAACTCCTCGGGAGTTTCCAGCGTCATCCTGCCCAGCACACCTGAGCGAAAGTCGTAAATCGCAATTTCGGCCGCTTTTTGCAGATTGACCCGTTGCCCACCTTGCAAGGCACCGCGTTGCCGGCCAATGGCTTCGAGCAACTCCTCATCACGCATTCGCTCAACACCTGAAAGCTTGAACCGCGCCGCGATCAGCTCAGGGTAATGAACGATCAGGTAATCGAGCAACTCCAGCGCCACTTCTTCTTCGTTGAACGCATTGCGCCCAATGGCACCACTGGCAGCCAGGTTGTAGCCGCTCTTGGCCACAATGATGCGTGGCCACAAAATGCCGGGCGTGTCGTACAGGTAAAAATCATCCGCCAAGCTGATGCGCTGCTCAAGCTTGGTAATGCCCGCCTCGTCCCCGGTTTTGGCCGCACGCCTGGCCGTAAGTGTGTTGATCAGGGTCGATTTACCGACATTGGGTATGCCACAAATCAGCACGCGCATCGGTTTGACCATGCCGCCCCGGTTCGGTGCCAGCTCAAAACAGGCTTTGATCAGTGCTTTGGCAGGGGCAGCGACGCAGGCATCCAAGCCGATGGCACGCGTGCCAGGCAAAGCGTTGTAGTGCGCCAGCCACTGGACTGTACGTGCCGGGTCGGCCAGGTCTTGCTTGTTCAGCACTTTGAGCGCGGGCTTACCTTGGGTCAGCTCAGCCAACATCGGGTTGGCACTGGACCCCGGCAGACGTGCGTCGAGCAATTCGATCACCACATCAATATTTTTGATGCGCTCTGCAATTGCTTTTTGCGTCAGGTGCATGTGCCCTGGAAACCACTGAATCATTGCCATCGGTTTATAAATCCAAAGTTGGCCGCAAACTGGAGGCTTTGACAAAGCGCCAACGCCCGACAAAACACGCCGATGTAGCTGCCAGCACACCGGTCAGAGCGACCCATTGCAAAGAAGTTTGCCAGAACCCTTCAAATGCACCAAAAAGACTGGCTTTGATGGCCTTAACCACCCAGGTTATTGGCAAATACGGACTGATCTGAGCAAACAGGCCACCACTCAACTCAACTGGCAAAACCCCACCGGAAGACGACAACTGCACCGCCAGCAGCAGCAATGCGAGGGCTTTGCCAGCATCACCAAAAGCCCGCGTCAAGGCAAAAACAATCAGTAAAAATGCCCCGGATGCAAGCATCAAAGTGAGCATTAGCGCATAGCCATCAAGCGCAGACAGCTGCAAAATATATAGCACCGAAAATCCAACCAAAAGCGCTTGTAAAAGCACCACCGCCAAAGGCAACACGACTTTACCCAGCATGCGTGCAAATGCTGAGAAGCCTTGAGCCTGATGCGGCAAACGGCGCAAGTGAATCAAAAATGCGGCCAGACTGGCACCCAGCCACAAGGCACCGGGAATGATGTTGGGCGCAAAGGCACTGCCGTTATTTTGCACAGCAGCCGCAACTTCCATGCTGGGCTGCACCGAATTAGCCAAGCCTTGCGCATTGCCGTCCATTTTTTTTAATTGTGCAGGCAATGTCATCTCGAGTAGATCAAGCCCGCCGGCCAGATGTTGTGTCCCCAGATTGAGCTTTTGGGTGGCCATCTTCAACCCGGCAGAGCCATTGGACAGGCTGTCAGCGCCTCGGTTGAGTTCGTCCAATTTGGCATCGTCCGGCAGTTGTGCCACCATCGTGCGCAAACCATTGTTCAAACCTCTTAATCCAGTGGTGAGTGTGCCTACTGCAGTATTCAACTGATTAGCACCTTCAGCCAGTT
Source organism: uncultured beta proteobacterium (assembly GCA_903930255.1). Lineage (GTDB taxonomy): Bacteria > Pseudomonadota > Gammaproteobacteria > Burkholderiales > Burkholderiaceae_C > Rhodoferax. Next base: position 21,374 of record CAIYYA010000074.1, read on the forward strand.
TGGCATGCGAGAAGCTCGCTGACTTCAAGCCAGTCTCTAATCCACCCAAACCATCACCCAATTGACCCAGCCCCTGGAGCACCGAGTTAGTCACAAACAGGCTGTCGTTGGCTTCTTGGCTAAAGCTGTTTACCCCGGTTTGCAAGCTCAGCGCACCCTGATGCAATTGCCCAAGCGCACGCCCCATTTCTTCATGACCACTGGCCAGTGACCTGGAGCCTTCCTCCAAACGGTTCAGCGCCGAGTTTCTGGGACGCTGGGCATACAAGGTTTTGATGCCGCCACTCAATTCTTTAACCCCGGCAGTCAACTGCCCCACCGACTGATCGACCCGATTGGCGCCGCCGGAGACAACGTCAGCCGCTTTGGCCACCTGCTGCGCCCCGCTATTGAGCTCTTTGGCTCCCAGGCGCAATTGGATCACGCCATCGTGCAGCCGTTCGATGCTGCGCTGAGATCCGTCGGCATCAGAAAGCACCAGAGCCCAGCGTTGTTCATTCAAACTTTGGTTCACCTCGCGCCCCAGATCTTCGGCAAAACGTCGCGCCAAACCCGCGCTGGAGTAGCTGTTGCCTTCAGAGGTATAGATCACCAGTTTGCCAGCGCCTGCCTGCGCACCTGGTACCGCATTAGAGCTGAAATCTGCCGGAATAATCAGTGCAAAAGCCAGCAACCCCTGGCGCACCTGTGAGCGTGCCAACTGCTCACTGGCAAGGTCCACATAACCAAAGCTGGGCTTGGCCTTGAGCCGATCTGTCACATCGCGCCCCACGTTAAAGACTTGCTGACGGTATTCAAGTCCCTGGTCCAGATTCACAATGGCTACCGGCAGGGCGCCGGTGTGCGATGCCGGATCCCACACACTCGAGAGATATATCAGCACGTACAGCGCCGGAATCAGCGTCACCACAACTGCCGCCAGCAGCAACTTGGGCGAACGCCTGAAAAACCCGGCTTCGAGACGGGCGATCAGCCAAAAATCAGGCTTCATGGCGAACCGGACCACGCAGGGCTTTGACTTGCGAACGCTGTTTTTTGGCCACTTGCACACGCACAAGCGAAGCCTTGGTGGGGCGTGTAGCCTTGCGCGCTTTGGGCGGCAGCGCCACGCTGTTGACCAGTTCATGCAGGCGCAGCAGCGCGGCAAAGCGGTTTGACTCTTGGGTGCGATGCTGCTGAGCCTTCATGACCACCACACCCTCTTTGCTGATGCGGCTGTCGTGCGATGCCAACAAGCGCGCCTTCACATCATCGGGCAAGCTCGACGCAGCAATGTCAAAGCGCAAGTGGATCGCGCTGGAAACCTTGTTAACATTTTGCCCGCCCGCACCTTGGGCGCGTATTGCGCTCAAGCTAACTTCTTCCGGAGGTATCTGCAACGCTTTCATATTGATAGCTGCTCGTGCTTGCTGGACGGGCGTTAACGTGAAGCACCGTTCGTGGTGAGCCAGTCGAACCACCCTTCGACAAGCTCAGGGCGAACGGTTTCATTATTCGGGGTGGCGTGAAAAAACATGGCAGTTAAAGGGGTAAATAACTCTCAGCTTTTGCGTCCACAGATTCAGCTGGATTGACATAGCGTGCCACAAACGCACCCACTGCGCTGGCAGGCAGGGGCAACCAAACGATATGGCCGCTGCCGGGGGCTACCGGCATGTCTGCGCCATCGCTACCCTCCATGCGCGCAAGCTGCACGTCAACATTCCCCTTGGGGTGGATGATCTCCAACCAGTCACCCACGGCAAAACGGTTCTTCACGGCGACTTGCGCCAGGCCACGCTCAGCATCAAAACTCACAACATCGCCCACATACAGGCTGCGCCCCGATTCCGAGTAGCCGCGCAGGTAGTTTTGCGTGGCCTCGGGGGTATGGCGCTGAAAAAAACCACTGGTGTAGCCCCGGTTAGCCAAACCTTCAAGCTGCCCCAACAAAGCCGGGTCAAGCTCACGCCCGGCCACCGCATCGTCAATGGCACGGCGGTAGCTTTGCACGGTGCGCGCGACGTAATACGGGCTTTTGGTGCGCCCTTCGATCTTCAGCGAATCAACACCGATCTCGACCAGCCGTTTGACGTGCTCAATCGCGCGCAGGTCTTTGGAATTCATCACATAGGTGCCATGCTCGTCTTCTTCGATCGGAAGGTAACTGCCCTCGCGCTGGCTTTCTTCAAGCATATAAACCTGATCGGCTGCGGGCGAACGCTCAATAGCACCCTGTTCACGCTCATGCGCAGCCTGTTGGGTCAGCACATCACCTGAAGCATCTACCACGCCTTTTTGCGTTTTGTAGTCCCAGCGGCACGAGTTGGTGCAGCTGCCTTGGTTCGCGTCGCGGTGGTTAAAGTAGCCCGAGAGCAGACAGCGACCCGAATAGGCAATGCACAGCGCACCGTGCACAAACACTTCAAGCTCCATGTCGGGGCAGGCTTGGCGGATTTCCTCCACCTGATCGAGTGACAACTCACGCGACAGGATGATGCGTTTCAGGCCGACCCCTTGCCAAAACTTGACCGCCGCCGAATTGACCGTGTTGGACTGGACTGAGAGGTGAATCTCCATTTCGGGCCAGGTCTCACGCACCATCATGATCAGGCCGGGGTCAGACATGATCATGGCATCGGGCTTGAGTGCAATCACCGGCGCCATGTTGTCGATGTAATGCCGAATCTTGTTGCCGTGTGGAAAAATGTTGCTCACCAAAAAAAACTTGGCACCCTTGGCGTGCGCCGTATCAATGCCCTGTTTTAAAACTTCAATGTCGCCAAAGTCGTTGTTGCGCACGCGCAAGCTGTAGCGCGGCTGGCCCGCGTAAATGGCATTGGCACCAAAGGCCAAGGCGGTTTCCAGCATGGTCAGCGAACCGGCGGGGGCTAGGAGTTCAGGTGAGGTGGTTTTCATAAAACTAACTTTATCGGACCCAGAGTATCTATTTGGGCTGGTTCAATGTGCAGGTACCGCATTGAGCTTGACACCCAATGCTGTCAGCAATTTCAACAGGGTGTCGTAGCGTGGTTTGGCACCCGGAGTAATGAACCCTACGTGCCTTGTACAGACTTGTGCGACCAGATTTACAGAGCAAGCATCAAAAAAACTGTTTGGCAAAATTGGCCACAGCCAACGCAATCAGGATACCCATCATCCATGACAATTTGTCCATCTTTGCATCAAGCATGGCCACGTCGTTCTTGACACCCAGCACATCGGTCTTGCTGGCCAACGTGGAATCAAGCGCCTCTGAAAAAGCATCTTTTTGCGCCTCGACAATGGCAGCCGCCTGCTCACGCGACAACCCGGCTCGCTCTAGTCGGTCAACAAACTTGAAGGTATCAAAGGTGATAGTGCTCATGCCGCGCAGTTTACACGCGTTCGTGGAATAAACGAGGTCCAATAAGGGGGAATTAATGGGGGTCAAATTCCGATGAATTCCCGGCAGCTCAGAGATGCTTCACCCTCGCACCTTCACCGAAGCCGCCACAGCCAGCGCCAGCACCACGTCGCATACCGTTTTGCGGTCAGCCAGCGACAGTGCAGTGTATTTGACCAGCATATCGCGGGCTTGCATCGTCAAGGCCGAGGTGTCCAGACTTCCAGCCTGGTTTTTGACGCTAGGGCTGAGCGTGCCAAAGCGCAACTCGTCGGCACTGACATGCAGCCACTCGGACAGCACCCGCAGCTTGTCTTGCATGGGGATGGATTTTCCCCAGAGCCAACTCCGAGCAGTATGTGACGTAATGCTTTTGCCCCAGTAGCGCAGGTTGAATTCATTCGCTACCACTGTGGGCGATGGCCGCACACCAACACCCTTTAGCGCGAGCCGCAGGCGATCAGCAAAGGCTTGGTTTTCAATGAGCCGCCTGCTCAACCGCTGGCGGCGTTTACAAAGAGGGTGACGCAAAGGACGGTGAATTCTCAGTTCAAAACACCATCCTCACAGTAATTGGTGTTATCGGCACGGCTCTGCTCGTAGCAAACAATCCTGGTGGTGATGGAACTTATTACGACACCAATCAGTGTTGCAACTTTTCTACCAACTCTGCGCAATCAGCACCTACTGAAACAAAAACAGAAAAATCCAGAGAGGAACAACTCGCTGAATTAAAACGCTTGTTTGACGGCAACCTGATTTCAAAAGAAGCCTACGCAGATCGCCAAAAAGCCATTTTGAGCGGACCTTGATGCATTGGAAAATGCAACTGATTTAGTAGCATATTACGCAAATCTAGCTCGCCTTGCAGGCAATATTTGCGTTGAAAAATACCCCCTTTCACGGTCAATCAACCCTGCAATATCGGGGTCTGAGTACAACCGGGCTGGCGCTGTGAACGGCATCTGAGGCTGGTGGTGCGGTCGTACTCTGCCCCCAAATTTGCTACCGCTGTGCTCTTCATCGGCTCTGGCAAAACATTAGAGACAGGGGGAAATTTCGATGCAAGCCAAGTCGTTGCCTAAGCAACAGTTTCATTGAACCTGTAGCGTCAAAACCTGATGTTCACGGTGGGCGGCATAAGCTAGCACAGCACGGATGTCATCGGCTGTTAGCTCTGGGAAATCGTCCTGGATGTCTTGCGCCGACATGCCGTTGGACAGCATGGCCAGCACGTCATACACAGAAATTCGCAACCCACGTATGCAAGGTCTGCCGCCACGCTTGCCAGGCTCCAGTGTGATTGTGTTCATTGCAGCTTTCCAGTTAAATGACTCTGAAGTGATTGCGTCTCACAACCTCATTCGAAAAATTCTCAAAGAGATTGAATGAGGGCCGGACAACAATTATTCCCTTCATCGGCTCCGCCACAACTACTGAGGCAGGTTCGACGAATCACAAACCGAACCTGATTTGATAGCTGGCCATGCTTACCTGGCGTGCGCTGCGGTGTATTTTGCGTTGATTACACGCCGTGTGCTAGGGCTGAACCTGCTCCCAGTCTGCCAACTCACCGCTGCGTCAAATCAGTCGGGTGATGCGTTTTGCAAAGGTCAGGAGGAGACCGCGCAGCGGGCGGGGAACACGTAGCAAAACGCATCGCCCGGCTGATTCTTCAACGACAAGAAGCCAATTGATCATCAGGCCTGCGCCGCGATCGGGGGCAGCACACGCAACACATCGCCACACTGGGCACGGTGGCGCAGGGCGTGATCGATCACCACCAGCGCCAGCATGGCTTCAAGGATCGGGGTTGCGCGGATACCCACGCAGGGGTCGTGACGCCCCTTGGTCACCACCTCGGTGCTTTGTCCGGCGATGTCGATCGACTCGCGCGGCGTCAAAATCGAACTGGTGGGCTTGATCGCCACCGACACTTCGAGGTCTTGCCCACTGGTGATGCCGCCCAAGGTGCCACCGGCGTTGTTGCCTTTGAAACCTAGCGGCGAGAGCGAATCGCCGTGCGTGCTGCCACGCTGCGCCACGCTGGCAAAACCGGCACCTATCTCAACGCCTTTGACAGCATTCACACCCATCATGGCGTAGGCAATGTCAGCATCCATCTTGTCAAACAGCGGCTCACCCAAACCCACGGGCACGCCTGAAGCACAAACGCGCAAGCGCGCACCGCATGAGTCGCCCGCTTTGCGCAGCTCTTGCATATAGGCTTCGAGTTGCGACACATTGGCGATTGGCGCAAAAAACGGATTGTTCGGCACAAAATCCCACGACTCAAAGGCAATCGGCAATTCGCCAATTTGCGTCATGCAGCCCCTGAAAAGAGTGCCATATTTTTCAAACAACCATTTTTTGGCCACCGCGCCAGCTGCCACCATGGGTGCGGTCAGGCGTGCGCTGCTTCTGCCGCCGCCACGCGGATCGCGAATGCCATATTTCTGAAAATAAGCATAGTCAGCATGCCCCGGACGAAAGCTTTGGGCGATGTTGCCGTAATCTTTGCTGCGTTGGTCGGTATTTTTGATGAGCAGACAAATCGGCGTACCGGTGGTTTTGCCCTCAAACACACCCGACAAAATTTCGACCGCATCGGGCTCGTTGCGCTGCGTGACAAATTTGCTGGTGCCAGGCCTGCGCCGATCCAGATCGGGCTGAATGTCGGCTTCGCTGAGCAGCAAGCCCGGTGGGCAGCCGTCAATCACGCAGCCAATGGCCGGGCCGTGGGACTCACCAAAATTGGTGACCGAAAAAAGTTTACCAAAAGTGTTTGCGCTCATGGGGCGATTATCCCAGAGCGGCCTTTTCAATGCATGGTGCATTGCATTTTCAGAAAACGGCATAGGGGGCAGCAATTGGCTGTGTTCCTGCCACACTGCCCCGGCCCTGGCAAACGTTTTTGCTCATTAAGGGTTAAGCGGGCTAGCATTTTTTCGTATTTTAGTCATCAACCCTATCACGAGCCAAGGACAAGCGCTGATAAAAACAATAGCAGCTTACGCTTGCTGCACGGGTGTTGCAAGCTGTTTATTGGCATGACGCAGTCGGAACCAGTCGTAGGTAGGGTTAGCCGTTAAGCGTAACCCGACAGGCCTCAGCACCCAAAGATGTCGGGTTACGCTGCGCTAACCCGACCTGAGGGACTACAAAACCTATTTCCCAGAGGTTAAGTTGATTTGTCCGTAGTTTTGGTAAATATGCCTCTATCGCAAGCCAGCACTGCGCTAGAAGCTATCAAATCAGTTGCAACCGGGGCGGTAAAGGTCACGCTGGAACCCATTCAATCCGTCAAGCTCGCCAGCCACATCGACCTCGCTAGAAGGCTGGAATTGAAGCGCAGAAACAGCCGGCATTGCTCAAGCTGCACTTCGTGCCTCGGCCAGCAAATTGGGATGTCGATCCAACAAGCGCAGCAGCACCACAGTCGACTTTGACGGCTCACGCACCCCTCGTTCGTACTCACTGAAAGCATTCACGCCGCCGCCAAACAGAGCAGCAGCCTCGGCTTGTTTGAGCCCCAAACGGCGCCGGATGCTACGCAATTCGGTGCGCCTGGCTTGGTCGATAGTTGCCATCGCCTGCTGCATTTCTGAAGCAAATCGATTGGCATCACTCGGGTTCAAAAATTCGGCCTCGCCACAGTCAAAGCAGTAACGCCCCGGCATGGTTTTGATCACAATGGTCTGGCCTTTGTACAGACGAGACACGACACGCGTTTCTTCTCGCATGTCATGCCCGCCACAAGCAGCACAAATTAAACCCATGGTCTATTTCTCGTTGAACTGAATTACCACTGCACCCGCTTTGAGCGTGAGCTTGATGTAAGCGGTTTTGCCGTTTGAGTAAAAACGCCAACCCCGCTAACGGTAACGGCCGACTGAATGTCAACCAAACTACCCTGTGGACGGCTTTTTTTCATCGGCAAAATCTAACGTTTTCGGTGAGTATTAACCAGGCCAATGACTCTGAAAATTAGTTCGCCTGCCAAATTGACACCCTACTTTGTAGGTAAAAAAGCCACCAGCGCCCGTCAAAACTGCGTGAGCAGCTATCAAATCAGTTGCAAAATGGGCGGCAAAGGTAAAGCTGGAACCCATTCAATTCGTCAAACCGCCGGCTGTTGGCACTGCGCTTGCAGCAAATCCAGCAAAAACTCCGGCGCCAAGTCGGCTCCATTGACCCACGCCACGGTGCGCATCACCGGGTGTTGGCAGGCGGTGGCAAACAGCGCCGGGTCACGCGTCTTGATTTACAAACCCAAAATAGCGCGGGCCTGGGCTTCAGGGATGCCATTGGCTAGCATCTTGTCCAGGGCTTTTTGCAAGCCCTCTTGTAGGCCTTCGAGCTTGCCCTTTAGCTCGCCCCTTTGCTCACCCCTGATCTCAGCCATGGCGAGCTGGGTCAGTTCGTCGCGCAGGGCACGGTTCGCACTCGGGCACGCTCTTGGGTTTCGCTGTCAGCGCTCAAGGCTTTGAGTCGATCAAGCGCTTGCTGCACTGGCGGATAAGACAACTGGCTCATGGCGGACTCATCGCTCCAATGTTCAAAAAATGCAACCCAGGCGGCCAGGCTTTGGGCTGCTGCACCTTGCAGTCTATCGGCTTTGCCAAGTTCGATGATATTGAGTTCCAATTCTGCACCCAATTGGGTAGCAGGCTGCCAGCGGTCACGCATCTCGAAGCACCAGTGGGCCTGGTTCAATTGATCCGGTTCGGTGAACAAATCAAAGAAACTCGCAGAAGCGCGATGCAAGTAACTCGGCAGCACCGCAGGCACTGCATCTGTTTATTCGATGACCAGACTTGTCATACAATTTATTGTCAATGTAATACATGCCCGGAGTTAACTATGCTGTCTGTGCGTCTGCCACAACCCTTGGAAAATCAACTCGCTGCTTTTTGTGCGGCGCAACACCTCAGCAAGTCTTCGGTTGTGCAACTGGCTTTGGAAAAGCACCTGAGTCGCAACGACAACCCTTTTGCCGCATTGCGGGGTGTTGGCAACCGCAAGCTCACCACCGAGCAGATCATGAGCATGACGCGCGGTGACGACTGGAACCAGCCATGACTCTGGTCGATACCAACGTCCTGATCGACTTGGTGCAAGACGACCCGGCATGGGCCGCTTGGTCTGAAGCGCAATTATTTGAAGCACAAAAGCACGGCGCTTTGTGCATTAACCCCGTTGCATACGCCGAGCTGGCACCGGCTTTTGACGACATGGCGGCTCTGGACGGTTTTTTGAAACTGGCCAACATCAGTGTCATGGATATTTCTCGCCCAACGGCGTATTTGGCGGGCACTGCGTTCTTGCGCTACCGCAGACTAAAGGGGACAAAAACCGGTGTGCTGGCCGACTTTTTCATCGGTGCGCAGGCACAAACTGAAGGCTGGACCCTCTTGACGCGGGATGCGGCACGCTACAAATCCTCTTTCCCCACGGTCAAATTGATTTGCCCGTAGTTATTGGTGAAATAGGCCTCTAGCGCACGCCAGCATTGCATAAGTAGCTATCAAATCAGGTGTGACTTGGGGTGGCAAAGGTAAGACTGGAACCCACTCACGGGGTGTTCTTCGGGTCTGCTGGACACGCGTCTTGGTTTACAACCCCAAAATAGCGCGAGCCTGGGCTTCAGGGATGCCATTGGCCAGCATATTGGTCAGGGCTTTTTGCAGACCCTCGTGCAGCCCTTCTAGTTTTCCTTCTAGTTTCCCCCTTTGCTCACCCCTGATCTCCGCCATGGCAAGCTGGGTCAACTCGTCGCGCAGGGCGCGATCTCGCACGCGGGCGCGCTCCTGGGTTTCGCTGTCTGCGCTCAAAGCTTTGAGTCGGTCAAGCGCTTGCTGCACCGGCGGATAAGACAATTGGCTCATGGCGGACTCCTCGCTCCAATGTTCAAAAAATGTAACCCAGGCGGCCAAGCTTTGGGCTGCCGCACCTTGCAGTCTATCGGCTTTGCCAAGTTCAATGATATTGAGTTCCAATTCTGCACCCAATTTGGTGGCTGGCTGCCAGCGGTCGCGCATCTCGAAGCACCAGTGGGCCTGGTTCAATTGCTCGGGTTCGGTGAACAAATCAAAGTTGAGCAGGTGGATGCCAATGACCGGTTTGAGCGCCAGATAACTCTCGCCGCTGCCAATTTGTTTGGTCAGCGTGCTGGCCAGGTAGTAGGCGCTGCGGGCGTTCCACAGATCAAAGCGTTTGACTTGCATTTCGATATTGATCAATCGACCCTGGCGGTCTTTGGCCAGAATGTCGAGCACGATGAACTTGCCACTGAGTTCCTCGGGGTCGATGCGCGGATTGAGCACCTCAAGCACGTCAAGCGGCTCCTGGTCGCTGCGCACGGCGTTGATCAGCGCTGTGAGCAGGTCGGGTGCGCTGGCAAACAGGCGTTTGAAGATGTAGTCGTTTTTGGGGTCGAGCAGGTGCATGGCTTGGATGTGGCGTGGGCTGCGGCTTGCGCCGGGCGAGGCCATGATAGCCAAAAATCGACTGCTTGTGTCTACATAGGCCTTCAGTATTTCGTGAGCAACTATCAAATCAGTTGCATTTCTGGTGGCAAAGTTGATGCTTAAACCAGTTCAAGCCATCAAGCCGCCTGTTGCTGGCGCTGCTCTTGCAGCAAATCCAGCAAAAACTCTGGTGCCAAATCTGCCCCATTTGCCCACGCCACGGTGCGCATCACCGGGTGTTAGCAGGCGGTGGCAAACAGCGCCGGGTCACGCAGTGCGCCAAACACTTCGCCGTCAAGCTCGCCCGCCAAATCGACTTCCCCAGACAAGCCCGAATTGAAACGCAGAGACAGCCGGTAGTTTGCTAGCGGCATGACTTCAGTGGTGTGCAGAATCATGGTTTTACTCCAGTGGATCAATCGGGTTAAGAGGTTTTTTTGCAGGGCCAACTGCCAGTCAAGTTCAATTTCATCACGGTGCAGCGCCAACCACTCGCGCACCATCGACAAAGCCCGTGCTGGCGATTTTGGAGAAGTCAATTAGCGGTCAAACAAATTAAGTGAGTTATTGGCTTCTAGAGCCCATTTGGCAAGCGTTAGCAGCTATAAAACAAATAGCATTCGTAGACGTTATAGATCACTAAGCCGCTGCACCCCCATCAAACCACTGCTGCCAGCGCACGGCTTGTTTTGAAACCGATTCAAGCACCCCGGTCAATTCATGCAACCCGCCGTGCGACAAAAGTTTCAATTGCCAGGCAACCAGCAAATAGCTGCGAATCACCTCAATTGACACCCGCAACTCACCCAAGGCCTGGGCGCCTTTTATGCGTCCTGCTGCTTCCTGTTTGTGGCAGTGATTGGCCAGCGTTACCAACTTCAGGCAGGCCGTGATCTCGTTCAAAATGCTCTCCCCGGTCGTAAATCGAAACGGCTTGGGCAAACCCGCGTGAATCGGGTAGTAGCGCTTGTAGAACATCAGCAAGTCAGAAAATATCTGCGGATGTTTGAAGACCTGGTCCATCGTCATCTGTCCATGAATGAAAAAGAAATTGCTTGCCAACTGTATGCCTGCGTCAATCGCTCTGGCAACAGCATCGACAAACGACGTTGTCTGATCGTGTTGCCTGAGCTCGTTCGCGCTCTTGCCAACGACATTGCCGCGACTTCCTATAGACCAGGCAGGATGACTGCTTTTGCGGTGCAAGACCCGAAGTTGCGCGAAATTCTTGCCCCCAGCTTTCGCGACCGTCTGGCCCAGCAATGGCTGGTGTCCGTCATCAGTCCGGTCATTGAAGCCCAATGGATAGATGACTGCTTCTCTAACCGGGTCGGCAAGGGCACGCACAGCGCCATTGACCGACTGCAACGCTTCATGCGCATGCCTGCCCACAGTCACTATTGCCAAATGGATATCCGTTCATTTTTTCCTTCCATCAACCGACGCACGCTGCTGGGTTTGTGGCAGTCCGAACTGGCAAGACTGCCGCATTCAGATCAAACCTGCGGCCAATTGGACGCTGTTGCGCGGTCAATCATTCTGCAAAACCCAATCATCCCCGCGCCCGTCATCAGTGGCGATGTGCGCCTGCTGCGTCAAATCCCGCCGCATAAATCACTTTTTTATGCACAACCCGGCATTGGCCTGCCCATCGGCAGCTTGTCGAGCCAGTTCTTTAGCAACGTCTATCTCAACCCGCTGGATCAATTCATCAAGCACCAGCTCAAAATCAAAGGCTACTTGCGCTACGTGGACGACTTCATCATCCTGGGCAACGAGCCTCAAAAACTGCTTTTGCAGATGCATGACATCAATCAATTTTTGCTTGACACATTGCAACTACAACTGCACCCCGACAAAACCATACTGCAGCGCGTTGACCAAGGCGCTAACTTTCTTGGCTACATCGCATTTGCGCACCACAGCTACGTGCGCGATCGCACCCTGCGCGCCTTGCGAAAACGCATTTATTTTTTCAACCACCTGCTCAACCCAGTGCAATACCCACACCGTCAGATCCTCCAGCACGGCGCCTGGTGGCAGTGGCTGGCGCTGCACCAACTCACGCCGCCGCTGCGGCCTCACCCCGTGCTGCTCAAGCGCATGCTGGCCACGCTCAACAGCTACTACGGCCAGCTCAGCCATGCCAATACCTACCACCTGCGGCGCAACATTTTTCACCACATGCTGGGCCCCATCAAACGCTACTTCATGCCTGGCGATGCCGTTTACACCAAATTGCGCATCAAGCCTGTCTGGCTGCTCTCACCCCCATGAGTGGGCGTGGCTCTAGCGGACACAAGACACGTAGTTGTTGTTCGTGTCGTTGTTCCAGTTGACGTTGCCGTTGTTCAGGTTGACGTTGTAGTGGTTGCCCGAACCGTTGGCCGTGGAAGACCAGGTGTTGTTCAACGCCCAACCCTGACAAAAATGCATCTTGACTCGTGCCGGGTAAACCCCAATCAGATCCACCCGGCTCGGTGACACCGTTTGCACCGTGTTCACCCCCATTGATGCGATCAGGCACAAGGCCTGACCGCGCAAGATGCCAGCCACATCCCCAAGTGGCCTGTTTTGTTTCAGCCGTAACCGAAACACCCATTAGGCACCCATGCATGGCACAGGCAGGATGAGAGCAAGCCAGAACCCAAAATATTGTCAGGCCACCTCGCTTTCTTGCTGGCTGCTGTGCCACTGCTGCTGCAAATTGGCCACCAGATTTAGCGCCGCCAGGGGCGAGCTGGTGGCCAGATTGAACTGCAGCAATTGATTGACCAGCGCTTGCGCCAAATGCCCCGCTTGACCTGAATGCACCGGTAGGGCTGGTGTTGCCTCAACTCGGCTGGGTTGAAGCGGCAGCACCACACGCCAGGCATCGTAAAGCACCCGATCCACCGCGCCAGCCAAGGGCCAACGCCAGATCAACGCGTCCAGTTGCGACGCCTGCACAAAGCCGGGCAAGGTACGTAGCAGCGTCAAAGGCACCCCGCACACCACCCGATCCGTCCCTGCTGACTTGACAAAACGGCGCAGCGGCTTGCAGGCCAGCACCTGATGAATGAAGCCATAAGCCCCTTCGTTATAGGCACGCACAAACAAGCCCTCCTGGTAAAGGTAAACCGCGCCTAGATCAGCCGCTTGGCGCGTGAATTTCGTTAATACCAAGGGCTCGACTTCGGATGGCATGCGATTGACTCCAAAAAAAAATATCGCCGCGCTTCGCGCGGATTGACCAAAGACAAACAACCAAAAAAAAAACCAAAAAATCAAAAATCAAATTTCAAAACCCAAAGCTCTAGCGGACACACGACACGTAGCCGTAGAGCGTGTCGACGCCCCAGCGGACGTTGCCGATGCCCAGGCCGACGCCGTATCGGTAGCCCGAACCGTCGGCCGTGGAAGACCAGGTGAGGTCCAACGCCCAACCCTGACCATTCATCGCGCCAGAGCTGTACAGACTGCTCAGCTCGGGTTGAGTGGGCAGGCGCCAGCCGGTTTGGCCATTGAAGGTGCCAGCCGCGCAAAAGGCATTGGCGGTTGCCCAGTTGGCATATCCGCCAGGAATGCCCCAATTGTTGAAATCGCCCCCAAAGGTGGCGCTGCCGATGGTGTTGGGCGTCCAGGTCAGGCCACCTTGCACCACATAGCCTGCCGGCAGGGGTGCCCCCGTCACACTGGCCGTGGCGCTGGATACAACCGGCGTACCGGTGGTTGGAGCCACGGTAGAGACCGGGGTCACTTCAAAGCTAATGGTGCTGCCCTGATCGGCGGCAACCAGCGTGTAAGTGCTGGCCGTGGCCCCCGGAATGGCAACCCCGCCACGCAGCCAGCGGAACGTGCTGGTGCCTTGCGGGTCGCTGTTGATGTCAGAGTAGGTGTAGCTGCCAGTCAGCACTTGCCCCACCTGGGCGGTGCCGCTGATGGTCACATTGCTGACCGTGGGGGCAGCGGGGGCTGCGCCCGTTGTCACTGCCACGCTTTGCACTGCCGCCTGCACGTTGTTGGCGGCATCTTTAGCCACAAAATAAATCTTGTAAGCCGTCGATGCGCTCAGCCCACTGATAGCCGGTGTAGCAGCTACGTTCGCCGTCATGGCAAAAGCCGTACCTGCTTGCACCGCTGCCACAGTGGGCGCTGCAGCAGCTGCGGCTTGTACCAGGTAATAGCCCGTGCCTGCTTCGTTAATGGTGGCGGATAGTGTTGTTGCTGTGTCGGTGGTGCCAGAAACA
>CAIYYA010000075.1 GCA_903930255.1 uncultured beta proteobacterium
CCTCAAGCAAGGCATTGAAGACGGCTACCTTGCACCTTACAAAGTCATTCGGGTGGACCTGGACAAAGACGCCTTTGGCTGGCGCCCCACGGCGGGCATGACCGACAAGCACGGCAACGTGATTGAAGACCGCATCTACACCGGCACCGACATGAACCGCAAACTGGTGCTGGAAAAGCGCGACGAGGTGGTGGCCGCCAAGATCACCGAGTACCTGAAAGCGACCGACCGCTACGCCAAGACCATCGTCTTTTGCGAAGACATCGACCACGCAGCCCGCATGCGCCAGGCACTGAGCAATGCCAATGCCGACATTTGCGCCACCCAGCCCAAATACGTGGTGCAAATCACGGGTGACAACCCCGAGGGCAAGCGCGAGCTGGACAACTTTATTGACCCCGAGAAAACCTATCCAGTAATTGCCACCACCTCCAAGCTCATGAGCACCGGTGTGGACGCGCAAACCTGCAAGCTGATCGTGTTGGACCAGAACATCAAGTCCATGACCTTGTTCAAGCAGATCATTGGTCGCGGCACCCGCCTGCGCGAGGATTTGGGCAAAACCTGGTTCACCATCCTCGATTTCAAACGCGCCACCGAGCTGTTTGCCGACAAGGACTTTGACGGCGAACCGGTGCAGATTTACGAGCTAAAGGGCGATGAACCCATTGCGCCCCCCGACGTACCTGCAGACGCGTCGCTTGATGCGAATACCGTTCAGGCTGAGCCCGTCGAAGCCGGCTTTGACAAGCTCCCGCCCCTCGGCCCTTTCGCCCCTGGCAGCAGCGACGAACCCAATAAATACGTGGTCGGTGGCATGGTCACCGTCGCGGTAGCCCGCGAGCGCGTGCAGTACCTCAACGCCCAGGGCAAGCTCATCACCGAGAGCCTGCGTGACTACACCCGCATCAACCTCACCAAACGGTATGACTCGCTGGACAAATTTCTGCAAGCCTGGAGCGATGCCGAGCGCAAGAGCGTGTTGCTGCAGGAGCTGGAAAACCAGGGTGTTCTGATTGATGCGCTGGCTGAAGAAGTGGCGAACTTGGGGCTAACGAATCTTGACCCGTTTGATTTGCTGCTGCATGTTGCCTACAACCAGCCGCCCCTGACCCGGCGCGAGCGTGCCAGTCGTGTCAAACAGCGCAACCTGTTCACGCAATACGGTTCGGTGGCTCGCAAGGTACTCGACGCGCTGCTCGACAAATATGCCGACGAAGGCATAGGCACCATTGAAAGCAACGACGTATTCAAGGTGCAACCCTTTAACCAAATGGGCAGCGCCAGCGAACTTGTCAACAGCTTTGGTGGTCGCTCCCAATACCTGGGTGCTTTGCAATCCCTGGAGCGTGAACTGTATGCGCCCTCGTAAGCCAGTTCCGAAGCAACTATCTAAAAATATCTTGAAAAAGATAATGGGTCTGAATCCTCACAATTTACTACTGTATTCATAGCGGTTTACGCATACTCCACAAGCTCTAGAGCCATTTTATTCATAAGACCAAAAACACATGTCCAACCTTTCCAGCGTCATCAAATCGATTCAAGACATCATGCGACAAGACAGTGGCGTGGATGGCGACGTGTAGGCTAGTATCCACACTACTACGACAACACCCCTTACAACCAGGATGCAACATGCTTACCTCGTTTCACCTCAAGAATTTCAAAAGCTTTAAACAAGACACTGTTTTGCCCCTTGCATCGCTTACGGTGATGATTGGCGCTAACGCTGCTGGGAAAAGCAATGCCTTGGAGGGAATGCGCTTACTCTCATGGTTGGCGCAAGGGAATAAATTAAGTGCTATTCAGCATGCGGTGAACCAAGCTGACAAAGTCGTGCGAGGCCGTATTCCAGATATTTTCCAGAAAGGCGAAACCAAATTCACCCTGGGTTGCTCGATGTCGATGAATACGATTCCCGGTGCCAATGTGCTGGATATGGAGTTGGAGCTGCGCGGTGACGATTTACACATTGTGGCGGAGCGAATGGGAAGCGGCATCGGCATTTCCTTGTATGACATGGACCAAGCGTCAAAAGGGCATAGTACGGAGGCACGTGTTGCTTATGACAATTTTTCAAGGGGGGGCAACAAGCCCCACATACCCGTCAGTGACCAAATGGCGGTATTTGCGCAGCTGGATAGCCCGGCAAGTTTCCATGCCAACCATAAAAGTGCGCAGCAAACGATTCCCAGAGCTTGCAAGCAGTATCAGGACGTACTTTCCAATATTCTGTTTCTAGACCCCGTGCCCGCGAAGATGCGTGACTTCAGCTTCTTGGCCGACAAGCGGCTGGGCGGCGACGGTGCCAATTTGTCTAGTGTCTTGTTTAGGCTTTGGTACGGAGGGGAGCGTGCCGGATTCAATTCGGTCATGGAGGAGATGAAGAGAAACAAGAATGTTGACATTCAAACAGATGTTCTGATTCCTGATCTGACAGCAGAACGCCAAGAAATATTGTCGTTCATCCAAAGTTTGCCTGAACAAGACATCCAAGGGATTTCGTTTCTGAAAGGACCGCGAAACGATGTGATGGTTCAGCTTGTAGAGAGTTTTGGCGGGATCCAGCGTGAATACGAGTCGGCCTTGCTATCGGACGGAACTTTGCGCGTTTTGGCTATTGCTGCCGCAATGCTGTCAGCACCTGAAGGCAGTTTGGTGGTGATTGAAGAAATCGACAACGGAGTGCACCCGAGCCGCGCCCGGCACTTGTTAGAGCGTATTCAGACCGTGGCCGAGCGACGCAAACTGCGTGTCTTGTTGTCTACCCACAACCCAGCGATGCTAGATGCGCTTCCAGATAAGGCTGTGCCGGACGTGGTGTTCTGTTACCGGGATCCCGTGCTTGGTGACAGCCGTCTTGTGCGATTGGGCAACTTGCCGGACGCGCCTGAACTTTTGATACAGGACACCCTTGGCCATTTGATGACAACAGGTGCTTTGGAGCGCTTTGTTAAAACCCATCCAGGTTCCCAAGCCCGCAAGGAAAGGGCCAAGGCTTGGCTTGCTGCTTTGCAAGCGACTGAGTACGGAGGGTCGCAATGAGCGCCATTGTCTTGGTAGATACCTCTATCTTGCTCAATGTGGTGGATGTGCCAGGGCGCAATCAGCAACGTAACGACGTTTTTGACTCACTCGCAACACGGATTGAGGACGGGGATCACCTCTTTATCCCCATGGCTGCCATCATTGAGACAGGCAACCACATCGCGCACATCAGTGATGGCGGGGCGCGTCGCGCTGCCGCAGAACGTTTTGCAAAAGCCGTTCGCGATGCCTTGGATGATGTGGCTCCCTGGAAACCCTTGAATTTCCCTAGTCATGAGGATTTGTCGGCGTGGCTGGTGCAGTACCCCGATAGTGCTTCGAAAAAAGTCGGGATGGGTGACTTGTCTATCCAGCATGAATGGAAGCACCTTTGCCAAAAATATCCCATGAGTCGAGTGTTAATTTGGACTGTGGATACTGACTTGCAGGGTCATGACCGCGTACCAAGGTAACTAGCGACAATGTCCCTGAAGGGCGATTTTTACGCCACAAATGCTGCATAAGTTATAGCTACTTGCACAAATTCCACAAGCGCTAGAGCCATTTTATTCATAAGACCAAAAACACATGTCCAACCTTTCCAGCGTCATCAAATCGATTCAAGACATCATGCGACAAGACAGTGGCGTGGATGGCGACGCCCAGCGCATCTCGCAGCTCACCTGGCTTTTGTTCCTCAAAGTGTTTGACGCGCTGGAACAAGAGCTGGAACTCACCCGCGACCTTTACGCCAGCCCCATCCCCGAAGCCATGCGCTGGCGCCACTGGGCTCAAGATGCCGAGGGCATGACCGGCGACGTGCTGCTGAGTTTTGTCAACAACGAACTGTTTGTCACCCTCAAAAGCCTCAGCGGTGACGCGCTGCGCAACCCGCACGGTTTTGTGGTGCGCGGCGTGTTTGAAGACGCCTACAACTACATGAAAAGTGGCCACTTGCTGCGCCAGGTCATCAACAAACTCAACGCCATCAACTTCAACCGCCAGGCCGAGCGCCACCAGTTCAACGACCTGTACGAAAAAATCCTCAAAGACCTGCAAAGCGC
>CAIYYA010000076.1 GCA_903930255.1 uncultured beta proteobacterium
GTCGCAACGCTTTTAAACAACGCTTGCAGGAACTGGGTATTCAAATGGACAGCGAAGCCGATGTGAACTTGGCTTTTGCTAAATTCAAGGAACTGGCTGACCGCAAAAGCGAAATTTTCGATGAAGATATCTTGGCTTTGGTGAGTGAAGAAAATGTGGCGCAAAGCCATGATCGCTACAGCTTGGTATCGCTATCGCAGCACAGCGAAACCGGCGAATTACCCCAAGCAACGGTGGTTATTACGATTGGTGGCAAAGAGGTTACCGGCACATCTAACGGCAATGGTCCGGTTGATGCTTCGCTAAAAGCCATTGAGGTGCATGTAAAGAGCGGTGCAGAAATGGTTTTGTATTCTGTAACGGCGATCAGCGGCTCTACGGAAAGCCAAGGAGAAGTGACGGTGCGCTTGCAATACAGCGGGCGTATCGTCAATGGCGTGGGAGCCGATCCTGATATTGTGGTTGCCTCTGCCAAGGCCTACCTGAGTGCACTGA
Source organism: uncultured beta proteobacterium (assembly GCA_903930255.1). Lineage (GTDB taxonomy): Bacteria > Pseudomonadota > Gammaproteobacteria > Burkholderiales > Burkholderiaceae_C > Rhodoferax. The sequence goes on from CAIYYA010000076.1 coordinate 496, forward strand.
ATAAACTGCACAGTCAAATTGATCGTGTGGCCGCTCAAGGGTGATTGTTTTGCTTGAACAAAGTCTCGCAAGTACTTGCTACATAGAGACTTTTTGAGTTTACACTCAGCGACTTGTAAACTGCGGCTGGAGAATATGACATGAAAAACAGTTCGATGGGTTACTTTGGAAAACAATCGCGCGCGTTGATTTGTTTGTGCGGTTTGTTGACCTGGTTTATGTGCTCGCCAGTCGCGCATGCGGCACCCACTAAAACACAAGTTGCCAAGTCGAAAAAAGCGCTTGTGGTGGCAAAGCGTCGTGTTACACGCCTGTATGCTGTTTCTAAGCAAAAACCGAATGCACCAACTGCTTTTGTGGCCAAGTCGTCATTTGGTCAAATGGCCGGTCTGCATGCTGCTCAGGACGGTTTAAATCTCAAATCGAGTGTCGCTTTGGTGGTCGACCAAGACACGAATGAAGTGCTTTTTAGAAAAAACGATCAAGCAGTGTTGCCTATTGCATCGTTGACCAAACTCATGACCGGACTCGTGATCAGCGAGGCCAATTTGCCGATGGATGAAAAAATATCCATCACTCAAGAAGACGTTGATACCGAGAAGGGCAGCACTTCCCGCCTGCGAGTTGGCACTGAGCTGAGTCGAGGTGAGTTACTCCACTTGGCGCTCATGTCGAGTGAGAACCGCGCAGCGCATGCTTTGGGTCGTACCTATCCTGGTGGCTTGGCGCTTTTCACTGGTTTAATGAACTTAAAGGCGCAGAACCTGGGCATGAAAGACACCCATTATGTTGAACCAACAGGCTTGTCAAGTCGTAACCAGTCGAGCGCACACGATCTGGTCAAATTAGTTGATACCGCTCATCAACATCCCTTGTTGCGTGAACTCAGCACATCGCCAGGCCATCAAGTCGCAGTGGGAAATCGGGTTTTGCAATACAACAACACCAACCGACTGGTCAAAAATCCGTCATGGGACATTGGGCTGCAAAAAACAGGCTATATCTCGGAAGCAGGTCAATGTTTGGTGATGCAGGCCAAGGTTGCCGGTCGTAAGCTCATCATGGTTTTTTTGGACTCGGCTGGCAAGCTGAGTCGCTTGGGTGATGCTGAACGTGTGCGCCACTGGATTGAGTCTGCCAATGCAGCCTCACAGTTGCGCCAAACACCAATCGGCTAAAGCCGTTTCGAGGCTCTGCTACCGTCGTGTTGCAGTGTTTTTTAGATCAAGAGTTTTGTAACCCAAATTTGCCGAGATTTCTTGGGCCGTCGATTTAAGCCAGCTTAGCCACGACTCGTCCATTCGTCCAGCGGGCGCCGAAATCGACAAGCCAGCAATCAATTTCCCTTGATCATCCAAAATGCCCGCCGCCATGCAGCGCACACCTAGTTCCAACTCTTCGTTGTCATTGGCGTATCCATCGCGTTTGACCTTGATTAGTTCGCGCTCTAGCGTTGCGAGCTGGGTCAAGCTATTTTTAGTGTGACCGCTTAAGCCCGTGCGCATGGCATAGGCTCGAACCTTTTGCGGGTCATCAACGGCCAGAAATAATTTGCCAACAGAAGTCAAATGCAGTGGTGCATGTCCTCCAATGGCTCGAATCACTTGCATCCCAGAGCGCTCACTGTAAGCGCGTTCAATGTACACAATCTCGTCGTTTTGGCGCATGCTCAAGTTAACTGGTTGCTGCGTTAGCCGATGCAAATCTTGCATCGGTCCCAGTGCGGCATCGCGGACATTGAGCCGGTTTTTAACCAGATTTCCGAGCTCAAGTAGCCGCATCCCAAGTCTGTAGTTACCAGCTTGCGGCCGATCTACAAAACGGCCAATCGTCAAATCGTTCAATATACGGTGTGCAGTGGAGGCATGAAGGCCTGTTTTTTCGCTGATTTCTTTCAATGAAATGGATCCTTCGCGCGAGGCCAATACGTCAAGTAGCGTAAACATCCGTTCGATCACTTGTACCGTTGGAACAACTGGAAGGCTAGACTCATTTTTCTTCATGCTGGATCCTTATCTGCTGGTGCATTTTAGTTGGTGAAATCACTGTCAAACCCTGTGTGATCGAGACAGCCGGACAAGAGCGTAAGGCTTCGTCAAAC
>CAIYYA010000077.1 GCA_903930255.1 uncultured beta proteobacterium
GGTGACCGGACTCTCTGTCGGATGGGTCAGCAAGCAGCGCAACCGATTCATCCAGGGAAAAGCTGTAGGCGATGGAACTGTTGCTGCGCGCGCAGGGCGACGCAGACAAAACTTCACAATCGAAGAGGAGGTTGCTGTACTGTACTCAAGCCATTTCTGGAGCAAGCCCGCGAGGGCGGCATTCTGGTGATCGGACAAATCAAACATGACCTTGCTGGATCAATTCACACAATCAGGATACTTTTTAGGTGACAAACTCATTGCCAGTGCACTGGCAATGGCTGACGAATCTTGTGCAAACCGATAATTCAAATGATGAATGCTGCAAAAGACAAACATGAAACGATGCAAAAGGCAAACCCCAAACCGGCGCGGGTACAAGCTCGGGGAACACGATGACTGACATGGCAACGCCAGGCGAGTTGGACTTTGCCGCACCGGGCGTGCTGGCCGGCTTTCGGCTGATGCGCCTGGAGGTCTTCAACTGGGGCACGTTTGACAAACGCGTGTGGGTGTTTCGCCCCGACGGCAAAAACGCACTGCTCACTGGCGACATTGGTTCGGGCAAATCGACCCTGGTCGATGCGGTGACCACCCTGCTGGTGCCGGCCCAGCGCATTGCCTACAACAAGGCTGCGGGCGCTGATGCCAAAGAGCGCACGCTGCGCTCGTATGTGCTGGGCTATTACAAGTCTGAGCGCCATGAGGCCAGTGGCAACGCCAAACCGGTGGCGCTGCGCGACACGCGCAATTTCTCGGTGATTTTGGGCGTGTTTTACAACGCCGGGTTCGATAAAACGGTGACGCTGGCGCAAGTTTTCTGGTGTCGTGAGGCCACCGGCCAGCCTGAACGCTTCTATGCCGTGGCTGAGTCAGCGCTCGGCATTGCCGAAGATTTTGGTCACTTTGGCAGCAGCATCGAGCCGTTAAAGAAGCGTTTGAAGAAGGCCGGCGTGGCGCTGTTTGACAGCTTTCCGCCCTACAGCGCCTTGTCGCGTCGCCTGCTGGGTGGTTTAAGCGAGCAGGCGCTTGAGCTGTTTTTGCAAACCGTGTCGATGAAGTCGGTGGGCAACTTGACCGACTTTGTACGCCAGCACATGCTGGAGCCCTTCGATGTGGTGCCGCGTGTGACGGCGCTGATTGCCCACTTTGACGACCTCAACCGCGCCCACGCGGCCGTGCTCAAGGCCAAACAACAGGTGGCGCTACTGAGACCGCTGGTGGCCGACTGCGATCAGCACGCCGCGCTTTTGACCGCTGCCGAGGAGCTACGCGCCTGCCGCGATGGCTTGCGCACCTATTTCAGCCGCCTCAAACTGGGCTTGATCGCGTATCGTCTAAGCAACCTGAATGAAGATTTGGCACGTGACAACGCCAAAGTGAGCAAGCTCGAAGACCTGCGTGAGCAGCAGCGCCTGCAAGAGCGCGACCTGCGCCAGGCGTTGGCCACTAATGGCGGTGACCGGCTTGCCAGTCTGGCACGCGATATCGCCCAGCAGCAGCAAGAGGTTACACGCCGGCGCACCAGTGCTGCCCGTTACGACGAATTGCGCCGCTCGCTTGGTCTGCTGCAAGTGGCCAGCACCGAAGATCTGGTGGCCCAGCAGCAAGCCTGCACACAGATGATGGCCACCGAGACGGCGCGCTCTGACGAGGTGCAAAATGGCCTCACCGAGCGCAGTGTCGAACTGAGTCAGGGCCGGCGTGAGCACGCGTTGCTGGTCGATGAAATCACCAGTCTGAGGGCGCGGCGCAGCAACATCGACGCGCAGTCGATCCGTATGCGCACCGAGTTGTGTGTGGCATTAGGCTTGGATGAGGATGCCATGCCGTTTGCCGGAGAGTTGCTTGAAGTTCGTGACGACCAGCGCGACTGGGAGGGCGCCGTGGAGCGCCTACTGCACAACTTTGGCTTGTCACTGCTGGTGCCCGAGGGGTGTTACGCGCAAGTGGCGCAATGGGTTGATCAAACCCACCTGAAAGGGCGGCTGGTGTATTTCAGGGTGCGCCTGGATGTGCGAGCCCAAGCACCCAGCCTGCACGCTGACTCACTGGTGCGCAAGCTCATCGTCAAGCCCGACTCAGCGTTTTACGCCTGGCTGGACCGCGAGTTGAGCCAGCGCTTTGATGTGGCATGTTGCGCCACCCATGAGCAGTTTCGCCGCGAACTGCGCGCCATCACCCGCGCCGGGCAGATCAAATCAGGCGGCGAGCGTCACGAAAAAGACGACCGCCACCGGCTCGATGACCGCAGCCGCTACGTGCTGGGCTGGAGCAATGCCGCCAAGCTGGCCGCGCTAGATGGCAAACGCCGCGTACTTGAGGCGCAATTGGCGCAACTGGCGAGCCAGATCGCACAGGGCCAGCAACAACTGGGTGCCTGCCAAAACCGTCTGGCCACCTTGGCCAAGCTGGTCGAATACCGCGACTACCGGGAGCTCGATTGGGCGACCCCGGCGGCCCTTGCCGCTGCCTTGGACAACGAGCGGCACCAGATCGAGGCCGCGTCTGACCTGCTGCAAACCCTGACGACCCAGCTCAAAGCACTCGAAGAAACTCAGTTGTTAACTGAACGCCTGAGCCGCGAGCAGCGCGACAAACGTTCCAGAGGCGAAGAAAAAATTGCCCAAACTCAGACGCTGCAGCAGCAAACGCTGGAGACCTTGCACAGCGCGCAAGCTGCTGTGTCAATACCAGCCCCCATCCCAGCCTTCCCCCAAAGGCGGGAAGGAGCAACACCCAAGACATCGACAAATACAAAGCCTGTTGAAGGTGGCGGTGCTGCTGTACCGGTATTGCTCCCTCCCCAGCAGGGGGATGGTAGGGGTGGGGGCTTGCCTTTGGAGCCCGATGCGCTGACCAGACGATTGGTCGAATTGCAAAAAAACATTCTTGGCCCCGCCAGCATGACCCTCGAATCTTGCGACAACCGCCAGCAGGACATGCGCGAGGCGCTACAGAAATTGATTGATACCGAAGTCCGCAAGGCCAACAGCTTGGTGGAAAAAATTGTCGATGCCATGCGCAGTTTTCGGCACCGCTTTCCGCTGGCTACCCAAGAGGCCGATGCCAGCGTGGCAGCGGCGGGCGAATTCCGCACCCTACTCAAACAACTTAGCCTGGACGATTTGCCGCGCTTCGAGGCCAAGTTCAAAGAGCTGCTGAACCAGAACACCATCAACCAGGTGGCGCAGTTCAGTGCCCAGTTGGCCAAAGAACGCGAAACCATCAAAGAGCGGCTGACGCTGATCAACCAGTCGCTGACGCAGATCGACTACAACCCCGGTCGCTTTATTGAGTTGCAAGCGCAGATCACGCCAGACGCTGAGGTGCGCGATTTTCAGAGCGATTTGCGCCATTGTCTGGACGGGGCCATCTCAGGCAGTGCCGCCAGCGACGACGGCCAGTATTCCGAAGCCAAGTTTTTGCAGGTCAAAGTCATCATCGAACGCCTGCGTGGGCGCGAAGGCCTGAGCGAAGCAGACCGCCGCTGGACGCAAAAAGTGACCGATGTGCGCAACTGGTTTGTCTTTGCCGCGAGCGAGCGTTGGCGCGAAGACGGCCGCGAGCATGAGCATTATTCTGATTCGGGTGGCAAGTCGGGCGGGCAAAAGGAGAAGCTGGCCTACACCATTTTGGCGGCCAGCCTGGCCTATCAGTTTGGCCTTGTATGGGGCGAGGCGCGCTCCAAAGCGTTCAGGTTTGTCGTGATTGACGAGGCTTTTGGCCGGGGCTCAGATGAGTCGGCGCAGTATGGGCTAGAACTGTTTGGGCAGCTCAATTTGCAGCTGCTGATCGTCACCCCGCTGCAAAAAATTCACATCATCGAGCCATTTGTGGCGAGCGTGGGTTTTGTGCACAACGACGAAGGGCGCGACTCCAAGCTGCGCAACCTCAGCATCGAAGAATACCGAACTGAGAAACAACGCCTGGCGCAGTCAGCGCAGCAGCCCGCTCCCAGCGAGCGAGCGAGCGAGCCCGCGCCGGTAGGATTGATCCGGTCTGCTGAAGTTTTAAGTTCCGTTCGGGCTGAGCCTGTCGAAGCTTCTCTCGCGCTAGGAGAGGGCAGGGGTGAGGGCTTGCCTGTGGAGCTTGCATCTTGAATTGGAGCACCCGTGACGACCTGCGCGCCCAGGTGCAAAGACTGTGGGATAAGGGTGATTTGCTGCGTGCGCTGATTCCCGGAGCAGTCTGGGAGCCGCGCCGCCTGCGCTTGCGGGGTCCCAGTTCAATTGAGCTCAGCGAGCACTTTGATGCGGTGCGCACCTGGCTCGACGACTTTCGCCGCATTCCACGCGTGCGCATTGTCTGGCGCGAGTTTTTTCACCGGGTATTGGGGGCGTGTACGCTGCCCGATGAAGTCTGGCTCGACTCTCCTCAAGATGGGCTGGCCATGATCGGCAAGCTCAAAGAAAGTCGGCGTTTTGACGATGTGCTGCAAGCCACGCTCGCTTTTGATGAGGCGCTGTTTGATGACTTGCGACCGTGGTTGTCCAAGCAACCCCTAGCCGCACTGTCACTGGCCGACGACTGGCTGCGGCTGCTGTATGTTGTCGCTTGGGTGCAAACCCATCCGCATCCCGGCATCTATTTGCGCCAGATCGATCTGCCCGGCATCGACAGCAAGTTCATTGAATCCCAGCGCGCTGTGTTGAGCGAGCTGCTCAACCTGGTGCTGCCGCCAGCAGCCATCGACAACACGGCCAACGGCCTCAGCCAGTTTTGCCGTCGCTATGGTTTCAAGGACAAGCCGCTGCGCATCCGACTGCGTGTGCTCGATACGGCGCTGAGCCTGCCCGGCCTCGGTGCGGAACAAGACATCACCCTGACTCAAGCCGACTTTGCCCATCTAGCTTTGCCGGTGCAGCGCGTGTTTATCACCGAAAACGAGATCAATTTTTTGGCCTTTCCTGCAGTACGAGACAGCGTGGTTATTTTTGGCGCGGGTTATGGCTTTGAAGCCCTGGCCGGCGCGCGCTGGCTGCAGCGCTGCGCTATTCACTACTGGGGCGACATCGACACCCACGGCTTTGCCATTTTGGATCAGTTACGCGCCTATTTGCCGCATGCCCAGTCGCTGTTGATGGACAGCGCCACCTTGCAAGCGCACCGCACGCAGTGGGGCAGTGAGCCGCAGCCGGTGCTGCGCGATCTACCACGCCTGAGCGCTGAGGAGACGCTTGTGTTCAATGATCTGCGCGACAATCGCTTGCAGCCGCTACTGCGTCTGGAGCAGGAGCGCATCGGTTTTGGCTGGCTTCAACAGGCCTTGACTGTCGTGGCCGTGAAAGAAGGCGCAGAAAGAGCCGGTCGAGAGGGCGCTTCAGTGAAGCGTAGCCGATGACTTGAGCGCTTGCACAGCGCCGTTGCCAACCGCAGCACCAAAACGCTTGGCCAGGCGTTCAGCCACGTTGTCGCGCCGCGTGTAGTCGATGATTTCTTCGGCCTTGACGATTTCGCGCGCTACAAAGTCGAGGCTGCCCAATTGGTCGGCCAGCCCTAACTCAATGGCTTGCTGGCCACTCCAAAATAAGCCGCTAAAGGTGTCGGGCGTTTCTTTTAGGCGCGCACCGCGACCTGCTTTGACCACGTCGATGAATTGCAAATGAATCTGATTCAACATTGCTTGGGCGTATTCGCGCTGTTTGGCAGTTTGCGGGCTAAACGGATCCAGAAACCCCTTGTTGTCGCCGGCCGTCATGAGGCGGCGCTCAACGCCGAGCTTATCCATCAGGCCGGTGAAACCAAAGCCGTCCATCAACACCCCGATACTGCCCACAATGCTCGCCTTGTCAACGAAAATCTTGTCCGCCGCCACCGCAATGTAATAGGCTGCAGAGGCGCACGACTCTTCCACCACTGCGTAAACCGGTTTTTTGTGCAGCAGTTTCAGGCGTCTGATTTCATCATTGATGATGCCGGCTTGCACCGGGCTGCCACCGGGTGAGTTGATCAACAGCACTACGGCCTGGGCACCCTGGTCTTCAAAAGCACCACGCAATGCGGACACCATCAGCTCAGCGCTGGCTTCCAGCCCGGACGCAATTTCGCCCTTGATTTCAACCACAGCGGTATGTGGCTGCGAGACATTCGAGGTAGCAACATTTTGGCTAAAACCCAGCCAGGCTATAGCGATGAAAAAAACCAGCCAGCTCAAGCGGACAAACGTGCGCCAGCGGCGCGCCAAACGCTGCTCATGCAGCGTGGCAAAAGCCAGCTTTTCAAGGGTGGAGCGCTCCCAACCAAACGGCTCGTCAGAAGCTTGTTTGGCTGTTTCTGCTTCTTTCTTTGTAGCTTCTGGTGCTTGCTGAGCGGGCTCTGGAGCCGGATTTTGTTCAACTTCGGAGAGCTCTTTAACAAGCTCTGATTTGGGCTCAAGTGGGTCGGTCATGGTGTGTCGTCGATTCAATAAGTGCTGAAGTATGCCAGTGCACCTGGTGGTTGACTTCGGTAATTTCAATTTTGACCAAACTGCTGCGGCAGGGACCCATGCGGCATTGTCCGGTTTGGGGTGAATACATGGCGCCGTGGGTGGCACACATCAGCCAATGTCCGGTCAAATCAAAAAATTGGTTGGGTTGGTAGTCCATTTCCATTGGTACATGGCTGCAGCGATTCAAATACGCATAAACCTTGCCCTGGTAACGCACGGCAAATGCACGCAGCGGCTGAGCGCTGTAGCGAACCTCAAAGGCCACTGCACTGCCGCTGTCAAGCAGCGCGCTGGATGCACACAAATAAATGGCCTCTGACATCTTGACGGGGTTTTAGGCGTGTTTCTGCAACCAAGCCTGCAATTGGGCAACACTGTGTGCAACATGCAAGGGCTGCAGGTTTTCAAATTCTGTTGGGTCATGGGCACCGTAGCTGACACCGATGCTGGGGCATCGGGCGTTGAGCGCCATTTGCAGATCGTGCGTGGTGTCGCCAATCATCAGGGTGCGAGCGGCTGGCACGTCAAATTCGGCCATTAACTCATGCAGCATCAGCGGATCGGGCTTGCCTGCGGTTTGGTCGGCGGTGCGCGAGCCATCAAAAACACCATGCAGGGTGACGCTGGCCAGTGCCTCATCCAGCCCCCTGCGGCTTTTGCCGGTGGCAACGGCGAGCAAGAAACCGCGCTGTTTCAGCTCTGCCAGCATGGGCAGCACACCTTCGAACAGGCTGATCTCGTGCTGGATAGCGAAATAGTGGTGCCGGTAGCGATCGCCCAGCAAGGCATAGCGCTCTTGAGGTACATCGGGCGCTGCGTGCGCCAGTGCTTGCATCAAACCCATGCCAATCACGTAAGAGGCTGCCGCATAGGTAGGCTCCTGGCCGCCAACATCTTTCACGGCAGACTGAATACATCGGGCAATGATGGCGGTGGAGTCAAACAGGGTGCCATCCCAGTCGAAGGCAATCAAATCAAAGTTTCGTGTCATTTTGCGTAGAGTGTGCAGATGTCAGTGCGTCTGAAAAACTGGCTAACTCAGCCGGTAAATCAGCCAGCAGTTCAATGCGTTTGGTGGTTGCCGGGTGGCTAAACTGTAAACGCCAAGCGTGTAAATACATGCGCTTGAGCGATGGTTGGTTATTTTGCCGTGATAAAGCCTTGTTCAGCTCAAAGTTGCCATATTTGTCATCGCCCAAAATAGGGTAACCGGCGCTGGCCAGGTGCACACGAATCTGGTGGGTGCGTCCGGTTTTAATCGTTACCTCGAGCTGCGAGTATTCAGCCAGCCATTGATTGAGCTTGACCAAAGTCACAGAGGGCATGCCGTTAGGGTCGTCACGCGGCACTACCTTGACGCGACGCTCGCCTGCCTGCTCGTCATTTCCATCCAGCAAATATTTGTGCAATGGCTGGTCAAGTACCTTGAGTTTTTGTGGCCAATGACCCGCGACCATGGCCAGATAAGTCTTGCCGGTAAGCCGTTCGCGAAACTGGTGTTGCAGGTTATTCAGGGCACTGCGTTTTTTGGCGACGAGCAAAATACCACTGGTTTCGCGGTCAAGCCGGTGTACCAGTTCCAAAAATTTGGCTTGCGGCCTGGCCATGCGCAGCTGCTCGATCACTCCAAAACTCACGCCAGAGCCACCATGCACCGCCACGCCAGCAGGTTTGTTCAGCGCGATCAGGTGTTCGTCTTCCAACAAAATGGCAAAGTCGCGTGCTGGAATGTTGGCGTTGCTGTGTGCCATTGCTTGGGCTTTTTCAGCCATCCGCTCGGACACTCGCACCGGTGGCAAGCGCACCCTGTCTCCCAGACACAAACGGGTGTCGGCGCTTACCCGTCCCTTGTTAATGCGGACTTCACCGCTGCGGATGATGCGGTAAATGTGCGTTTTAGGCACACCCTTGAGTTCGCGCAGCAAAAAGTTATCAAGTCGTTGTCCGACACTATCTTCTTCAACGCAAAGGGTTTTTGCACTGGGTGCAGGCGGCTCGGGTTTGACCCCTATAATGTGTTTCACTAGCGTTGATATGTAAGTGGTTGATTTAACAGAAAGTTAAATCACTAATACGGTGAAGTTTAGTTCACTCGCCACTTGCCTCGCTATAAAAAGTCGGTACCGCCGCCACTTTGGCTGCAAATGCAAGGCCCAATGTCTTACATGGCAGATCAAATCAACGGTCAAGACGATGCCTTGAAACCCTGATTCGGAATACCCAAAATTCACAGACCTGTGCTGTGAATGGAATGAAGCAATATGTTTGTGTTGATGAACCTGATGAAACATTGCCTGCGGCGCGTATGCGTGCTGTTTGTTGGCACGCATCAGCCTTCAGCGCCCGTCAAATGGGCACAGGTAGCTATTAGATCAATAGCAAATACAACCTCCAATCCGATTGCTCCCCTCCACGCGCCTACACCCAGACTCATGATTTGAGTCTGCGTTCTCCGGCTTTTCCTCCAAGTTTCGAAGCGTCAGTTTGTGTATCAATGCCCGTTATGGGCAGTTTGTTGGTATTTGAATTGAAGGAACGCTCGCCATGAAACGCATGCTGATTAACGCGACACAGGCTGAAGAACGCCGCCTCGCGATCGTCGACGGACAAAAACTCCTCGATTACGAAATCGAAATTGAAGGGCGCGAACAGCGCAAAGGCAATATCTACAAGGCCGTGGTGACCCGCGTTGAGCCGTCGTTAGAGGCCTGTTTTGTTGATTACGGCGAAGACCGTCACGGCTTCTTGCCGTTCAAGGAAATTTCGCGCCAGTATTTCCAGCAGGGCGTGTCAGTCAGTCAAGCGCGCATTCAGGACGCCATCAAGGAAGGCCAGGAACTGCTGGTTCAGGTTGAAAAAGAAGAGCGCGGCAACAAGGGCGCAGCGCTCACTACCTTTGTTTCATTGGCTGGGCGCTATGTGGTGTTGATGCCCAACAACCCGCGCGGCGGTGGTGTCAGCCGCCGCATCGAAGGTGAAGACCGTGCCGAGCTCAAAGAAGCGCTGGACCAGCTCGAATACCCCAACGGCATGAGCATTATTGCGCGCACGGCAGGCATTGGCCGCAGTGCACCTGAGCTGCAATGGGATCTGAACTATTTGCTCAAACTCTGGAGTGCCATTGACGGTGCAGCCAAAGGCGGAAAGGGCGCTTTCCTGATTTATCAGGAGTCCAGCCTGGTGATTCGCGCCATTCGCGACTATTTCAACCACGATATTGGCGACATCCTGATCGACACCGATGATGTGTACGAACAGGCGCAGCAGTTCATGGCGCATGTGATGCCCGAGCACGCTGCGCGTGTCAAGCGCTACCGTGACGACGCACCGCTGTTCAGTCGTTTCCAGATCGAACATCAAATCGAATCAGCCTACGCCCGTACTGTCACACTGCCCAGTGGCGGCGCGATCGTGATTGACCACACCGAAGCGCTGGTTAGCGTGGATGTCAACTCGGCGCGCGCCATCAAGGGTGGTGACATCGAAGAAACCGCCACCCGCACCAATCTGGAGGCCGCTGAAGAGGTGGCGCGTCAGGCGCGTTTGCGCGATTTGGGTGGCTTGATCGTCATCGACTTTATTGACATGGAAGAAAGCCGTAACCGTCGCGACGTCGAAAACCGTCTGCGTGATGCGCTGCGGCAAGATCGTGCACGCGTGCAATTTGGCACCATCAGCAAGTTTGGTTTGATGGAAATGAGCCGTCAGCGCCTGCGGCCGGCGCTCAGTGAAGGGGCATCGATTCCCTGCCCACGCTGCGGTGGTTCAGGCCATATCCGTGACACTGAATCCAGTGCTTTGCAGATTTTGCGCATCATTCAGGAAGAGTCGCTCAAAGACAACACCGCCTCCGTGATGTGTCAGGTGCCGGTTGAGGTTGCCTCGTTCCTGCTGAACGAAAAACGCACCGAAATCGCCAAGATCGAACTGAAACAGCGCATCAATGTGTTGATGGTGCCCAATAAGTCGCTGGAAACCCCCAACTACCGCCTGGAGCGTCTGAAACACGACGATCCGCGTCTGGACAACATCCAGGCCAGCTACAAAATGGCCGAAGTGGTGGAAGATGCCACTGACGTGACGCGTCGTTCACAAGAGCCTACCAATAAGCAAACCCCGGTCATCAAGGGTGTTTTGCCAGATGCGCCAGCGCCGATTGCTGTGCCCAAGCCAGAGCCTGTGAAAGTGACACATCCGCCAGCACAAGTCAAGCCTGTTGCACCACCGGTAGTTGAAAAAGGGTTTTTTGGGTGGATCAAAAACCTTTTCTCCGCTAGTGAGCCAGTTGCTCCTGCTGCACATGTGCCGGCGGAGCCTGCTAAAGATGACAAGCACAACCCGCGCGATGCTCGCACTGGTCGTGATGCAGCTCGTCAACCGCGTAGTGAAGGTGCTCGTGGCAATGCCAAACCTGACGGTCGCAACGGGCGTTCGGAAGGTCGTGGCGAGGGACGCAACGGTCGAGGTGGTCGCAATGAGCGCCCCAACCGCGATCGTTCTGAACTAACCGCTAATGCTGGGGCTGCGCAAACTCTCGAGCGTGATGGTGCCATTCAGCCTGGTGTAGTCGATGCAGCGCCACGCACTGAGCCACGCTCTGAGCGCGGCGCTCGCCCAGCTCGAGGTGCAGAGCGTCCGCCACGCAACGAGCGACGCCCAGAGCGCTCGGCGCGTGCTGATGAGGATGTGCGTCAAGATGCTGTTGCTGTGGCCGTTTCGACCGAAACAACAGAAGTTGCTGCGCAGTCGTCAGTCAATGTGCCAGCACCCGCTGCAGACGACAGCAGCACACCGCGTCAGCGCAACTCGCGTGATCGCTATGGTCGCGAGCGTCGCCCGAGATCCGCTAATGTGGATACTGTTGAAGCGAATAGCGCACTGCGTGAAGCATCACCTGACGCTGAACCGGAGTCACAAGCCGATTTAGCGCCCCGCAAATCGTATTTCAATGTGGCGCAACCCGGTGTCAGCGCTGTTGTCGCTGACACTACACCACCCGCAGCAGCAGCGACACCTGCCATGCTCGCTGACACTGTAGCTATGGCGCCAGTTGAAGCCATTATCAAAACCGTTGAGCCGGTTGCAGCGGTGGTGACAGCGCAGGTGCCAGCCCCAGTGGGGATGCCAAAGTTGCAGGAGTTTGCACTACCGGTGCTTGAATTGGCTCAAATTGCTGAGCAATCAGGCTTGGTCTGGGTGAATTCTGATGCTGACAGAGTGGCGGCTGCACAAGCGGCGATTGCTGCTGAAATCAAACCGGTGCATGTTCCGCGTGAACCTTTACCGATTGTTGCTGCAGACCCTCGGCCACTCATTCTGGTTGAAACCAAACGCGATTTGTCCAGCATCACCCTGCCGTTTGAGCGCGCCGAGTAACTCGAACCAGGTTCTCTAAAACAAATCAACTGCGCCGGTCGTTGGGGTATCAGCAAAAAACCCCCGGCGCACCAGTCCCAGGTGGCTGCAAGCTTTATTACCACCACTGCGTTTGGCAAAATCTACGGCGCGCTCGGTTTTTTCGAGTGCGCTGCTTGGTGAATCATCAGCAAGCACAGTTGTAAACCCGCAGCTGACGGTAATGCGACCCACTTGTGGGAATTTATATTTCTCCACATTGCTGCGAAAACGCTCAAATGCGGCCAGCACAAGGGCTTCGTCGGGGCAATGCATGAGCACGCCATAGTTTTCAGAGCCAAAGCGATACAAGCGATCGTAGGTGCGAAAGGTGTTGCTCATGACCCGTGCAACCAGTAGCAGCACTTCTTCGCCGATCAGGTGCCCGTGCTTGTCGTTAATCAGACCAAAGTTGTCGATCGTGGCTGAGCCGAGCCAATAATTATCAGGAACACGGTGTCGGCGCTCTTGGTCTTGCTGCGCAGCGTCAGTGCTGTCTTTGCTGCGACCTTCAGCGTTGTCGAGATCTTCCAGAACGGCGCTGTAAAACGCATCGTCTAGCGATTTGCGGTTGAGCAAACCCGTCATGGCATCGCGGTCGCTGAATTCAAGCAATGAATACATGTTGCGGTAAATGCGTCGCAAATGGTCGAGCATTTGCAAAGCTTCAGGGCTTAATGCTGCGTCGGAGTGGACTTCGATAACCCCTTCATCATCGATACGCGAGTCAGAAAAAAGCGGCAACATGTTGATGCGTGGTCCATCGGGGCCGGCCCAGGCAATTTCAATGCGATCGCGTTTTTGTAGGCACTTAAAGCGGTCGCTGGCATCTTCGAGCTTCACTAAAGACTGGAAATCCACGCGCAAAGGGTCAATCACCCGGCCGCCGCCACGTGCATCCAGACGGGCAATTTCAAGCCAGCGCTTTTCACCTTCTTCGCGCATCACCCGGGCTATCACGATGCGCCCAATCGGCAACAAATCGATCAGTGCTTTGGAGAGCGTGAGCTCGAGCAGATCACGATCGCGGTGGTCGGTCAATTTGACAATATGTTCGATCAAGGTACTCATGCTTGCTTCATCCTGTGTTCAGATTGCGAAATCATCGTGACGTGGCGGCTTTTTTCCAGGCAGCCGCAGCCGCATCGTTATCGCCTTGGCGCTGTGCCAACTCGGCTTGTTTTTGCCAGCAGCGCTGCATTAGCTTAGGGTCGCTCAGACGCGGTTGAGCCTGTTTGAAAAACTGCTGGGCTTTGCCCCAGAGCTGTAATTGCAAGCAAGCAACACCCGCCAGATAGTGCAGGGCGGCGGATGCCGGCTGTGCCTGCAGAGCCTGTTCAACGCGCACCAGCCATGCTGTGTCGAAAGCATCTGGTGAGCTTGAGAAAGCGTATTCCAGAACTTGAATCAATTGGATGCTTTGGTCACTGCTGAGGCTCTCGGGAAGTTTCATAAAACGCTCCCAAATTGGCAACAACCAGCTAAATGCTGTAGCAACCTGGCCCTGCAAATGCAGCAAGCGCTCGGCACTGGCGCAGGCAAGTTCGGGGAGTTCACGTTCGCTGTTTTCAAAGGTGCGCCACAGTGCGAGCATTTGGTCGGCATCGCGTGTGTTTTGCACCGATTCCAAAACCAGGGCACGCACCAGACCTTGGGCAGAGACTTCAGAAAATGCGCGGTGTTTGGCGAGTAATCGGGCAGTTTCCAGCGCTAGATCTGTGCGTCGAGCCATGCGTGCCACTTTCAGTCGCAATCGCAAAGCAACCGTTCGGCGCGCCACTCCAGCGGGTAATTGATCAAACCAGTTTAGCGCTGCATGGGGATCGCGATCTTCAAGCGACCAGCGAACAGCACGCAGCAAAACACCTTCTCGACTGTGTTTGTCATCGTGCGCATTGGCTTGCGTCAGGGCTTCCTGAAAATGCTGGTCACGCGAGACTTTGTCTTGCAGAGCCTGAGCACTCTCAGCCGCTAGCAAATGCGCCAACACACGCAGACGTGGCGCTTGTGACCAAGCTTCGTCGCTGTCTTTCAGGGCAGCGTCACGCGACAAAACCAATTCGGCCGCCTTTTTGGCACGGATAAAACGACCGGCCACCAGATGCGACAGTGCTTCGAGCATGGTGCCATGCAAGATGCGTTCGTGATGCCGGGCACGCCAGGTGTGCGCTTGACCAGGAATTGCCAATAGTGAGCTGATCGCTTGCAATGCCAGATGCAACAACAAAAAAAGCAGACCCAGCAGCAGCAGAAACAGGTTCAGTGACAGATCGATGCGATGGGGATGCCAAAACAGGCTGACGCTGCTGGCGTTGCCACTAGCAAACAGTGCGCTGGCAGCGGCAATGCCGAACAATCCAATCAACCAGAGTGCGATGCGCATGCTTAGCGACCGGCTGCAGCCGTTACCAGAACGGCCAGGGTTTCATCAATGCGTGGCAGTTGCAATTGGCGCATTTGCGTTTGAATTTGTGCCAGTAGCGCTGCCGTGGTTTGGGTTTGACGCGAGCGCAAATCAAAATATTTTTTGAGCGTCACTTCAGCACTGGCCAGGTCACTGCGTGCTGACTCAACTTGCCGTGAGAGCAAGCCCAGCCGTGCATTGAGTAATTTGAGCTTGAAATTTTCGCGCAGAAAAAATGCTTGCTCAGGTGAGAGTAGGGCGGCTTCTGGCACTTCAATACGGCTGATGCGCACCAGCGAACGTGCCTGTTCGAGCAATATATCGGCGCTGCTTTGCCACCAGCTGCGGCCATCAGTTGTGCCACTTTGCTGATTATGCGCAGGTGCAAGTTTGGTCGGTGCTGCATTGGCAGGCACCAATTCGTCAGACAGGCGCACCAATTCATCAAGTTTGATCAGCAAGGTAGGGGTGTCGCTGACAGCCGCGGCTTTGACACGATCGATGTCGCGTGCAATAGCCCGCTGCAATAAGGCCAGACGGGGTTGCGCCGCGCGGTTGACGCGCTGCTCCGCGCTGTGCAGGGCCGAAAGCAGTGGCTCGATGCTGCCGCTCAGTTGCGCTTGTTGTTGTGCCAAACGCAAGGCAGACTCAATATCCACCACCAGGTTTTCGTCGCGCGAACGCGACAGGCTTTGCATTAGATCTTCGAGTTGGCTGCGCTGCAATGCCACTTCGCTCAAGCGTGATTCAAAGAGCGCGGCACGTGCAGCGGTTTCTTGCGCCAGCGCGAGCGACTGCTTGGACAGCGCGCGTGCTTCACTGGACTGATTTTGTGCGTCTGCACTCTGACGCGCCAGTTGCTCTTGAATGGTGCCTATTTTTTGCCACAAAAGCAGGCAAGCTAGCAAGCTGATGCAGCTCAATGCGCCCAATACCCACAAACTGCTGATTTTGCTTTTGTTGGGTGGCGTAACCGAACTCACCCGCTCAGGGGGGGGCGTTTCAGGGATTTTTTCTGCTACAGGCTCAGCGTTCATGCCAACGATTCTATCGAGGCCAGAACAGCCGGGATCGTGGCACTGGCAACTTTGACCTGAATAAAGCCCAGCGCTTGCGCCGCTTGGGCGATGCGCGGGTGAGTTGCAATGGCCGAGGCACGCGACCAGTCTTGTTGCTGTAGCAGGTTTTGCAAATGTTGCACGGCCTCGCTGCTGCTGAAAAGCCATACCGAGCCATCACTACTGGCTGTCTGTGCCAAAGCAAGCTGCTGCGCAGACCAAACCGGAGCCTGGCGTTGGTAGGCCACCACAAAATCCACCAGACCGCCGTGTTTTTGCACTTGCTGGGCTAGCCAGTCGCGCCCGAGCCCTTGACTTGACGTGCTCACTTCATCTGAGCTGTCGCTCCCACGCACGATCAGCACGCGAGTGCCAGCGCTAACACTGGTTGCCACCCGGCGCCAAAGTGCTTCAGAATCAAACTGGTTTTCATGGTGCGCCGGCGCATCAATCAAAGCAGGATCAATACCCTGCGCCAGCACGGCAGCTCGACTGCCGGGGCCGGTTACCCATACTCTTGTATTGATAGCTGCTCGTGCTTGTTCTACAAGCGTTGCAGGTGGTTTTTCTTTGAAAAAATAAGTGACAGCGGCGGCACTCACAAACATCACGGCGTTATAGTCTTCCCAATGTTCCCAGGCTTCTATCACTCTGCGTTTGTCTGCCAAAGGGGCGACTTCAATGAGTGGTAAAGCAATGGCGGGGTGACCCAGTGCGCTCAGGCTGCTGGCCCAGACTTGTGCTTGTGGCTGCACCCGGGTCACGATGACGCGCATGCTCAATGTTGGCCAGTTGTGCCAAGTTGTGGCAACGTGCCGCCTTGAGCCAGCACTTGGCTGCGCAGTGCATCGGCAACTTGCTGACCGAGCGCTGCTGCACTGGCTAGATCGCTCACCGGGGCTGCTTGGCGCACCTGCACCAGTGCCAGTTTGCCATCTGGGTCGCCCCAGGCTGCATCCAGTGTCAGGGTGTTGCCATTCAAGGTGGCATAAGCAGCCAGCGGCATGGAGCAGCTACCACCCATGGCGCGACTCACCGCACGTTCTGCCGACACCGCTAGCCATGTTTCCTGGTGCACCAAAGTGGCCAGTGCCGCTCTGACATCGCCGCGCTGGGTACGCACTTCAATGCCCAGTGCCCCTTGGCCGGCAGCAGGTAGCATCACACTGGGTTCAAATACGGCACGAATCCGTTCAGCCAGACCCAGACGTTTAAGCCCTGCAGCGGCCAGCACAATTGCGTCATATTGGCCTTCGTCGAGTTTGCGCAAGCGGGTGTCGAGATTGCCGCGCAAGGGCTCAATTTTCAGGTCAGGGCGCAAGGCACGCAGCAATGCCATTCGGCGCAGACTCGAGGTGCCAACAATTGCGCCTTGAGGCAAATCGGCCAAAGACGAATAACGGTTGGACACCAGCGCATCACGCGGATCTTCGCGCTGCATCACACAAGCCAGTTCAAAGCCCTCTGGCAGCTCCATTGGGACATCTTTCAAAGAGTGCACAGCCAGGTCAGCACGACCTTCCTCAAGGGCGATCTCCAGCTCTTTGACAAACAGACCTTTGCCGCCAACTTGGCTTAACGCGCGATCCAAAATTTGGTCGCCTTGGGTGGTCATGCCAAGTAGGGTAACTTCGTGTGCTTGTGCGCGAAGTAGCGCTTGAACGTGTTCGGCTTGCCACAGGGCCAAGCGGCTTTCTCGGGTTGCAATCGTGAATTGAGACATGGGATTTTGAGTTTCAGGCGTAACGCCATGGTAATTAGTTGGCACGGACGATGCTAGCATGGACGATACTGTTTTTGACTCTTATCCAACGCCAAACTGCCATGACGCTCAAGACTCCCATAAAATCTGTTCCCCGTACCCCTGCTACAGAGCTCCCATTGGTGGAAGATATTCGTTTGCTTGGCCGAATTCTGGGCGACGTGATTCGTGAGCAAGAGGGCGATGTGGTGTTTGCACTGATCGAGCAAATTCGCCAGCTTTCAGTGGCTTTTCGCCGGGATGCCGATCATGAGGCCGATAAAACCTTGAGCAAGCTGCTTAAAAGTTTAAGCAGTGACCAAACCGTGAGTGTGGTGCGTGCCTTCACATATTTCAGCCACTTGGCGAATCTGGCCGAAGACCGCCACCACATTCGCCGACGCGCTCTGCATGAGCGTGCGGGTGACACTCAGCAAGGCAGCATTGAGCTAACCCTGCAGCGCTTACACAACGCTGGCATCACACCGCAAGCCATTGCACTGTGTTTAGCCAGCAGTTTTATTTCGCCGGTTTTGACGGCTCACCCTACCGAGGTACAACGCAAGAGCATTTTGGATGCTGAGCGCAGCATTGCACAGCTGCTGACTACGCGTGACGATATCTTGGCAAAGGCTGCCGCTTACAAGTTTGCCAAAGATGCGCTGCTGCCGCGTGAACTGGCAGCCAACGAGGCGCAACTCAGAGCGCGAGTTCTCCAACTTTGGCAAACCCGGCTCTTGCGCTTTTCCAAGCTGACGGTGGCGGACGAGGTGGAAAACGCTCTGAGTTACTACGAATCAACTTTTTTGCGTGAAATTCCGAAAATTTACGCCGATCTCGAGTGTGCGTTAGGAACTTCGGCGCTGCATGGCTTTTTGCGCATGGGTCAGTGGATTGGTGGCGACCGTGATGGCAACCCAAACGTGAATGCTCAAACCCTCAGCCATGCTTTGCGTCGACAAGCCGATGTGGCGTTGCGCCACTACCTGACCGAAGTGCATCATTTGGGCGCCGAGCTGTCGTTGTCGGCCATGTTGCTGGATTTCTCGCCTGAGATGCAAGCACTGGCGGCGTTATCACCCGATGCCAATGAGCACCGTAAAGACGAGCCTTATCGGCGAACCTTGATTGGTGTTTATGCGCGTCTGGCCGCCACCTTGAAAAACCTGACCGGTGGTGATGCAGCGCGCCATGCCGTTGCGCCACAAAACGCCTACCTCTCACCAGCGCAATTGTTGGTTGATTTGCGGATGATCGAGACTTCACTGCTGGGGCAGCAAGCCCAGGCGTTGCTTTGTCAACGTTTGCAACCCCTGATTCGTGCTGTGGATGTGTTTGGTTTTCACCTAGCAACCGTCGATTTGCGCCAAAGCTCGGATCAGCATGAGGCGGTGCTTGCCGAGCTGCTGCGCACTGCGCGTATTTGCCCTGATTACGCAATTCTGGATGAGTCGGCCAAATCGACTTTGCTGATGACACTGCTGAATGATGCACGAACATTGCGTGTGTTTGGTGCCAACTACTCAGCATTAACGCAGAGCGAACTCGCTATTTTTGAAACAGCCAAAAAAATGCGTACCCAGTTTGGCAACGAGTCGATTCGTCATTACATCATTAGCCACACTGAAACCGTCAGTGATTTGCTGGAGGTCTTGCTCTTGCAAAAAGAGGTGGGGCTGCTGCAGGGCACACTGGATGCCAGTGCTCGCTGTGATTTGATTGTGGTACCGCTTTTCGAAACGATTGAGGACTTGCGCAACGCTGCTTCGATCATGCGCACGTTTTATGCGCTGCCAGGCGTTTTGCAATTGGTGCAGCGTGGTCACTCGGATCAATATGGTGAGCAAGACATCATGTTGGGCTACTCCGACAGCAACAAGGATGGTGGCATCTTTACCAGCAATTGGGAGCTGTATCGGGCTGAAATAGCTTTGGCAGAGGTTTTTGATGCGATCAATCAAGCCGATTCGCCGCACAAATTTATCCAGCTGCGCATGTTTCACGGGCGTGGTGGAACGGTGGGGCGTGGCGGTGGTCCGAGCTACGAAGCGATTTTGGCGCAACCACCGGGAACGGTGCGTGGGCAAATTCGCTTGACCGAGCAGGGTGAGGTGATTGGTTCCAAATATGCCAACCCCGAGATTGGTCGGCGCAATCTGGAAACCTTGGTCGCGGCCACGCTCGAGGCCACACTGCTGCATCCAACGCAATCTGCTAAGCCCGCCTTTTTGGAGAGTGCCGCTGCATTGTCATCATTTAGTATGGCGGCCTACCGAAAACTGGTTTATGAAACTCCCGGCTTTACCGAGTATTTTTTTGACGCCACGCCCATCCGTGAAATTGCCGAACTCAACATAGGTTCGCGCCCCGCGTCACGCAAGGCGACGCAGAAAATTGAAGATTTGCGCGCGATTCCATGGGGTTTTAGTTGGGGGCAATGTCGTTTGACTTTGCCAGGCTGGTATGGTTTTGGTTCTGCTGTTGAGGCTTTCTTGAACCCAGAAGGAGCGCACACTGCCAAAACAACTTATAAAAATCGGCTCGCCTTGCTGCAGCAAATGGAGCAACAGTGGCCATTTTTTAAAACACTGCTGTCGAACATTGATATGGTCATGGCCAAGAGCGATCTGGCGCTGGCGTCACGTTACGCAGAGTTGGTGGGTGACAAGAGTTTGCGCAAAAAAATCTTCAGCGCGATTGAAGCTGAGTGGCATCGAACAGCTGATGCCTTGAGTCTGATTACCGGCGCTAAGCAGCGTTTGGCGAATAATGCAGCGTTGCAGCGCTCGATTCGCCACCGCTTTCCTTACATCGACCCACTGCACCACTTGCAAGTTGAGCTGGTGCGCCGCCATCGTGAGGGTCAGACCGACGAGCGTTTGAAACGTGGCATTCATATTTCGATCAACGGCATTGCGGCGGGTTTGCGCAATACGGGTTAACTCTGCTCAGCGCGAATAGCGCCATTTGCGTAGTGGCAGGCCCAAATAGTATTTGCGTATGAATTCCAGCTTGGCTGCCAATGAGCGGGTATAGGGTGTGCTGGCGGGAATATACCAACTGTTAAGCCCGGTTCGTAGCAACAATTGGTAGCCGTTGCGTGTCATCAACTGGTGCTTTTTGAGATGGGTGACATGGTCTTCTATCAGCACCAGACGGGGTTGCCAATAGGCAAAGTCGAAGCCAGCGAGGGCAACCAGTTCATGGCCTTCAATGTCGATGGAAAACAGATCAAAACCAATTGGGGCTTTGTGCTCACGCAAAATGGCATCCAAGGTGTCACAGCGAACCATCACAGTGGCGCGCACAACGGCACCCATGGCAATGGGTTGCTGCTCCAGCGTGGAGTGCGGACCAGCCCGGTTGAGTTGCAATTGTTTTCCGGCGTTTTCTGGGCTGGAGCAGGCCACCTCAACCACCGTGCCTTTGCGAGATTGGCGTAGAGCGGCACAACAATCAGGATCGGGTTCAATCAGCAGACCCGTCCAGCCCAATGCCTCAAGATGCTGTGATTGAGAGTCGAGCACGGGATCGTTGGCACCTACATCCACATAAAAGCCAGGTTTTTGTCCAAAAAATGCGCGCACCAGCGCTTGTTCGATCGCTGGCTCGTTGTTGAACTGGTGAATTTGCTGGTGCTTGAAATCGACACGCTGGTGCAAAGATGCGGGCATGGTATAAAAATAGGGTGACTGAATGCGTTGATTATCCAGTAGCCTCAATGACCAATGCGCGAACCGCTGCGAGCTGTCGTCTGGATACTGGCAGAACATCAACAAGACCCGAAAGGCGCAGAGCCCAGCCATCACCTTCATCAAGGTCATGGTGTTTTTCAAGGGAGCGAACGGCGCGCCGTGCTACCAATGCGTTGCGGTGTATGCGTATAAAACGGTTGACGTATTTAGCCTCTAGTTCTGCCAGGGACCCTTCCAGAATATAGCTGTGGTTGACGGTGCGCACGGTGATGTATTTGAGCTCTGCCTTAAGGTAAAGCACATCAGACAAGCTCACACGAAGCGTTCGATTGCGCTCCTGAATCACCAGAAATTCATCAAGTAAATCAGGCTCTGAAGCATGAGGAGCGTGCGTGAAGCGCTCTATTTTTTGTAGTGCCACTTGGAGTCGATCGAGGCGTACGGGTTTGGTTAAGTAGTCCAGAGCATCCAGCTCAAACGCTTGCACGGCATGCTCGGTGTAGGCTGTCACGAACACCATGGCGATGGGCTTGACACGCTGTCGCAGGGTTTGTGCCAGCGTTAAGCCGTCGGCACCGGGCATGTGGATATCAGCTAAAACAGCGTCAACGTCATGATGCTGCAAAAATTCGACGGCTTGCACAGTGTTCGCAGCTTCGCCAACAACCTGCACCGCGGGGTTGCTGCAGTCCAGCAATAAACTTTTGAGCCGGCTGCGGGCCAGTGCTTCATCGTCCACCAGCAGAATTTTTAGCATGACAGGTGACCTTTCTTAAAGCGGAATTTCCATACGCACCTGATACACCCCGTTTTTCAGGCCACTTTGAAAGTTAGCTTGCACATCGTGCAGCAAATTTAAACGTTCATTGACATTTTTTAATGCCAAACCATTGCCACGACGGTTGCCCGGACAAGGAACTGTGTTGCTAACCTTGATGACGACACGACTACCGCGGCATTGGGTTGACACTTTGATGTCGGCGCCCTCGGGGCTTGGCTCAACCCCATGGTGCACCGCATTTTCGACCAACGGTTGTAACAATAAGGGTGGAAGTCGAGCCTGATTGGCTTGCTCGTCAATTGACCATTGCACCCGAATCCGCTCACCAAAACGCACTTGCTCGATAGCCAGGTAGCGTTGCGCCAGCTCGATTTCTTGAGCCAGACTGACCGATTCGCTCTGTTCCATCAGGGCGTGGCGAAACAAATCGCTCAGGTCTTCCAGCAGACTTTCGGCCTTGCGTGGTTCGGCGCGCACCAGGGCAATTGCACTGTTCAACGTATTAAATAAAAAGTGGGGACGAATGCGTGCTTGCAGTTCGCTCAGCCGTGCGGTTGCTGTTGCCGGTGTTCGGGCTTTGCCACGCAATACCAATACGTTGGTCAAAATGCCGGCCAACATGGCGCCACTGGCGCTGCTGGCCCACCAGGGGGCGGGTTCGAGCATGCCCATGAAGACCAGCACGGCACAGCCATAGCCGCCTGCCAGCGCTCCTAACAATAGCGCTATGAGCTGTTGCACTAGCGGCGCCAGCCGTGCCAGCAGGCGTTTTAAGGCACAACTTGCCAGCAGCCAGGCCAGTGTCGCGGGCAATGCTCCAGCTGTAATGAGAGCCATGCGGCTGAGCCATTGCAGTGGGGTGTTGGCGCCAAACAGCGCAGCAACCGCGACGACCGCTTGAACGAACAAAACAGCACGCAGCACCACCCCTACGTGGCATACGTCAAACAGCAGGCTGCTTGAGGCGGCCACGGCACTTTGCTCAATGGGTGCGTTGCCGGACTCGAACACCGATAAAATTTGGCTATCTTTCATGCATCATGCGCGGTTTGTTCAAGATCCATTATTGATGATTCTCTGCCTTATTTTCCACTGCCAGCAACCCAGCACGATATTGCCATGACGCAAAACCAATTTGATAAAAAAAACCAAGCCTGGTCGGCTCTGTTCTCTGAACCCATGAGTGACCTGGTTAAACGCTATACGGCCAGCGTGTTTTTTGATAAACGATTGTGGCAAGCTGATATTGCAGGAAGTTTGGCACACGCTGAGATGCTGTGTCACCAGGGCATCCTGAGTGCGCAAGATCATGCCTCTATTGGTGCTGGCATGCAACGCATCCGCGAAGAAATTGAATCGGGGCAGTTTGACTGGCAACTCGATCTGGAAGACGTGCACCTGAATATCGAAGCGCGCCTGACGCAACTGATTGGCGATGCTGGTAAACGCCTGCATACCGGGCGTTCGCGCAACGACCAAGTGGCGACCGATGTACGTCTCTGGTTGCGTGACGAGTTGGATGCCATTCGGGTTTTGCTAGTCGAGTTGCAGTGTGCGCTGATCGAGGTGGCCGAACAAAATGTTGAGGTGATTTTGCCGGGCTTTACCCACTTGCAAGTGGCGCAACCGGTTAGTTTTGGTCACCACATGCTGGCCTATGTCGAAATGTTCAGTCGCGATGCGCAGCGCTTGGCGGATGTGCGTCGGCGCACCAATTGTCTGCCTTTGGGTGCTGCCGCTCTGGCGGGCACCAGTTACCCGCTTGATCGCGAACGTGTGGCGATCAGCCTGGGGATGGTGGACGAGCACGGTGTGCCTTGTGTCTGCCAGAACTCGCTCGATGCCGTGAGTGATCGCGATTTCGCCATTGAATTCACCGCTGCTGCGTCGCTTTGCATGGTACATATCAGCCGCATGAGTGAAGAACTGATTTTGTGGATGAGTCAAAACTTTGGTTTTATCAAGATTGCGGATCGTTTTACGACGGGCAGTTCGATCATGCCGCAAAAGAAAAACCCCGATGTGCCGGAGTTGGCGCGTGGCAAAACCGGTCGAGTGGTGGGGCATCTGATGGGTTTGTTGACCCTGATGAAAGGGCAACCCCTTGCGTACAACAAAGACAACCAGGAGGACAAAGAGCCGCTGTTTGACACGGTGGATACGCTCAAAGACACCTTGCGCATTTTTGCCGAGATGGTGGGCGGGCAACTCAATCCGGCTACGGGTCTGAAAGAAGGCGCCATCACGGTAAACGCCCAGGCCATGGAGCGTGCAGCCCTTAAAGGCTATGCTACCGCGACGGATTTGGCGGACTATCTGGTCAAAAAAGGCTTGCCGTTTCGTGACGCCCACGAAACAGTGGCGCACGCCGTGAAAGCGGCCGTTGCACACCAGGTTGATTTGTCCGAGCTGCCACTGGCTGTGCTGCAAGGTTTTCACGCATCGATTGAGCAGGACGTGTATGACTGCCTGAGCCTGCGCGGCTCGCTCAATGCGCGCGATGTACTGGGCGGCACGGCACCCAATCAGGTACGTCTGCAAATTGCCAGACACCGTCAGCGCCTTGCGGGTGTCTAATTCTTTTTCCAGATCGATACGATATTAGGCGTGAAGAGAGTATTCAACTGTCCTGGCTGAATGGGTTCAGCAATGGCACACCGAAGTTAACAAAGTCCTGCGTGTTGCGGGTGACCACTGTCAGGCGATGCTCCAGTGCGGTGGCGGCAATCATGGCATCTTCAAATAACTGGTCGGACTGATGGTGCATCAAACGCGCCCACACCCGAAACGTCTGTGCGTCCATCGGCAAAACGGCGCGTGTGCTGGCCAACTTGTCTGCCCATTGGGTAATTTCAAGTGCTTTGGCTGGGTCGTGTTCTCGCGTGATTTCAATGCCACGCTGTATTTCACCCAAAGTCACGGCTGAAATAAACAAGTCGGTGTCTGGCACGGTTCCAAGCCATGCCAGCACAGCGCCATGTGGACGGACTTTGCGCAGCTCGGAGACAACATTGGTATCCAGCAAAAACATCAAAAAACCACCGGCTTACGAGGCAGGCCCTGACCGCGCGGCGGAATCTCCCAGTCTCCCCTTGCACCTTCCTCAAGCAACACCTGTTTGAGTGAAGGTTGCGGGTTGGTTTGTAGTTGACGCCATTGCGCAATCGACACCAACACAGCAGCCTCAGCGCCTCGCTTTGTGACAAGCTGTGGACCACTGG
Source organism: uncultured beta proteobacterium (assembly GCA_903930255.1). Classification (GTDB taxonomy): domain Bacteria; phylum Pseudomonadota; class Gammaproteobacteria; order Burkholderiales; family Burkholderiaceae_C; genus Rhodoferax. The sequence goes on from CAIYYA010000077.1 coordinate 24,728, forward strand.
CAAGACTGGCTTGCAAAAATTCGCTAAACCGTGATTTGGCATCCTGAACGGCCCAAGTGTTCATACAAACCCTTAATGACTAGTAATCTGACTAGTTTAGCGAGAATTATGGGTGCACGAAAACGGTTTTATAGCCGCAAGCCTCATTCAATTAGACGATGCAGCTGTTTTAATATAATAAAAAAGACTTCTAACGCTCGCCAGATAAGCGCGAGCAGCTATTGTTTTTAACTATTCAACCCGCTTGACAAGCTGCCGCAAGAACAGCGCGGGTTTTTTCGGCTTCAGCGCGTGCTTTGGCGGCAAAGTCGGCTCCAGCCGATGCGTACAAAATGGCGCGTGACGAGTTGACGATGATGGGGGCGGACGTTTCACCGTCATGCACGCGCCATCCGGCCTTGACGGTGGCCAGCGCATCGCCTCCCTGTGCGCCAACCCCGGGAATCAACAAGGGCAGGGTCGGCGCCAATTCGCGCACCCGTTCAATTTCAGCTGGGTAGGTGGCGCCCACGACCAAACCGAGCTGGCCATTGAGGTTCCAGGGTCCCTGTGCCAATTGCGCAATATGTTCATACAGCAGCGGTGACCCGGCTACGCTGGATAGTCGCTGTGCCTGAAAGTCAGCACCACCGGGGTTGGAAGTGCGGCACAGCAAAAAAGCGCCTTTGCCGTGGTATTTCAGGTAGGGTTGCAGCGAGTCGAAACCCATAAACGGTGACAAGGTGACAGCATCCGCACCGTAACGCTCAAACGCTTCGATGGCGTATTGCTCGGCGGTGCTGCCGATGTCGCCGCGTTTGGCATCCAGAATCACCGGCACCTGCGGAGCCACGGCGCGCATGTGTGCCATCAATCGTTCCAGTTGGTCTTCGGCTCGGTGCGCGGCAAAGTAGGCGATTTGTGGTTTGAAGGCAATCACCAAGTCAGCTGTGGCATCGACGATGGCAGCACAAAACTCAAAAATCTTGCTCGCATCGCCACGCCATTGGCCCGGAAAGCGGGCCGGGTCAGGGTCAAGCCCAACACACAAAAGGGAGCCGTTTTGGCGCTCGGCTTGGCGCAAGATGTTGATGAAATTCATCCGCGGATTGTAGAAAACAATCCGCGGTTTGAGCTTGCGGCGTGAGCTTTTGCTCATTAAGAATTCGTTAAGCAAGTGCTAAGGTCGGGTTAAGGCGGGGAGGCGATGATTCACCCCATCGCAACACATTGACAGAAAGCACACCATGAACTCAGATCTGCGCCAATTCATCGCCAAATACCTCAGCATCGTTTTTGGCACGCTGATGACCGTCAGCTTCGTGGCTTTTGTATCGATTCCCTACAGCTTTGGTGGCACACCGGGCGAAGAAAATCTGTATCAGACAAGCACGACACTTGCCAGCACAAGTTCCAGCACAAGTTCCAGCACGGTTAGCAGCAGTGCCGTGAAGGGTTAAGGTCTGACAACTTACACTGTGCGTTAATGCCCAACAACGCACAGGTTCCATGATTCACCAAGACATCCCAGACGACACCGAAGAAACCTTATCCACCCAGGTGGAGCGCACGCGGGCTGCCGCACGCAGCACGTGGGTCAGTGTCGGGGTGAATCTGCTGCTGACTGCTGGCCAAATCAGTGCTGGGGTTTTTTCCAAATCGCAGGGTTTGATCGCTGATGGAATTCACTCGCTGTCAGACCTGATTGCCGACTTTGTTGTGCTGGTTGCCAACCACCATAGCCAAAAAGATGCCGATGATGACCATCCATACGGGCATCAGCGCTTTGAAAATGCGGCCTCACTGGCTTTGGGTATCTTGTTACTGGCCGTTGGTGTCGGCATGCTGTGGTCGGCTGCGGGCAAGTTGCAAGACCCGCAAACCATTGCCGTGGTGCATCCGCTGGCGCTGTGGGTCGCACTGGCAGCTCTGGCTGCCAAAGAACTGTTGTTTCGTTATATGTTAGCCGTGGCCAAGCGTCTGCGAAGCAGCATGCTGGTGGCCAACGCCTGGCATGCCCGCTCAGACGCTGCGTCATCTTTGGTGGTGGCGCTTGGCATCATTGGTAACCTGGCGGGTTATCCGATACTGGATCCAATCGCTGCGGCCATTGTGGGCTTCATGGTGAGCAAAATGGGTTGGAGTTTCACCTGGGATGCCTTGAACGACCTGATGGATCGTGCTGTGGACGATGCCGAGGTGCAAGCCATCCGGGTCACGCTGGTGCAAACCCCTGGGGTGAGCAGTGTGCATGACCTGCGCACCCGCAAAATGGGCGACATGATCGTGGTGGATGCACATTTGGAAGTTGATGCAACACTGAGTGTTGAGCAGGGTCACGACATTGCCGTGATGGCACGCAAGCGCGTCATGCAACACCACCGCGTGCTGAACTTGATGACCCACGTAGATCCCTACAAACGACCCGATTTAGACCACGACAAACCGCCCCGGCATGGGTAATAAGCTTTAACGGGCTTGCGCAATTTCTTGTGCCAAGCACAAATCAGCCCACGCATTGGCTTTGTCTTGCCCTGAGCGCAGCAGGTAGCTCGGTGGATACGTCACCACCACCGGCACCCCGGCAAAGCGCCAGACTTGCTGGCGTAGTTTGCCAAGAGGCAGTTTGACTTGCTCAGGAAAAGCCTCGCTCAGCAACATTTGCAGGGCAAAACGACCCATGGCCAAAATAACCTTGGGCTGCGTCAAGGCGATTTCACGGCGCAGGAAGTGCGTGCACAGTGCCAATTCGGCGCGCTCGGGGGCGCGCGGCATGGATGGGCGGCATTTCAGCACATGGCTCAGGTAGGCCAGTCGCGCCGGTTCATCGACAACTTCCGGATTCAGTCGCGCAACGCCGACAGCGCGCAACATGTTGTCGAGCAGCTGCCCGGCCTCGCCCGCAAAAGGCGAACCGGCGCGTTCTTGCTCGATATCGGGAGGGTCGCCAACCAGCATCCAGTCGCAGCAGTGTGTTTTTGGCACGGGGGCAACAACAGCCAACCGCCGGCCTGTTCCCATTGCGCAGGCCTGGCAGTTTTGCAGAGAGTTGCAAAGTGCTTGCCAGTCCATGCTGTCGATGCCATCAGGCAGACTGCCAGCTGTGTTAAGAATAATCGCATTTACAGCTTGTAAGCTTGTTCTGTAAGCGTTAGAAGCTATTGAATCAGTAGCAATAAATGGCGGAGCTGTTGCCTCAGATTCTGAGTGAGCGTCGGCTTGCTCGGTGTTAGAAAGCAATGCAGCGGACTCGGGCCACCAGACGTGTACACCCATCTCTTGCAGCATGGCGCGTTGACGGGTATCCAGTTGCAGACTCATAGGCGTATTGTCGTATCAAAGTGGCAAGCTCATCACGATGGCATCTTCGCGTTGACCTTGTTCTGCAGGATAGTAGCCGCGCCGTAACCCAGCTTGGCGAAAACCGTTGGCCGCATAAACTTGGCGTGCACGCAGGTTGCCTGCGCGCACCTCGAGCCAAACACAATGCGCCCCATGTCCACGCGCCCAAAGCGCCAAAGCGTCGAGCATGATATGCGCCAATCCCTGCTTTTGATAACCAGGTGACACTGCCAGGTTCAGTAGGTGTACTTCCTCAAACCCCTTCATGGCAACAAAATAGCCAAGCAGCAAATGGTTGGCCATGAGCAATTGGGTTTGATAGCCACTGACTAGGCTGTCTGAAAAATGCTTGCGTTGCCACGGATGCGCATAAGCCAGCTGTTCCAAAGCTGCAACAGCATCGAGATGCTCGACTTGCATGGCTTCAAAGCGCAGCTCAAACTTGTCAAAAACAGCGTGTCGCATCCTGTTTAACGGGCATTTTTATCGTGGAGAGGGCATTTTGCGCGCGCTCAAGCGTGGTTTGGGCAACTTTGTCTCGAACGTAATTGGGCAAAGCCTGGGCAGCAGGGAGTCCAGCCCCCCGAGCCAGCAAAGCGGGAGCGAGGCGCAGCATGGCAGCTGCTTCGGGCAGCGCCATCACTTGCTGTGTGGCTTGCGGTAAACGATCAGCATAGATGGCCAGAGCGTTGCCAGCCAGACACTGTGCGTGTGCCAATTGTTCTGGACGGATTAGTCTGCAGGGCTTGATCAGTGTCCACAAGCCACTCTCATAAATATAGCTAGCAGTGTAGATTTCTTGCATGCGTGCATCGAGCAGGGCGGTGACTTCAAAGCGCGTATCAATGCCCAACTGACTGCGCGCTGTTTCTGCGACAGCCAACAGGGTGTCAAACGGCAAAACTGGCAACTTTGCACCGTAAGCCAAACCTTGCGCGACGGAGCAAGCCGTGCGCAGTCCGGTAAACGAGCCGGGACCTGCGCCGAAGACAATCGCCGTCAAATCTGTCAATTGCAACTGTGCTTGTGCCAACAAGTCCAAGATGGCTGGAATCAGGTGGGTCGAAGTTTGTGCACCGCCGGGTGCACAGTGCAACCATTGCACGGCTTCGTGTGCTGACCGGCGTTGCACACCAATGGAC
>CAIYYA010000078.1 GCA_903930255.1 uncultured beta proteobacterium
CCATCATTGGCGCAGCGCATCAGCAAATCACCCAGGACTGGTGGGAGAATGCTCGCAATAGTTTTGCTTTGCTAATCTCTGAATTGGTGGTGCGTGAATGTTCAGCTGGCGACCCCGATGCAGCTCGCAAGCGACTGGGTGCACTGAAAGACATTGCTTTGCTCGATATCAACACCCAGGTGCGAAACATTGCAGTCGGTCTGGTTACTGAGGGTTGCGTGCCTGCGAATGTTTTTGAGGATGCGCTTCACATCGCCATTGCCGCTGTGCATGGAGTTGATTTCATCTTGACGTGGAATTTCAAGCACATTGCTAACCCAATGCTTCAAGAAAAAATCGCCTACTATCTGGAGTGTCATGGTGTCCAGATGCCTTTTATTTGCTCGCCACAGGAATTGCTAGGAGAAGATGATGGCTCGATTGACTGATGAAATTGTTGACGAAATTCATGCACTGCGCTTGCAGCACGCTGCCGGTTTTGATAACAATATGGCCAGAATTCTTGATGATCTCTGTGCCAGCCAGCAAAGCCGGGTGGCGCAAGGTTGGCTCGTGATTAAAACCATTGACTCACCCAGTGAGCAGGCGGGCGCTTCATTGCAACGCAGCCGCTTTGCACAATGCTCTGGTGCTTCGCCAGCTGCTGCACAAGCGGATTGACAAGAATACTGGTGCAATCTTTAAAACGCTGGGCAAAGGCATCGGGTTTTGGGTGAATAAGCCGTGAGCTATTACCAAGAACTTTTTTGATAGCTGCTCAAGCATACGCATCAGGCGCCAGAGGCTGATTTCTTATTTGAATTGAGCGTTTTCTCCACGCCGGGCGCTTGCCATGGTTCTGGAGTGGGCTGCCGAGCATCGTGCAGAATTCTTAGAGGACTGGAACTTATGTCGAGCCAAACAATTGCCCAACCCGATCAAACCACTGGAGTAAAACCCGCGGCGCCGTGGCGGGTGCGCGCACTGAGTGTGCTGGCTGGCTGGCAGCTGGCCGTTACTTTTAACGACGGTTTGCAGGGTCTGGTTGAACTTTCTGACTTGGTTCATGGGGCTGCAGCGGGTGTTTTTGAACCCCTGCGCGACCCCGCCTTTTTTGCTTTGGCCTATCTGGAATGTGGCGCAGTGTCTTGGCCTAACGGTGCTGATCTGGCGCCAAGTGCCATGTACAAGGAAATCAGGCGCAACGGTATTTGGCGGGTTGTGGACTGAATTGATGTGCTGTTTTGATAGCTGCTCACGTATATGCATCAGGCGCTAGAGGCTGGTTTCTTATTTAATTTCACCGGAATTCACCATGCCAACCATTTCAATGTTCTATGGAATACTCATCCGAATGTTTTCAAAGACATAGAGCGTCATCGCCTGGCGCATATTGGGCGCTTGCAGTCGAGGGCAAGAAGCCTTTTTCTATCCGGGGGCTCGATCAATGAACATTGCACATCTAACTGCCATGTTTTTTCACGACACCCCGATTCATGAAACCGTTCGCCCTGAGCCTGTCGAAGGGTGGTTCGACAAGCTCACCACGAACGGTGTTTCACGTTAACACCACTTCAGAATTGGAAAATCTCGGTGGTTGCACAAGACGGGCGTAAAGGGTGGTTTGATGTTCGCCCCTACCTTGAACTGGAAGCATTTGAAGAACTGCAAGACATCAGCGAATTTATGAAAATAAAAAACGGGGGTTATTTTGTAGAGTGGGAATGTGGCGCTGATTTGTCTTCCGACACGATAGCGGCGAAGATGGTCATGGCAGAAGAAGGCTTGGTATGAACATTTCAGCAACTGAGTTGAACTTTGACGCCACCATGATGTGGGTCAGTCTGGCCGATGGTCGCAAACTTGGCGTGCCGTTGGCCTACTTTCCGCGCCTTTTGGCAGCCACCCCGGAACAGCGCCTGCACTTTGAGCTGTCCGGTGGCGGCACGGGCATGCATTGGGATGAACTCGACGAAGACATCAGCGTGCAAGGCCTGAAATGGCCATTTTCAAAAAATATTTCTGATGCTGGTCAGAACACAACTGCGCTACGGGTAAGATTCGCCAAAAAAATAAACCACAAATCAGCAAGGGGGAATCAGCATCGTGTTCGCAAAACAATCCAAGTCAAGCCAATTCCAAACTATTGTGGAAGCGGCGCCAGAATCGAATTTTGGCATCGGGCTTCGGGTCAATCAGTCTTGAAAGCCAGCCTCTCAATTGGCCACTACCGCTAGATGAGCAAGCTTTAGCTGCTATAGAAAACCTTTCATTTTCAAAATCCGGGGGACTCCATGAAATTACTGAAACATTTCTTGCTTGCCGTATTTATTTTCTGCCAGAACTCTTGGGTTGTGGCGGCTATTCCTGCGACTGAAAGAGCTGTTTTGACATCTCTATATAACGCAACCAATGGCGCAGCCTGGACTAACAAAACCAATTGGAACGGTGCAGCAGGTACCGAATGCACTTGGCACGGCATTATTTGTGATGCGGCGCAAACACACGTCGAAAACATTGGTTTGTTTGGCAATAACCTGGTGGGCACATTGCCAGCGTTGACCGATTTGACCGGGCTGAAGGATTTCAATGTGTATGGGAACCAATTGACGGGTTCCATTCCATCGCTCAGCGGGCTTGGCTCGTTGTCTTTTATTGATGTGGGTAACAATCAGCTGACGGGCTCGATACCTGCACTCAGTGGGCTCACGTCTTTGTATGCGTTCAGGGCGCGCAACAATCAGTTGACGGGGGCACTGCCTGTGCCTGCTGCTGCAATGAAAACAACGTATGGCAGCAGCGAAGTGTGTGGCAACAAGTTGTCAGCAGGTGACGCTGCGACTGACGCGGCCTGGTCACTGATGCTGGGCAACTGGCAGGCTTGTCAACAAAATGCCCAGACTTTGGCTGGCACAGGCACCAGCGTTGCCTTGGCAGACTACATGGCACCGATTACCCCTGGGCAGGTGAGTCTGCTTGAAAATGGTGTGACCCGTGTTTGGGGTGCACCACAAACCCAAGCCGATGGAATGGTGCTTTATCCACTGCTGATCAGCTCGGCTTCAAACGTTTACACGATTTATTACTCAGTGGATTCAACTGGAGTGTTGTTGCACAAAAGTGTGATGTCAACGGGTGCAACTACTACTTGGTCGCCTGCCCGACTGGTTTATCCGGTCAGCATGAAAATTGGCGAAATTTTTGAAACCATTAATACGGTGACTTCTGTGGCGAATTTAGGTGCAGCGCCTGTTTCACAAACTGTTAAATTCACCACAACTGTGGTGGGGGTCGATGCCATTCCTTCTGCGCAGGGAACTATTCCCGCATTAAAGCTAGCCCAAGTGCAATTGGCGATGCTGCCTGATGGCACTTATCCGGACGCGTTTGGGGCGAGCAAATCAATCGTGTGGTTGACCAAGTCAGTTACGGGTACAGCCCGCTCGGTGAATGTGAATAGCTTGGGTACTTCGCTGGCTAACCCTGTTTCAGTCATTGCACAGAGCATGATGAATGTAGCTGGCCTGTCCGCTAGTGCCTCAATGACAGGCAATGCCTTCACTCCTGCTGATCTGAGCATTCAGTTTGTGCCGGGCAGGCAAAAATTATTTAGCAACGGTACGACTGAAGTGGTAGCACTCCCCGAGACGCTGCCAGATGGCACGCAGGTTTTTCCACGTTTAACTTACGGTGGGACAAGTGGAACAACGAGCACTGTTTATTTGTCGCAAGAGGCTACTGGAATAAAGCTGCATAAGTCAGAATCGTCTTCTGGCTTAATTTCTACCTTGTCGCCAGCCCAACTGCTTTATCCGGCAAATATGGTTATAGGTCAAACCTATGAGTCAACCTATACGCAAACCACCGTTGCCAGCCTGAATGCCACGCCAACGCAGGCCACGGTCAAATCCAGAACCACGATTGTGGGGGTCGAAACCGTGCAGACGGCGATGGGAACTTTTGCCGCACTGAAAGTGGCACGGCAAACCTTGTACATGTTGCCGGACGGTAGTTATCCAGCCCCTGCAAGCTTGGGCGTTACCACCACTTGGCTGTCAAGTGTGGGTGGCGGTATCGTCAAGACTGAATACCGGGATGCAACGGGTGTGAGCAGTGCCTTGCCCGTAAGCCTCTATGCCATGGGTGAAGTCAACGTAACTGGGCTTGGCAATGTGCCTGCGCTTAGTGGCAGCACCATTGCGCTGGCTGATGTGATGGGCCCAATTGTGCCGGGGCGAGCCATGCTGATGAGTGATGGGCAGTTTGCACTGTGGGGCGAACCCACTGTGCAAGCTGACGGAACTCGGTTGTATTCACGGCTGGTATTTGGCCCCCCTTTGTCTGCAGGGGGACCATCCACCATTTCTACTAACTACTTGTCGCTGGATACTGCTGGCTACTGGCTGCACAAAATCGACTCGTCCTCGGGGGGTGTTGTTTCGACCTTTTCACCGCCAAGGTTGCTCTATCCGGCCAGCATGACCATTGGGCAATCCTACGAGACTGTGAATGTGGTCACCTACCTAACCAACATGGGAGCCAACACGTCAACAAGCACGTCGAAGTACCGCACCACTGTGCTGGGGCTTGAATCTGTGCAGACCCCAATGGGGACATTGCAGGCACTCAAATTGGCTCAGCAATCGTTAACCGCAATGCCTGACGGTAGCTATCCAGACCCTGCAACTGTCAGCGCATCAATCGTTTGGTTGTCATTGGCCGGTGGTGGCACCGTGAAGACGGATACGCAGTTTCCTGCTGGCGCAACAATTGCCAGTAACCCTGTCAAAACCTTGTTTGGCTTGATCACGATGACACCATTGGGTGCATCGGCTACCAACACACCGCTTGCCACCACGCTTGCACAAGGCTGGAATCTGCTGGGCAATAGCCTGAATCAGCCTCTGTCTGTTGTTACTTTTTTTGCAGATCCGACAAAAGTAACCACCGTTTGGAAGTGGGATGCTGCGCTATCCAGCTGGCAGTTTTACACGCCGACAATGGATGCCACCACATTGCAAACCTACGCCACCAGCAAAAACTATGGCGTACTTAGCGTGATCAACCCGGGCGAAGGCTATTGGGTCAACGCCAAAGCTGCAGCAACGCTCACGGAACAAACCGGCACAGCGTTTGGTTTGGGCGCAGCCGATCTGCGCCAGGGCTGGAACCTGGTAGCCACCGGCAATGACGTCACGCCTTCGGCCTTCAACGTCTCGCTGAGCGCCACACCGCCCACTGCAGGCACAGTTCCGATCAATCTGACAAGTCTGTGGGCGTGGGACAGCGTGGCCGCAGGCTGGTATTTTTATGCCCCAGGTTTGGAGGCCAGCAATGGCCTGGCGGCGTATATCACCAGCAAAAACTACCTGGACTTCACAGCCGCCAGCAAGACGCTGGGCAAGGGTATCGGGTTTTGGGTGAATAGACCTTAATTTTGGAGAATCATCATGCGTTCATTTTCTCGAAGAATTGTTTTTCTACAGGCGTGTCTGTGGCTGCCCGGTGCGGTCTTTGCGTTGACCCCGATCAGCTTGACGCAAGGATGGAACCTGGTTGGCAATAGTGACCCTGCGGCTGTTGCTTCAATGGCCAATTTCAGTGATCCGGCAAAGATAACGTCGGTCTGGAAGTGGAACAAGCTAGGCAGTAAATGGGCTTTTTACACCCCGCTGATGAGTAGCACTGAGCTCGCCACTTATGCCCAAAGCAAGGGCTATGACGTGTTGAGCGGCATTGCCAGCAAAGAAGGTTTTTGGGTAAATGCCACCGTGCCATTGACGTTGACCGACCCGACTGCGCTGCCGCCAGTGGCCGGCGACCCGGTGGTGGCGTTAACAGAGAGTGATTTGGCGCTCGGTTGGAACCTGCTTGGCAGTGCCGACAAACAAACACCTTCGCAACTCAACGCTGGTTTGCGCAATAGCCTGAGTGTCATCAATAAATCAATTACCACGCTCTGGGCATGGGATGCAGCGGCCACGCGCTGGCGGTTTTACGCCCCTTCACTAGAAGCGCAAGGTGGCGCAGTTTTAACCAATTACATCGCCAGCAAAAGTTATTTGCCATTTAGTGCAGCTTTGACTATTTCTGACGGCTTTTGGGTAAACGTGAGCGCGGGTGGGGGTGTGGCAGTGCCATTGCCAATAAACTCGGTTATCAAGGTGGTTGACGGTTATATCAGTGGTGCCCAGGTTGTTTTTGATACCAATGACGATGGGGTTTGCAACGCGCAAGACACGCTGACAACCATGACCGATGCGCAGGGCAAATTTTCTTTACCTAATGGTGCGCAGAGCCATATGGTGTGCGCCAGTGGTGGTGTTGATATTTCAACCGGCATGCCCTTTGTGGGTGAGTTAAAAGCACCGGCCGGTGCAACCGTTGTCACCCCTTTGACCACGCTGATTCAAGCAAGTATTCATGCGGCTCCCGCAGGTGCCAAACCAACGTGGCCGCCGCAGCGCTGGCGCTGGCCAGTCGATTGGGCTTGAGTGGTACCGATTTGCTGACGACTGACCCGGTGGCAGTGGTAATGACGAACCCAAAATTAGCCCAGACAACCGTTGCCGTGCAAACCCTGTTGGTTCAGCTCAGCAACACGGTCGCTGCAGCGGCAACCGGCACCACGCCCAGCGCTAGCCAACGCGACTTGCTTTTCAGCTCTGCGGTTGCCAGTCTTGCTGCTGCGGTAGGTGGTGCGGTTGCCCCGGTTGACTTCACAAACAATACGACCGCAGGCACTGCGGTGGTTAAAACTTTTGTGAGCCAGGCTATAAGTGCAGCGGTGTTGCGCGCCCAAACCGATCCGCAGGCCAGTGCTGCTTTGACTAGACTGGCCCAGCTTTCACCGGCCAGCGTAGCGGCAGTGGCCAGTTCGGCATTGACCAGTGTCTTGCAAACTGTTGCGACAACGCCTGCTTCAGCGTTGGTTGCAGCAGCTCAAGCTGGATCTGTGGCAGCCTTTGCGCAGGGTGATATTGCGATTACTTCAAGCATGGTGGCGCTCAGTGGTTTGCTCACTCAAACCGCAGCGGCGGCTAGCTCAAACAGCCCTGCTGCTCTTGATGCATTGGCCACAATAATCTTGAGCGCTGTTGCCAATGGCAATGTAGCCGCTGCCGTGGCGGCAGTAAACGCCCAGATCATGGCAGTTTCGGTGGAGCTTCCTACGGCATCGATCCCCACTGTTGTTGCGCCCGTCCTTGCGGTTGTGATCCATTGACGTTGACCAGGTGTCGTTGCTGCAGGTGGCAGCCTGCGCGCTTCTCTTCTCATAAAAAATTGCTCCTGCAGCCCGCTAACAATGCAGCACCAGCTATATAAAATATAGCTGTCATCATGAACCAGTTTTCAATTAACTCTTTAGTCAATGCGTTACGGCGCGGCTTGTCGGTTTTTCGGCCGGCTTGCC
>CAIYYA010000079.1 GCA_903930255.1 uncultured beta proteobacterium
GTGCATAGATTGCTCGTCCAGATCGAGCGAATCCTTCGTCTGAATGGTTTGCACGCCATTAACGATGACGTGGTTGAAGCCGCAAGGTCCGTCTTGGTGATTGGTGCCACATAGCGCTGTTAACCGGACTTTAACGTAAGTTACGTGCAAGTGAAGTTTTTGAGAGGGTAAATTTCTCTAACCCATTGATTTATATAGGGTCGAATTTTCGTGGCTTTAGAAATTCGTTTTGTTGTGCCATAATATTATGGATGGTTTCGAGTTTTTGCCATTTTTCTCGCTAGCATGGCACACATGTTCATTCGCCAAACCCGCACCAACAACAAAGCCACAGGCGAGGGCTATTTCACATTTCGCCTGGTGCGCGGCGAGCGCATCGCAGGCAAGGTACGGCAAATCACCGTCCTCAACCTGGGCCGACATTTCCCCATCGCGCAAGATGACTGGGCGCTGCTGTGCAGCCGCCTGGAGCAACTGCTCAATCCACAGACCTTGCTGTGCAGCCTGAACTGCTCCGACAAAATTGAGCGTGCCGCACAGCGTTATTACCAGCAACTCGTTGAGCGCGCACCGACATCTGCTGTGCGCGGCGATGCGCCTGCCACGGGTATAGCCCCCGCCAGCGCAGCCGGCCTGCCAGATGGCGATCTTCCCCCAACCATCCCGGTACCTGCTGCAGCTCCAGTGCACGCGGTTACACCAGCCTGTGCCACAGCCCCTGACATGCAGAGTGTGGATGTTGATTCCCTGGCGCTGACGCAGCCGCGCAGTGTGGGCGTTGAGCATGTGGCGCTGCACGCCATTGCCCAGCTTGGACTGGTAGAAAAACTCACTGCCTTGGGTGTCCCAGCAGTGGGGCGTGCCTGCATTTTGGGCAACCTCATCGCTCGCATGGCTGCACCGGCCTCAGAACTGGCCAGCTGGGAGTGGCTGCAAGCCAATAGCGCTCTGGGTGAGTTGCTCGATGTGGACTTCTGCGGCCTGTCGCATATGCGGCTGTACCGTGCCAGCGATGCCTTGATGCATCATCGTGACACCATCGAGACGCACGTCTTTGGCGCAGTGACAACTTTGTTTGCGATCCAGGAAACGGTCACGCTGTACGACCTGACCAACACCTACTTTGAGGGGCCAGCAGAGCTCAACGACAAAGCCCAGCATGGACACTCCAAAGAGAAGCGCAGCGACTGCCCGCTCGTCACACTGGGGTTGGTGCTTGACGGCAGTGGTTTTGTGCGCCGCTCCAAGACCTTTGAGGGCAACATCAACGAAGGTCCCACGCTACAGGTCATGCTGACCGGCCTCAAGGCTCCGCCGGGTGCGCTAGTCATCATGGATGCCGGCATTGCCACCCAGGCCAATATTGACTGGCTGATAGAGCACAAGTACCACTACCTGGTGGTGCGCCGTGGTGGGGTGCGCCAATTTGACGCAACGCAGTCAGTGGCGACTTTGACCGCTGGCGGGGAGACCGTGAAATTGCAAAAGACCACCAGCGCGGATGGCAAAGAGGTGGAGTTGTATTGCCACAGCACCGGTCGCCAAGCCAAGGAGGTGGCCATGGTAGAGCGCTTTTGCAAGCGCTTTGAAGCGGGGTTGCAGAAACTAGCCGATGGTCTGACAAGTGCACGTGGCGAGAAAAACGCCGACAAGCTGCTGCAGCGCATTGGTCAGCTCAAGGCGAAAAGCCACGGCATCAGTCAGCACTACACCATCACGCTGGAAGCCAAAAAAGCTGATGTGCCCGGTACACCAGAAACATCAGCACCAGCGACAGCAACAGCAGAACCAGCAGCAGAACCAGCTCCAGTAGCACCCGCACTCACGCTACGCTGGACAAAACAATACGTTCAAGGCACCATGGCCTCGCATCCGGGGGTGTACTGTCTGCGCACAAATTTACTGGACTGGGATGCGCAAAAGCTGTGGCAGACTTATTCGACCTTGACGGATGTCGAGAGTGTGTTTCGCAGTTTCAAAGGTGAGCTGGGCTTGAGGCCGGTGTTCCATCAGAATGAAAACCGCGCGGATGGGCATTTGTTCATCACCGTGCTGGCGTATCAGTGTGTGCAGGTGATTCGCAAGACGCTCAAGGCACACGGTATCAATGATAGTTGGACCAGCTTGAGGAACACGTTGTCAGTGCAGCAGCGCATCACGGCCAGCATGCAGCGCAGCGATGGTCGAACCATCCATATCGGGGTAGTGACCACATAGAAGAAGAAAGTGCCATCTACACGATCTTTAAATCTAAGAACCTGTGATAACGAGCCTATCAGAATGTGAAAGTGAATTCATGTGGGAGTGAATTCGCCCCTCTCACATGGGCTAGCCCTATTAATAGCCTGCGACACAAAATGTCAGAAGAAGCGTTGCGTCACCAGGAAAACTCCAATCAAAGCTCCCACTGAAATTGTTTTTGATTTTTGATTGAACAAATGGCACTTTTTTCTTCTATGTGGTCACTACCCCTATCTGTCGCACCTCGATCGGCAAGTTTTGTTTTGGCAGTGCTGGCGTGGCCGACAAAGCCGGCAGTGCGGCCATCAAAGACAGGCCA
>CAIYYA010000080.1 GCA_903930255.1 uncultured beta proteobacterium
GCTCAGGCCGTTGCGGCGAGTGGATCAAATGGGCGGGCAGCACAAAAATCTCGCCTTCCTTGATGTCAATGCGGTCGAACTGACCACGATCCCAGATGTTGAGATAAGCATTGCCCTTTAACTGATAGAAGATTTCTTCAGTTGGGTTGTCATGAAAATCAGTGCGCGTGTTGGGGCCGCCGACCATATTGATGATGTAGTTGCCATCTTCAAAGATCGCCGCATTGCATACCGGCGGTTTGAGTTTGGCGCGGTTATTTTCGACCCAGTCCATTAGGCTTTTGGGTGACCCGTATTGAAGTTCCATGTGTAGCTCCTCGTTGTGGAAGGTTGGTAACAAAAACCTCTGACGCGTTACCGGGACGCAGAGGTGGGTTGGTTTACGTTCAGCGGTTTGTAGGCGATGGCTTTGATTTCAATGCGCAGCTGCGGGTGCGGCAATTGGTGCACTGCCACCGTGGTGCGGGTTGGGCCGTCGTAGTCAAAATACTGCGCATACACCGCGTTGTAGGCGGCAAAGTCATTCATATCAACCAGGTAAGCGCATAGTTCCACCAAGTCCGATAAGTCAGCTCCCACGCTTTGCAAGATATCGCGGATGTTTTCAATGACGACGCGGGTTTGCTCAGCAACGTCCAGGTGCGTTGCGCCCAATGCATCGACATGCGCCACACCGGCAATGGTGTTATCTTGGCGGCGTGAGCTTGTGCCAGACACAAACAGAAAGTCGCCAGCCCGTTTGATATGTGGAAACTTGCCGCGTGGCGTTGCTTTGCCCTCCACTAATTTGGCAGAGGGAGCAGCCGAATGGGTTGTCATGGTGTGTTTCCTTCTTCTTGCGTGGTGCGATAAAAGGCAAATTCAATTTCCACCAAGGCGCCCAGCGGGAGTGCCGATACACCAACCGATGTGCGGGCGGGTGGTGCCACATTGTCAAAAAACTCTTCCCACACCGCATTGATTTCGTTGAACTGTGCAAACGCCGTTGTGTAGATGCGTGCACAGACCATGTGCTGAAACGATACGCCGTAGTCCGGCATGGCGTCCTGCAGGTTTTGCAGAATGCGGCGGGTCTGCGCAGTCACTCCGCCGCTGATCAATGCACCGGTTGCCAAGTCGAGCGCTACCATGCCCGAGACTGTGTAAAAAGGCCCCGTTTTCACACAGGGTGTATAGCGAAACTTAGGCGCAGGAATGGCCTTTGAGGTGAGTAATTCGCGCATGGCTTACAGCTTCACGCAAATGTTGGTGGTCTCAGAATAAAAGTCGATGGAATGGCGACCACCTTCGCGACCGATACCCGATTTGCGCACGCCGCCAAAAGGCGTCCGCAAATCACGCAGGAACCAGGTGTTGATCCAGACAATGCCGGTGTGCATGCGTCGCGCCACGTTATGGGCGCGGGTGATGTCTTGCGTCCAGATCGAGGTGGCCAGGCCGTATTCAGAATCATTGGCGCGGGCGATGACTTCTTCGTCCGTGTCAAACGGTGACACATGGCAGACTGGACCGAATACTTCTTCCTGTAGGCAACGTGCCTTGTCGGTCAGACCAGTCCAGATGGTCGGGCTTACCCAGGAACCGTTGTCGCGGTCATCACCGAACTTCGGTGCGGCACCGCCAGTTATGACGGTGGCGCCTTCTTCAACTGCCAATTTCAGATAGGACAGCACCTTATCGCGATGTTCCGCAGAAATTTGCGGACCGATGTCGGTGGATTCATCCATCGGATCACCGAGTTTGAGGGCTTCGGTTTTCTCTTTAAGTGCAGCGACGAAACGATCAAAGATCGAACGATGTACATAGACGCGCTCCGAGCACAGGCAAACCTGTCCCGCATTGGTGAAAGACGAGCGCACCACACCATTCACCGCAGCGTCGAAATTCGCATCGGCAAATACGATGGCTGCGTTTTTCCCGCCGAGCTCGAACGAGACTTCTTTCATCCCATCAGCCACGGTCTTCATGATGGTCGAGCCGGTGCGAGACTCTCCTGTAAAGGTCACCGCGTCAATGTCTGGATTGGTGGTCATGAATTGGCCGGTGGAGTTCGGACCAAAACCATGCACCACGTTGAATACGCCGGGAGGCAAGCCGATGTCGTGCGCTACTTCGGCCAATAATGCGGCAGAAGAAGGCGTTTCCTCGGACGGTTTGGCGACCACCGTATTACCCATGGCCAGCGCCGGTGCCACTTTCCAACTGAACAGCAGGATCGGCAGGTTCCACGGCGAAATGGCAGCGACCACACCCAGCGGTTTTCGCACGGTGTAATTGAGTGCCAGGGATCCGTCTGCAGCAGTCGTCTCAAAACATTCTGTATTGGCGGTCTTGATCAGATCAGCAAAGAAGCGGAAGTTCGCAATGCCACGCGGCACATCCAGCGTGCGGGCTTGTTTGATCGGGCGACCCGTGTCGCGCACTTCCGCTTGGACGAACTCCTCGAAGCGCTTCTCGATGCCTTCGGCCATGCGGTACAGCCAGCCAGCACGTTCAGCAACCGACATCTTGCCCCAAGATCCATCGAGCGCTGCACGAGCTGCTGCCACAGCGCGGTCGACATCGCTCTTGGATGCTTCGCATACCTGTGAGATAAGCGTGCCATCAACCGGATTGATATTGTTAAAACGTTTATCGCTGTCGATAAATTGGCCGTTGACGTAATTGCGAATCAGCTTGCTCATGAAAATCCTCAAGGTGTGCGCTTGGGGATGAAGCGTAAAGAGAAGTGCGATTCGTGTCCAATCAATAAATCGAGAGTTGTAATTCCATTTTGAGATCAGCGTAAACCCTAACATCCCGGTGAGTGGATGCGGTTTTCTTGGGGTATCGACAATTGGTCAGGTTTAAGCCTCAATCGTGTGACACGATGCCTGCGCTGATTTCAGATAGTGCTTTGATGAAGGCCGTGGTGGTTGGTGTGGGGCTGCGGTGCGCACGCAAACTATAGCCAATGGTGCCAAAGGGAATGTGTTCAGTGATGGGCAGCGCAAACAAAGTGCCTGCGTCAATCAGCGGTTTGGCTGCTGCCCGCGGCAGCATCGTGACAGTATCAGAGCGCTGCAGCAAGCCGATATTGGTTAACAGCGAGAGCGATTCAACATGATTCGAAGGGGCGGGCAATTGGTGATGTCTGAAGAAATCATCCACGCGTGCGCGAACCGGCGAATCAGATGGCGGCAATATCCATGGAAATTTGACCAATTCACTTAATGGAAAATTGCCCAGTCTCGTCAATGGATGCCCGGCACGAGTCACAACCACCAATTGCTCTTCGAAAAGCGGGTGGTAAGAGACGTCATGACTGCGCAAGTCAGGCAGCCGACCCACCACCAGATCTAGTTCACCAATCTCTAGTTTCGGGAACAATAAATTGTTGCTCCCCTCAAGAACGGTAATGTCAACCCGTGGATGGCGCTGCTTCATCAGTGCAATGCTTTGTGGCAGCAAACGCGCTGCGGCCGAAATCAGGGTGCCTACATTCACTAGACCGAGTTCGGCATTGCGAAGTGATGACAACTCCTCCCCCATGGCCCTGGCGTCCCCCAACAAAGGCTTCACCCGAGTCATCAGTCGTTGTGCAAAAACCGTTGGCACTACCCCCTTGCTGGTGCGTTCAAACAGAGGCACATCCAGCAGCGATTCGAGCTGGTTGATGATTTTGAACACGTTGGGCTGGGACATATGCAAGTCTTCAGCCGCCTTGTGCGTAGACCCCAGCGCCACAGCACGCTCAAAAACAAGCAATTGTTTAAATTTCAAATCGCGAATGCGAGCAAGAAAGGGTTCTGACATGATGTTTCCAAATCCTTCAAAATATGGATGTTGAATAGGGTAAATTGGAAATTCGATTTCTTTTAACTCAGGATTGATCGCCTGCTTCGGTTATTCAAATGCTATGTATTTAATAGCTACCTACGCAAGCACAGCAAGCGTCGAAGGCCGCTTTCATAACCATATCGACAGGCATGGATGAATCGGGACAAACCAAACCGCCAAGGCCCGACCTCTCAAACAAGCCTCATTCGGCCGGATCAAATAAAGCCTTCAATCAATTCCGCTACGCCAGTGTATGCGTTAGCACAGGGCCTCAGCCGAGGCACACCATGCACGACTCGTCGCCTACCAGCGTGGTGAATATGGTTCCATATAGAAAATCGGGCTGTAACGCTTGACTATCAAGCGTCAAGCGCTCGTGAATTTGTAGCATTTATTGATGCTCGGCAGCCATCGAGGTGGATTTTGATGGCTGCAAAAACGGCCAACGCCGTGCTTGCCGCCAATGCATAGTCGTCAACTGAACATTGCGCATTGGCCAACGCCCAGAAGTCCTGCCAAGCTTGGTCTGACACTTCACCTTGACCTGAAAAAAACGACATCGGCAGATCGTCTTGCCCATGCTGGCGTATGCTTCTGGCGATGACCTGCCCACCCATGTTGGAGCCTTCCGTAACGTAGAGCATGCCGACCAGCGATGCAGCGCACGTCGGCTCTGGCCAGTTCGACGGGGCGGCAACCGGTTGCAACCCAAGCGCTGCCAAATCCGCTTCCAAAGCGGGCAATCGACAGTACAAGCGGTAATCTGCCCATCCGGGACACTGCTGCAAGAAAGCCTGAATCCGTTGCTCCGAGGACGCCTGTATGCCATGCAATGCGGCCAACGCTTTGCCATAGTGTGTTCGGTTCAGATCGGCTCTGAGTAGCGGAGTTAGCAGCGGGTGATGATCCAGCTCGTGGTGGGCTTGTTTGCTGGCCTGACGCAAGCACTGGCGTAACGGCGACACTGACGCGGTGCTGGCGCTCATAGCCAGCGCAGCAGATTGCTGCGCAGTTTGGCCGCCACCGTTTGCTCTTCCATGGACCAGGGGCGGCTGTAATCGCTCTTGTTCTCCACCCAGCGATCAAACGATCGGCGTGGTGACAAGGTCAGCGCGCCGGCGTTTTCCAGCATGGGCTTATTCGGGTTGCCAGCCCAGGCTACATGCTGTGGCTCAGCCTGGCGAAACCAATAGAAACGCACCCAGCCTGAACGCGTCGTTTTGGCCTTGATGGCGATCATGCCGCTGGCCGCAGCAAGCACCTGCAAGCTCCCTGGGAACACGTCCACCAAGTGGTCGGAGCAAAAAACAAATTCTTTGGATTGATTGACAAACCAGTCGTCGATGTGTGCCAGGCCATCCAGGTCAGGTCCGTCACCGTCAATCACAACGTTGTCATGGATCGCCACCGCAAAACCTTGCGCATTGAGCGTCTCCATCAGTGCCTGAGCGTTGCTTTCAATGCCGTCAAGTGGGTCGGAATACGCTGCCAATTGCGCCAACACAGCGTCGATACGCCGCTCCAGACGATCAATTTTCTGTAGCCGTTGGCCAACGATGTAAGAAGACAAGCCCAAAGCGTAGGTATTGGCCAAGGTCACGCAGGCATTGCGCTGATCAGGAGTCAACAATTGTGCCGTGTGGTTGTGGCATGCAACCAAGCCCCAGAGTTGACCGGCCATGCGCACCGGCACCGAAAATGATGCGCTAACCCCCATGTTGACAAGGTACTGCAGATGCACTGGCGACACACTGCGCAGGTCTGAGCGCGTCAAATCTGGCACGCTCGCACCCAGCCCCAGAAGCGCAACCGGGTTGGCCAGCGCATCAGGAATCATGCGCGCCGGATTCACCAGGTAAAGATTGCGCGCAATCGCCGGAATATCACTTGCTGGAAAGTGCAGCCCGTGGTAACTGCCAACCCCGTCAGCGGTGGCCTCGGCGATGACTTCACCTGACCAGTCTGGCGCAAAACGGTAAAGCATGACCCGATCAAAGCCAATGATGCGCCGAAACGCCAGCACCAGAGCCTGGTGGTAATGGGTCATGTCCTCGTCATTGTGCGGTGCGCTGATGAACGATTGCTGCAAATGCTGCAGGGCAATCGGCTCAACGGGGGTATTGTTGCGCTCAAGCTCTAAAAGTATGAAGCCGTCACCGCGAATCAGCAAGGCGTCGATGCGCCCCAGCGCATCGTGCACCACACCTCGCACCGACAGGGTTTGCCCTGTCGGTGCGCCGAGCGCTGTGATCTGCTCTGCCGGGAACCACGGCAAGTCGACACCTGCTCGGCCCAAGACTTCACCCGGCGTGACGCCCACAAAATCTTTCAGGTTGGCACTGGCATGGGTGACGCGCAGGCCTTCGCTGTGCAAGCACAACATCGCGCCAAAGGACTGAATGGCACCCGACAAATGCAATTTTTCGGCTTCGCACCCCTGCAGTAATCGCTCCAGGCTAATGGTCTCGGTCATGGGTATATTCTCAGGCTAGTGGCTGGGTCGTGGCAGACGGTTTATAGCATCCTCGGTGTGCCTGCTGTTGATGGGTGTTTGCAACAGCCGCTCAAAAGCCTCTGCGTTAAGGGGTCGATGCAACAAATAGCCTTGCACCACGTCACAGCCGTCCTGCGCCAATATGTCGAGCTGATCCTGCGTTTCCACCCCCTCGGCAACAACCCTAAACCCCAATGCGTGCGCCATGTCGATGATCGTCTTGGCAATTGAGCGGTCATCGGGCTCAAAGGCAATGCCGTCAACAAAACTGCGATCCACCTTGAGCTCATTCAGCGGCAACTTGCGCAGATAGGCCAACGACGAATAACCCGTGCCAAAGTCGTCAACGCTGACGTGCGTGCCCATGGCTTTGAGTTGCATCAGCTTGTCACGCACCACTTCAATTTTTTGCATCAACGCGCTTTCGGTGATTTCAATGCTGATGCCATGGGCTGGCACGCCATTGACACCCAGCCGCGCCGTCAGGTTGGCAACAAAGTCGGCATCGCGCAACTGATGAGTTGAGACGTTGATGGCAACCCGTGGAACCTCTAGACCCTGCAGCCGCCATGCTGCGATCTGCTGCAGCACCAAGTCAAAAACACGCGCACCGACCGCTGCAATCAGGCCGCAGCCTTCTGCAACTGGGATGAACTGGGCTGGCGAAACAGCACCCAGCACCGGGTCTTCCCAGCGCAGCAAAGCCTCAGCACCAATCAGCAAACCAGAGTCCAGGTCAATCTTGGGTTGATAGACCATATGCAAGTGGTCACGCTCGAGCGCCATGCGCAACCCGGTTTCAAGCGTCATACGCTGCAAAGCAACGACCTTCATTTCGTCGGCAAAAAACTGATACTGATTGCGCCCACGGTCTTTGGCACGGTACATCGCCGTGTCCGCGTTCTTCAGCAAACTGATGCTGTCTTCGCCGTCATCCGGAAACAGGCTGATGCCGATACTGGCAGAAACATGCAAGCGGTTTTCGCCGATGAGAAACGAGGCTGCCAGGCAATCGACAATGCGCCCCGCCACCGTGTTGACTTCTTCAAGTTTGATGTCGGTCAGGACGGCGACAAACTCATCGCCACCGATGCGTGCCAGTGTGTCAGCATCGCGTACACATTGCTGTAGCCGCTGGGTTGCCTGTATGAGCAGCCTATCACCAACGTCATGACCCAGGGTGTCGTTGATATTCTTGAAATTATCCAGATCAATGAACAACACGGCCAGTCGGCCAGTTTGCCGCTTGGCGTGAAACAAAGACTGGTTCAGACGGTCACTCAGCAGACTGCGGTTGGGCAGGCCGGTCAATTCGTCATGGGTCGCCAAAAACTCGATGCGCTGCTGCGAAATTTTCAGTGTCGTGATATCGCCAAAAATGGCGACGTAGTTGACCACTTGTCCTTCGTCATTTTTGACTGCGTTGATGGTCAGCCATTCCGGGTAAACCTCGCCGTTCTTGCGCCGGTTAGCGATCTCACCTTGCCAGGCGCCTTGCTCCTGCAGACTGAACCACATGGCCTGATAAAACTCAGGAGAAGTTCGACCGGATTTAAGTATGCTTGGATTCTTGCCCAGAACTTCCTCGGCCGCATAGCCGGTGATGCGGGTAAAAGACGCGTTGATGCTCAATATATTGGCATGGGCATCGGTGATCAAAATGGCCTCGCCTGAGCGTTCAAACACTTTGGCAGCCAAGCGCAGTTGCTGGTCTGCTTGGCGGCGGTGCGTGACATCATTGGCCTGTGTGCAAATGGAGCGCAGCTTGCCACTGACATCAAAGATCGGGAAACGAATGCAGTCAAGCCACAATGTGCCGCCTGCCAGTGCAATGCCGTCGGACGACTCCACAGCAGCGAGTTGGCGCATGACATCGAGGTCACCCAAGCGCATTAATTGGCCGATTTGCGAGCCAAACAATTGATCATCGGTTTTGCCAATCACCTCGCTGGCGCTGAGACCAAACATCATTTCAAAGCGGTGATTGACAAACTCATAGCAGCCGGCTGCATCTTTGACAGAGATCAGCGACATGGCGTGGTTCATGATCGAAAGCAGGCGCTGTTGACTCTCCTGCGTGCGAAGTTGCGCCAGTGTCAAATCGGTGTTGTCGATGATCACCAAAACCGCACCTTGAACTGTTGCGCTGGGACTCAGCACCGAGGAGATGTATATCTGATAGGTGCGCCCATTCGACTCCTCGGAAAAAATCTCCTTGCCAGCGCTCAAAATGACGGCCTGCAGGCGCTGTTCGATCAATTGCAAATGGCTCGGCAGCTTAAGCCGCATGATGGGTTGCCCGTTGGAGGCCATTGACAGGTCGTAACTGAGCATGGCCGCGCCGTTCGCCCGCTTGAGCACGAGTTCTTTGTCGAGCAACAACACCGGAAAATCAAGCGTGTTGTAAAGGCTTTCGAAGTCGCTGTTGATACTGGCCAGTTCGGCCGAAATGATTTGACTGTCGCTATTGACACTGAGCAACTCTGCATTGGTGGCCTGTAACGCTTGAATGCTGGCCTGAAGCTCTTCGTTCAGTGCTTGCATCTCTTGCCTGGAGTCAGCCATTTCATCCACCCTGTTCACGACGAGTGGACGCTTCAGTTGGCCACGCACCAGTTTGCTGGAGGAGGATGTGTTGGCTGGTGCCATGACTCGTGGCGTGAGGATTTTGCTGGGTGAATCAGTGACTGCGAACAAGGTGTCTTGCTGGCTGGCCGGTTCTGCATGGGGTGCGTGCATGCCGATTGGGACGATTTCCTGTAGCGGAAATGTCGGCTGACGCGAGAGAATTTCAGCCAACAGACTGCGCTGCGAGGCTGACATGTGCTGCGCCATGACGAGAAAAGAGTCCAACTCTGGCGGCAAGATGGCCACCAATTGACCAAGCTCCTCCAGCCCACCTGCGCAGGCACCAATACCGATCACATACTGGAGGTTTTCAAAATCTGGCGCAGGCATAAAAAAGTTGCTGATTGGGTGGCATAAGGCCATTCATTCGTCCATTGTAAAGATCAATACTGCGTTCCATCGATTTTGCTGAGTCTGTCAATGCGCAGTCGTTCGAGCTGAGCTTGGCCGGTCGTGAGCTTGACGAACGGTCGAAGTTTTGCAAGCCCTTCGACTAGCTCAGGGTGAACGAATCTAATGGATTTTCTCGGTTGAAGCATGTTTCATACCCGGACTAACCACGCCGCACAAAACCCTTGTCGAGAGTGACAACGGCTGCCAGCGACGGCAGCCAATCTATCGTCAAGTCTGCAAGAGGCCCACATCCAAGCGAATGAAACAAGGGCATGACGATCGATTTTTCTAGGGGTTGGTCTCTGCGCTGCTACGCCGTTTCATCCAGCGCATCAAAGCACCCACCAGCGGCAACTTTTCGTACAGCTCTTCGGCAGCGTCCCAGTAGTCGCGGTGCAGGGTGATACGACCTTCGTCGTTGAGCACCAAGTGCGAGCCACCCTCAATGCACTGCGCATGACCTTGCTGGAAGCGTCGAAAAGCGAAACGAAACTCCCAAGTCAAAAAGCACTGCGTGCCCTGCACAATGCGCCCGGTCACGATGAAGTGGGGCTTATCAAGATTGGCATACATATGGCGAAAAATGCGCTGAATCTCGGCCAAGCCCTGCACGTCGTTGAACGGGTCTTTGAAACGGGCTTCGGGGGCGTAAAGGGTGTCGAGTTTATTCACCCCCGCAAGGCTGAGGGTCTGAAAGGTTTCAACAATGCGGTCAACAGCGGTGTTCATGGTGTACTTAAACCTGTTTCAGGCGGCGCGTGGCCGCAAAATATGCGCGATAGGGCAGAAGCTGCAACAACTTCATCCAGCCAGTAAAGCGCTTGGGAAAGTGGATTTCAAACGCCCCCTGCGCCCAGCCTTGGATGATCTCTTGTGCGGCTTGTTCCGGGCTGATCAAGGCCGGCATTTTGAACTGATTTTGGCGCGTCAGCGGCGTGTCGACAAAGCCGGGGTTAATTAACGACACGCCTACGCCCTGAGCGTGCAAGTCCAGATAGAGCGTCTCGCTCAGGTTGATCAGCGCAGCTTTGGTCGGACCATAGGCCAGGCTGTTGGGCAGGCCCCGATAGCCCGCCACACTGCCCATCAGGCTGATGTGGCCGCGCTGGCCGGTGTGTTGGCTCAGCGGTTGCGCCAACAACTTCGGCACCAGCGCATCCAGCAGGTACAAAGCGCCCAGATAATTGATTTCGTTGTGGCGCAGCAGGTCGCTCAGGTTCATCTGCGTGGCCTGCATGGCGTGGTAATGCCCGGCGCAATACAGCACACAATCGAGCCGACCTTGGGCTGACAGGGTTTGCACTGCGGCTTGCACAGCCCTCGCATCGCCTACATCCAGCGGCAACGCCACAGCACCGGGGTGCGCCTGGACAAAGGCGTCGAGCGCCTCCAACCGCCTTGCCGAAACCAGCACCTTGGCGCCTTGCGCGTGCAAAAGAGACGCGGTGGCGCGGCCAATGCCGGTGGATGCTCCCAGCAACCACACGGTGCGCCCTTGCCAGTCGGTCATGCGAGGGTTCAGTGCCATGGCGTCAGGGCTTCGTTAGGTTTCATTTTTACTATGCAATTAGTAGCTTATGACGCTTATTCCATAAGCGTCTGAGGCCTATTTATCGCTTAATAAATGACAGCGTTACTTCGCCCAGGCCAACACCCCACTTGCGCATGGCAGCCTTGTTAAGCATGACTTTGTCGTTCATCAGGAGCATCCAATCGTCAAACTGCACCTCAATCACCCGACCATCCACCGGCAGTGCCATTGTGTAGGCCCAGTGGAAGGCGTTGCCGCTTTGCTGGCCTTCGGCAGTGCCCACCACGTCATCGGCTTGGCCGGTGTAGCGGCCATTGGCGTGGCGCGTGAGCCGCCAAACGCGTCGCTGGGTGCTGCCGTCGGAGTAGCTGAAGGCTTCGTCGAGCACACCTTGGTCGCCCGTCCAGCTGCAGTTCATCAGCACCGTGAAGCGCTTCACCACCTTGCCCGAGCGGTCGGTGAAGATGCCATAGGCGTCCAGCGTGCCGTTAAAGTAATCGCGCAGCTCTAGCACCGGGGTTTCGCGGGCGTAGTCCTGCACTTGCGGCGTGCTGCACGCGCCCAGCAGTGTGGTGCAGGCCGCAACGGCGAGCAAGAGCGATCGGTTAATGCAGGTGATTGGTTTCATGGTTAGTGCGGCTGGGCCGTGGGTTGAATGATGAATAAATGCAGTGCAGCGGCAGCCATGGCCTTGAGCGCACAGGGCAAAAAGCAGTAGGCTGCAGTGAGCAAGGTGGCGGCTGCAGCATCGCGCGCGCCTGGCACATAGCCCAACCCACTCAAGATTGGCAGCACCAGGCCGGCAGCCAGCGCCAAGTTGAGCTTGGTGGCAAAGTTCCACCAGCCAAAGTAGGCACCTTCGGCGCGACCGTGCTCACCGGCCTTGACAATCACACCGGCCAACAGCGCGCCGGGCAGAGCCAGATCGCTGCCCAGCGCCACGCCCGATAAGGCGCACACCAGCAAAAACCACAGCGCATCGCCCGCACCCAGCAGACTGGCACTGAAAAACACGGTGATCGAGAACAGCATGCCAAAGCGCCAACTGCGCGCCAGCCCCCAGTGGCGCACCAAGCCTAACCACAGCGGCATGGAAAGGGCAGCACAGGCAAAGTACACCCCCAGTGCAGCGGACTGCATGGCCTGGCTGGCTTGCAAGCGGTCTTGCACAAAAAAAAGCACCAAGGTAGCCGGGATGGCGCTGGCAATGCCATTGAGCAAATACACCCCTAACAAACGGCGAAAGTCGGCATTGCGCCACGGCTGCCAAAGTGCGGCTGGTGGAGCGGCCGCAACAGGCGCGCAAACCACTGCGGCTGACACAGTGCGCTGCGGCTGTGGCGCATGGCTCCAGGCCCAGCATCCTGCCGCCAAACCCAGTAGCAGCAGCGCCAGCAGGGCTGGCACACCCAACAGCGTCGGCGTGAGCGCTGCCAGCAGCACCCCCAACAAACCCAGCCCTTCGCGCCAGGCCACCACACGGCTGCGATAAAGCGCGTCACCCCCCAGCATGGCACCCCAGGACTGGTGCGCCACCGACAAGGCGCTGTAGGCGCAATAGGTCACCACCAACCAAAAGCCAGCCCACCACAGCAAGGCGTCGGGCTCATGCACCAGCGGCATAAACAAAGCAGAAAACCCAACGCCCAGCAGGCAAGCTGCCAGTGCCCCCAGCGTCAGCACGGCGCGCAGCGAGGTGGCGTACAAGCGATCACAGAGGCGACCCAACAGTGGGTCAATCAGCGCATCCAGCAAGCGCGCGCCCAACAGCACCGCACCCAGGGCGCCCAGCGAGACACCCCACTCACGGGCATACAAATTGGGCATCAGCACATACAGCGGCAGTGCGCAAAACGCCAGCGGCAAACCCAGCAAGCCGTAGCGCACACCGTCGCTCACGCTCCATTGAGGCGCTTGGGGCGCTGCTGTCGCTGCCGTGCTGGGGTTCATGGCGTTGCGCCCGCCAAGGTGCTAGGTTTGGCTTGCGCCAGCAATGCACGACGCATTTGCGGCTCAGAGGTTTGGGGGCTTAGCCAAATACCAAAGAATTGCTTGGCAAAGGCCGGGTCACGCACCTCGCCCAGTAAACGGCCATTGCTCCAAAACACCGCACCGCTGCCGGGTTGATTCACGCCGGTGATGCGCTCGCCGCTCTGCA
The DNA here is from genome assembly GCA_903930255.1 of uncultured beta proteobacterium. GTDB lineage: Bacteria > Pseudomonadota > Gammaproteobacteria > Burkholderiales > Burkholderiaceae_C > Rhodoferax. Next base: position 13,024 of record CAIYYA010000080.1, read on the forward strand.
CATCGGGAAACAGGGCGCGCATCTGGCTTTCCCAGACGGCCTCCTGTGCCGGGGTCATGCTGGCCTGGCGGCGCATCTCTGCGATAGAACGCTTGGCAATGTCGGCGCCCTTGAAGTCACGCAAATAGGCCAACTCCAGCGCAAAGGGGCTTTGTTCATAGCGGCTCTCAGCAAAACCCGGCACTACCCACAGGGTGGCTTGGTACACCGCAAAACCCCAAACCGTCAGCTTGGCCTGCCCTGACACAGCCCCGGCGGGCACGCTGGGACGCAGCTCTGCTGGCACTTCTTGAGCCAAAACTTGCAAGCAAAATATGCCTGTAGCGCCCACTAATAATGCGCATGAAGCTATTTTTTTCATAGCTATTATCAGTCTGGTTTTTGCAAGGTGTATTGCACCAGGCTGATGTCACCGGTGTCAAACGCGGCTTCGCAGTAGGCCAGGTAAAACTCCCAAATGCGCACAAAGCGCGCATCGAAGCCCAAAGCGGCCACCTCGGACTTGCGCTGCAGGAAGGCCTCGCGCCAACGGCGCAGGGTTTCGGCGTAGTCGGCGCCAAAGGCAAATTCGTCCACCACCTGCAAGCCGGCGGCTTGAGCCTGGCGGCGAAACTCGCGCGGGCATGGCAAGCAACCACCGGGGAAGATGTATTGCTGAATAAAGTCGGTCGAGGCCACGTAGCGCTCAAACAGTGCGTCGTCAATCACGATACTTTGCACACAGGCGCGCCCACCGGGTTTAAGCAGGCGGCTGAGCGTCGCAAAATACTCTGGCCAGTAGGCTTGACCAACGGCTTCCACCATCTCGATGGAACAAATCGCATCAAACGGCGCATCGGTGATGTCGCGGTAGTCTTGCAAGCGCAGGTCGGCGCGTGCGTCCACACCGGTGCTCACAGCGTGCTGCGCCATGCGCGCGGTGGCATAGCTCAGTTGTTCGGTGCTGAGGGTGACACCCACCACCGATGCCCCCAGCATGACCGTGGCTTGCTCGGCCAGTGCGCCCCAGCCGCAGCCGATCTCCAGCACGCGGTCGCCACTTTGCACATCCACCATCTGCAAAGCCCGGCGCACTTTGGCGTGCTGTGCATCGCTGAGCGGGCGCCTCAAATCGCCCTCAAACCAGGCGCAGGAATAGTTCATGGTGTCGTCCAGCCACAGGCGGTAAAACGCGTTGCCTAGGTCGTAATGGGCATGGATGTTTTTGCGGCTGTTGGCTCGGCTGTTGTGCTGCAGCAAGTGTTTCACGCGGTAAAGCAAGCGCCCGTACCAGGTGCCAAAAACCATGGCATCGACTTCTTGGCGGTTGACCGAGAACACCTTGAGCAGCTCGGTCAGATTGGGCGTGCTCCAGTCGCCCGCAATGTAGCTCTCGGCAAAGCCAATGTCGCCGGACTTGAGTGCCGCACCAAACACATTCCAGTTGTGCAGCGTGATGCTGGCACTGGGGTGGTGCGGCGTGTGCAAAGCGTGTTGCTGCGGGTGCTCACCAAAACGGCGCTGCGAGCCATCGGGAAGGTGCAAGGTAAGCGCGCCATGGCGCAGGTTTTGCAGCAAACGCAGTGCGCTGCGGGCGGCAGTCGGCGCGTCCTTCGGAAAGCTGATGCCTTGCACGGTACGGGTGGCGGTGTTCATGTGTGACTCCTGAGGTGAGGATTAGCGCGAAACAAAGGCTTGCGGCGGGGCTGGCTTGCGAAAAAATGGCACTTTTTTGAGCCACAGGCGCAAGGCTTGCGTGTGAATGTGCAGCACCACGCCCAGCGTCATGGCCGGGTAGCGCCACAGAGCGTGGCGCAGCAAAGCCGGCGTGAGGGGCTGCAGCGTGCCGCCGATGCTGGTTTGCAGCAAAGCAGTAGCGCTGTCGGCGGTGGCAGCACTGGCAGCATCGTCATAGTCAATGCACGCCAGCGTGTGCTCCAGCGCACCCTGCTGGCTACGCATAAAGCGAAAGCGGTAATGACCCTGCAGCGGATTAAAGGGCGACACATGCAACACCTTGTCGGCACACTGCTCCACGCCGTAGCGCGGGTTCTCCAACACATAGCAGTGGCGCTCGCCAAAGGTGTTGTTCACCTCAACCACGATGGCGCGCAGTGCATCGCTGTGGTCGTTTTTGTCGCTCTGGTCATTGCGTGCGCGATGGCAATACCAAAAGCTCACCGGTTTAAAGGTGTAACCCAGCACGCGCGGGTAGGTGTGCAGCCACACCTCGCCGGTGGCATCCAAGATGCCCTCGCGCTGCAACAGCGCATCCAGCCAGGCCAGGGCACCGCCTTGTTCGGGCGTGCGGCCGTCGCCATGATCGGTCTCGAAGAAGCTCAAAGGCCCCGGGCGGTTGATGTGCCACTGCCCTGGCTGTGGCGTTTGATTTTGCAAACTGCGCAAGGGCAGCAGCAAAAAATAGGTGGGGTAGGTAAACGCATGGCGGGTTGGGCGCGACCGGCTGTGGCGCACCTGGCCAAACCCGATGAGCGCGCTGGGCTGGGTCATGCTGGCACCCGCACTGTGGCAGCCGGATTGGCCACATCGGCCAGCAACTGCGCGGCGGCGGCCAGCCCGGCTTTAAGGCCGTCTTCGTGAAAGCCGTAACCCATCCACGCTCCGGCAAAGTAGCGCTGCTGCGGGCCTTGCAGTGCCGGCATATTGGCTTGCGCGGCCACCGCTTTGAGATCAAACACTGGGTGAGCGTAGTCGTATTCACCGATGATTTGGTCTTGCGCGATGCGGCGCACCGGGTTCAGAGACACCAGCACCGGTTGCGCCCACGGCAAGGGCTGCAAACGATTCAGCAGGTAGTGCAGGCACACCTGCGCGCCTTCGTCCCGGGAGGTGGCAGCGCGCTCGTAGTTCCACGCGGCCCAGGCTGCCTTGCGTGTGGGCAAAACAGCGGCATCGGTGTGCAGCACTGCATGGTTGCTTTGGTAGCGGATGGCACCCAAGGTTGCTCGCTCTTGCGCCGTGGGGTCTGCCAGCATCTGCAAAGCCTGATCGGAATGGGTGGCGATGATGACCTTGTCGAACAGCTGTACGCCGACATCGGTGTGAACGCGCACGCTGCCCATGCCCTTGGGCGTGCCAAGCGCTTGCTCGATGCGCCGCACTGGCGTGTTCAGGCGCTTGTCGGAAATGGCTGTAGTGATTTTTTCCACGTAGTGCCGGGCGCCGCCCAACACCGTCCACCACTGCGGACGATTGCTGATTTGCAGCAAGCCGTGGTTGTGGCAAAAACGCACCATGGTGGACACTGGAAACTGCAACATCTGGGCACTGGGGCAGCTCCAGATACAGGCCATCATGGGCAAAAAATACCAGTCACAAAATGCGCTGCCAAAGCCCTGCTGGCGCAAAAATTCGCCCAAGGGTTGGCGCAATTGGGCCTCTGACCCGCTTTGGGCGATGCGGGTGGTGAGGGCGTTAAAGCGCAGCAGGTCACGCAACATGCCCCAAAAGCGCGGGTTGACCAGGTTGGCACGCTGTGCAAACACGGTATTCAGGCTGGCGCCACTCCACTCCAAGGCTTGACCATAGGCGTGGTTTTGAGCCTGCACTGAAAACGACATGTCGGCCTTGGCAGTGGCCACGTCCAGCTCAGCCAGTAGCGCGATTAACTGCGGATAGGTGCGTTCGTTGAGCACCAAAAACCCGGTGTCAACGCCATGGCTGATGACGCCCTGCGGCGTAGCTAGCGTCACATCAACGGTGTGGGTATGCCCACCAAAGTAGGCGCCCGCTTCCAGCAGCGTGATGTCGGCCTTGCCCCGTAAGGCATGGGCAGCAGCCAAACCAGAAATACCCGACCCTACGATAGCAACTTTGATCGACACACGCACTCCTTTTGGATTGATGAGATCAATTCTATACTGAATAGTAATTATTGATACTTTGTGGTAATTTAAACATCAACTGATTCTATTTGTCAACTTGACAGGATACAATTTACACATGACTGGCACTACTCCCACCAAGGTTTCTTTTAAAGCGCAAATGTTGCTGGCGCGTGAAGACGCCATCATCCAATCGGTCAACCGCCTGCTGGCCGACAAGGGTTTTGAGGCTATGACGGTGGACGAAGTGGCGGCCGACGTGGGCATTGCCAAGGCCAGTCTGTACAAACACTTTCCCAGCAAAGAAGATTTGGCCTGCGCCGCCATGGTGTCGGTGATGCGCCGGGCGCAGGTGTTTTTAGACAATTTGCCCACCGAGTCGTCTCCCGTGGACAAGCTGCGCAGCGTGGTGCAATGGACGATGGGACTGAAGCTAGCGGGTGAAATGCCGTCACTGCCCAGCCAAAACTCCAGTTTGCGCACCAAGCTCATGAGCAGCAAAGACTATATGGACGGTTTGATGGATGTGAGCGATCGACTCGGCGCCTGGATTGAAACAGCGCAAGCGCAGGGTGCGCTCAACCCCCAACTCCCGTCCATTGCCGTGCTGTACACCCTCTACGCTCGTGCCTGCGACCCGGTGCTTGAGTTTCTGAAAATGGGCGAATTGTTTACCCACGATCAAATCATTGCGCTGGTGCTGAGCACTTGCTTTGAGGGTCTTGAAACCCGGCATAGACAAGATCAATAACTCACTCGCGGAGATTTCATGACCACACTCGGCACACCCCTTTCCCCCCACGCCACTAAAGTCATGCTGCTGGGCAGTGGCGAGCTGGGCAAAGAAGTCCTCATTGCCTTGCAACGCCTGGGCGTTGAAACGATCGCTGTGGATCGCTACGACCATGCACCCGGTCACCAAGTGGCGCACCATGCACGCACCATCAGCATGAGCGACCCGGCACAGCTCAAAGCACTGATCGAGGCCGAAAAACCCGACCTGGTAGTGCCCGAAATTGAAGCCATTGCCACCGCCATGCTGGAACAACTCGAAGCCGCTGGCACGGTGCGCGTGATTCCCACCGCGCGCGCCGCTCGGTTGACCATGGACCGCGAAGGCATTCGCCGGCTGGCTGCCGAATCCCTGAGCCTTCCCACCAGTCCCTATCAGTTTTGCGATTCGCTTGAAGAACTGCAAGCCGCTATTGACGCCGGCATTGGCTACCCTTGCATCGTCAAACCAGTGATGAGCTCCAGCGGCAAAGGGCAAAGCAAAATTGACAACCCCACCGAGGTGCAAAAAGCCTGGGACTACGCCATGGCCGGTGGGCGCGTGAGTGGTGGCCGAGTGATTGTTGAAGGCTTCATTGATTTTGACTACGAAATCACGTTACTCACCGTGCGTGCCCAGGGCGCTGATGGCCAGATCGAGACCCATTTTTGCGAACCGATTGGTCACATTCAGGTGAACGGCGATTATGTAGAGAGCTGGCAGCCGCATCCGATGAGTCCAGCCGCTTTGAGCACCGCCCGCCAGATTGCCCAAACCGTCACCGACAACCTGGGGCTGGGGAGTGACGGCCAGCCTTCGGGTTTGGGTCTGTTTGGCGTGGAGCTGTTCGTCAAGGGCGATCAAGTGTGGTTTAGTGAAGTGTCGCCGCGCCCACATGACACCGGCCTCGTCTCACTCACCACCCAATGGCAGAGCGAATTTGAACTGCACGCTCGCGCCATTTTGGGTTTGCCGGTGAACACCACGCTGCGCAACCCCGGCGCCAGTGCCGTGATTTATGGTGGTGTGGACGCGCATGGGATTGTCTTTGATGGTGTCGATGAGGCCCTGCGTGTGCCACAAACGGACATTCGCTTGTTTGGCAAACCCGAGAGTTTTGTCAAACGCCGCATGGGTGTCGCACTGGCGTTTGCTGACGATGTGCAGGTGGCGCGCAACAACGCCAAACTGGCGGCGTCTAAAGTGAAGCCTCGGGCGATTGCTCATGCGGTTGCGCTGCGTTGATGATTTAAAGGGTCTCATTTGCCTCTAAATCAAGCCTCTAAAGTGCGAAGGAATTAGTCTCCAACGCCCGTGCAGCTTGCTTTAGCAGCTACTAAATTTATTAGAAATCGGTGATTTCAATTGCTGCCTGATGGCGGGCATTTCTACCTCACAAACCCAAAATAGCGCGTGCTTGCTCCTGGGTCATGCCACCTTGAATCATTTTGGCGAAGGCTCGTTGCAAACCCTCTTGCAGGCCCTCTAGTTTGCCCCGTTGCAGGCCAAAACATCGAGCACGATGAATTTGCCAGCCAAGTCCGCCGGATCAATGCGCAGGTTGAGTACCTCAGTTTTGCACGTCGACGCCAAAGATGAACAATTGGCTTTCCTTGTTCGCAATGTCTTCCGCGTTGGCATGTAACGCAAATGCACCATATTGAAAGCGCAGGTCCAATGCCAGGGGTCTTAACTTCCCCTGTCGTACAATTTGGTTTTTAAATTACCAATTTGTAAAATGATTCTGCGTCAAGCCACTTCCACGCTGCAAAGCCTTGCGCGGGGCTTCCCCATTTTGGCCATCACCGGGCCGCGGCAGTCTGGTAAAACCACACTGGCCCAAAACACTTTTCCGGCCAAACCCTATGTGTCACTGGAAGACCTCGACACCCGGGCGTTTGCCACCGAAGACCCGCGCGGTTTTTTGGCGCGTTATCCCCAGGGCGCGATTTTGGACGAGGTACAGCGTTGCACGGCCTTGTTTTCGTACCTGCAAACCCGGGTCGATGCAGACCAACGGATGGGCGAGTTTGTGCTGACCGGATCACAACAGTTTGGCTTGTTGTCCAACCTCACTCAAACACTGGCTGGGCGCGTTGCTCTGATTCAACTGCTGCCGTTTTCAACCCAGGAGTTGCAGCAGGGCGGGGTAACGATCAACCATCTGAATGATCTGCTGTGGCGCGGCTTGTACCCACCCCTGTACGACCGCGAGCTGGCGCCGGCGCAGTGGTTTTCCAATTACGTGATGAGGTACGTCGAGCGCGATGTGCGTCAGCTCATTGAGGTGCAAAACCTGAGCCTGTTCCAGCGCTTTCTCAAAATGTGTGCGGCGCGCTGTGGTCAGCTGCTA
>CAIYYA010000081.1 GCA_903930255.1 uncultured beta proteobacterium
TACCCACAGCGGGTTTGGCTACTGCGTGGTTGCTAGAAGATTTTGACGGTGTGCAGGTGCTGCGCTTGCGGGCATCCAAGACCAAAGACATCAACTACGTGAGCCGCACTCTCAATGAATTTTTGATGCCGTTCGCCATGCGGCGCAATTTGCGCAAGAGTCCACTGGCACATGAGCGCTGGGATGGCGTGGTGTGGTACGCCCCCAGCATTTTTTTGGGCCCGATTGCCAATGCGCTGAAAAAGGCGAGTAACTGCAAAGGCTACCTGATCATTCGCGACATTTTCCCAGAGTGGGCCGCAGATATGGGGTTGATGGGCCGGGGCTTACCCTACAAGTTTTTTAAGACAGTTGCCAATTACCAATATTCCGTTGCCGACGTGATTGGCATCCAGACTCAGGGCAATCAGGCTTATTTTGCTGACAGGCCAAACAGCCGCATTGAAGTGCTGCAAAACTGGCTGGCAGATGCACCGAATGTGGGGTGCAGTATTGACGTAGCAGGTGGCAAACTTGCGGGGCGTACCGTCTTTGTTTACGCGGGCAACATGGGTGTGGCTCAAGGCATGGGTGTGCTGCTTGACTTGGCGGAGAGCTTGCGTAACAGATCAGACATTGGTTTTTTGTTTGTAGGGCGCGGCAGCGACGCACAACTCCTGCGCATGGATGCCAACAAGCGTGGCTTGGACAACGTGGAATTTCACGACGAAATCGACCCCACAGAAATCCCAGGCTTGTACGCCCAATGCCACATATGCATCGTCGCCTTGGACCCGCGCCACAAAACGCACAACATTCCAGGCAAGTTTTTGTCGTACATGCAAGCTGGCCTGCCGGTGCTGGCTAGCATCAACGCGGGTAACGATCTGGAGGGAATAATTGTGCGTGAGGGTGTGGGCAGGGTTTGCACTGATCAGTCGGAGGTGACATTGCAGCGGTTAGCACTGGAGTTAGTGGATGATTTTGCTGGTAATCGAGCTGAAGGTAATTTGGCAGTTGCAGCCCGCTGTAAAGCACTATCCGCCAAGCTGTTTTCGCCTGAGACTGCTGTTAGTCAGATTGTGGCGGCTTTGAAAACCGATAAGACCTGAGGTTGCTGATTTTATTGATCTGACCCGATGATGTAGTAGGCTTAGCATGAGCGGCTCAAACTTAATCGATCTTGATCAAAAATCAATCTATCCATTTTTCTTGCCACTTTGCCCATATTCATACTGGGCATACCGGTAGCGGCTGTATTTATAGCCATAGCCATAGCCATAGCCATAGCCGTAGCGGCGCTTAGACAGATCCAAGTCATTAAAGATCACCCCACGCACCGTAACGCCCGAGCGAGCGAGCCGTTTGGTTGACTCTTGCAACTCGGCCAAAGTGCTGATTTCGGCGCGCGCCAGCATAAACACGGTGCCTGCCAAGGGTGCCAGCACTTGGGTGTCTGACACAGCCAAAACGGGAGGCGTGTCGATCACCACAATGTCATAAAGCTCAGACAAAGTCGCTATTAAATCAGCGGTAACGGGCGACATCAGCAACTCTGCCGGGTTGGGTGGCATTAACCCGGTCGAAATAAAGTCGAGCCCCGGCGACACATTTTTGTGTGTCACCTGCTCAATGGTTTGGCTGCCGGTTATCAGCGCGCTCAGGCCGGTGCCACGTGGCAGACCAAATGACTCGTGAATATGGCCTTTGCGCATGTCGGCATCCATCAGTAACACGCGCTTGCCACCCGCAGCCAACACGGCTGCATAGTTGGCGCTGGCAAATGAGTTGCCAATGCCCGGGGTTGGCCCCGTCATCAGCACCACATTGTTAGCGGCGTCGAGCATGGCAAATTGCAGGGCTGTGCGCAAGCTGCGCAGGCTTTCAATGCACGGGTCATTGGGGCGCAA
>CAIYYA010000082.1 GCA_903930255.1 uncultured beta proteobacterium
CTTGACTGGTGGCGCAACGAAGTCACCAAAGCCTTTGCGGGCACACCCAGTCATCCGGTCATGCAAGCGCTGATGCCGCTTTGTGGCCCATACGGCATTGAGCAACGTCACTTGATTTCGGTGATCGATGGCTGTCAGATGGATTTACAACAAACCCGGTACCTTGATTACCCTGGTCTGCAGCGCTATTGCCATCTCGTGGCCGGTGTAGTTGGCGAGGTGGCGGCACAAATTTTTGGTCAATCAATGGCACAGACCACGGCCTATGCACATCAGCTTGGTCAGGCCTTGCAGCTGACCAACATCATTCGTGATGTTGGTGAGGATGCCATGCGTGGTCGCATTTATTTGCCAATGAACGAACTCAAAAAATTTGGTGTCACAGCACAAGAGATTCTGAACCGCAGCTATTCAGACCGTTTCAGTGCCTTGATGCAATTTCAGGCACAACGTGCACACGGCTTATATGACGATGCCTTGAAACTGTTACCAGCCGTTGAGCGTCGAAACCAAAAGCCGGGCTTGATGATGGCCAGCATTTACCGCGCACTTTTGCGCGAAATTGAACACGACAACTTCCAGGTGCTGCACCAGCGCACCAGCCTGACCCCGTTACGCAAACTTTGGCTGGCCTGGAAAGTACAGGCTCTAGGACGCCTGTGAAACTAGCGATCGTCGGTGCGGGTTGGGCTGGCATGGCGGCTGCGGTGAGCGCCACTCAACTTGGCCATAATGCTACTGTTTTTGAAGCATCTCATGCAATAGGAGGAAGGGCTAGAGCCTTAAATAGCTCCAAAATATGCATGCTTCCCGACGGCCAAAGTGCACAACTCGACAATGGCCAGCATATCTTGATAGGCGCCTATAGCGCCACGCTGGACTTATTGCGGCAGGTTGGCATTGATCCAGACCAAGCCCTACTCAAATTACCCATGACCTTGCAGTTTCCCGATGGCTTGGGTCTGCGGTTTCTCAACTTACCAACCCCGTTCGACGCATTTTTTGGCATCGTTAGCGCACGTGGTTGGTCACTCGCCGACAAATGGTCGCTTTTGCGCGCTTCGCTGAGCTGGCAACGCAAGCACTTTAGCTGCGCCGCCAATCTATCTGTCAGCGCGCTTTGCCGAGGGGTGAGCCACAAGGTCATGGCCGAGCTGATCGAACCACTCTGCGTCTCCGCACTCAACACACCACCCGAACGCGCCTGCGCTGCGGTTTTTTTGCGGGTGCTGCGCGATGCGCTTTTTACTGTGCAAGGTGGCTCACAACTGCTGCTTCCCCGCACCGATCTCAGCAGCCTGTTTCCCACCGCTGCAGCACACTGGCTGAAACAGCGTGGCGTGCAGATTCGGCTTGCTGAACGAGTCACATCCGTACATCGACTCGGTGAGCATTGGCACGTGCAAGCTGAGCCTTTTGATGCAGTGATCATCGCCATATCGGCTTCAAATGCAGCTCTAGCGCTTCAGCAGTGGGCGTTAGAAGCTCCGCAATCTATAGCATCAAAAATGCACAACTGGTCATCCATCAGCCAGGCTTTGCAGCATGAAGCCATTGCCACGGTGTATGCCTGGGGGCTCAATGCACGCTTGGCACAACCCATGCTTGCCTTGCACAGCTCTGCAACTGCGCCTGCACAATTTGTTTTCGACCGCGGACAACTGGGCAACCCAAATGGCTTGCTAGCCTTTGTGGTGAGTGCAGCCAATGGCACAGCAGCTAGTTTGCAAACACAGGTGCTAATGCAAGCCAAAACACAACTCGGCCTAGAGTTGCAGGCGCTTCAGACCGTGGTTGAAAAACGCGCCACTTTTGCCTGCACTCCCGGTGTGCAGCGCCCGCCGCTGCGCATTGCACCGGGCCTGCTGGCTTGTGGCGACTATGTCGAAGGACCCTATCCTGCCACGCTAGAAGGTGCCGTGCGCAGTGGCCTTGCCGCTGTGCAGGCTTTATGATTGAAGCATGAAAATCGTCTGGAAAATTCTGCTCTCTGTCTTGCTTACCCTGCTGCTAGCTGGCATAGCCGGGGGCTTTTGGTATGTTTCGAGCAAAAAACCACAACGTTCGGGCGAGCTCAAACTCAGCCAGCTCAAAGCACCAGTGAGCGTGCGCTACGACGAACGTGGTGTGCCGCACATCAAGGCCAGCGGCGAAATTGACTTGTACCGTGCGCTAGGCTATGTGCATGCACAAGACCGATTGTTTCAAATGGAGATGATGCGTCGCCTCGCGCGTGGCGAACTGGCCGAGGTGCTGGGCAGCAAACTCGTCAAGGTAGACCGCTTGTTTCGCGCCCTGGGTCTGCGCGATCATGCCGAAAAAATGGTGGCACAACTCGACCAAAACAACCCTGCCCTGCTGGCACAGCTGGCTTACCTGGACGGCATCAATCAGTTTCAGTCCAGCCACCCAAGTCCCATGGAGTTTGACCTGATCGGCATACCTGTTCGGCCTTTTACGCTGCAAGACAGCTTTGCCGTGTCAGGTTACCTGGCTTACAGTTTTGCCATGGCCTTCAAAACCGAGCCGATGCTAAGTTTTGTACGCGACGAGCTGGGTGAAGATTATCTGGATATTTTTGATTTTGACTGGAATCCGCTGGGCGTGATCGAAACAGCCCGTACCGTCAAACATAAACCAGATTGGCCAGCATTGGCTCTGTTGGCACAAGCCACATCGGATGTGCAAACGCTGGCAGGACTGCCACTGTTTGAGGGCAGCAACGCCTGGGTTGTCGGTGGCGAGCGCAGCTCAAGTGGCAAACCCCTGCTGGCGGGCGACCCTCACATTGGGTTTGCCGTGCCATCTGTCTGGTATGAAGCTCACTTGGCAGCCCCAGGGTTTGAACTGTATGGACAGTTTCAGGCACTCAACGCCTCGGCTCTACTGGGTCACAACCGTCAATTTGGCTGGAGTCTGACCATGTTTCAGAACGACGACATGGATTTGATCGTGGAAAAAATCAACCCACGTAACCCAGCACAGGTTTGGCATAAGGAACAGTGGGTGGATATGCCCGAACGAGAAGAGCTGATCAAAGTTAAAGACGCAAAAACCGTCAAGCTGCGCATTCAGCGCACGCCGCATGGCCCCATCATCAGCAACGCGTTTAAAGACAATTTCAGCAGTGCCGCACCGGTGGCGCTGTGGTGGACCTTTTTGGAAACAGAAAATCCGCTTTTGGATGCTTTTTACCAGCTCAACCGTGCCGACACCCTGGCCAAAGCGCGCCATGCTGCTAGTTTGATTCACGCACCTGGTTTGAACGTGATGTGGGCCAGTGCTTCCGGCGACATTGGCTGGTGGGCTGCAGCCAAGCTACCCATACGCCCGCTGCACATCAACCCTGCTTTCATGCTCGACGGCAGCAGCGACGAGTCTGAAAAGCTCGGTTTTTATCGCTTCAGTGACAACCCGCAAGAAGAAAACCCACCTCGGGGCTACATCATGTCGGCCAACCAACAGCCGAAATCGAGCAGCGGACTGCCGATTCCTGGCTATTACAACTTGCCTGATCGGGCACAATCGCTCGAAGACCGCCTGGGTAACGACAAAATCCAGTGGAACATGTTGAATGCCCAGTCGCTGCAGCTGAGCACCCAAACCGGCTATTTTTGGCGCGTCCTTGAGCCTTTGATTCCTGTGCTGAGCGAAGTCGTGCGCGACCCGCTGGAGCGTTCGGTTTTTGACAGCTTACTGCAATGGGACGGGCAATATACCGTGCTGAACATTCCCCCGACCGTGTTTACCCAATTTTTATACGAATTAGCTCGTGCTGCCATGCTCGATGAACTTGGCCCAACACAGTTCAACAACCTGCTGGGTACCCGCGCGCTCGACCTCGCCTTGCCCCGACTGGCCGCCAACCCCACCTCGGCTTGGTGGGACAACAGCAAAACCGAAAAGGTCGAAACGCGTAAAGACATCGTGCGGTTAGCCTGGAACAACAGCATGACCCACTTGCGCAACACCCTGGGTAAAAGCCCCAACGACTGGGGCTGGGGTGCAGCCCACACACTCACCCACAAACATCCACTGGCTGCAGAAAAACCACTTGACATGCTGTTTAATGTGGGGCCTTTTGCCGCCCCGGGTGGCCGCGAGGTTCCCAACAATCTGTCTACCCCAATTAGCCCTGCACCCTGGGGCGTGAGCTACGGCCCTTCAACCCGTCGCGTGATTGACTTTGCAGATGCCACACGCGCTGCTGGCATCAATCCGGTGGGTCAAAGTGGTGTGCCGTTTGACAGCCATTTTAACGATCAGGCACCGGCTTA
>CAIYYA010000083.1 GCA_903930255.1 uncultured beta proteobacterium
GCCGCAGGTCCGCATCCACAGCAATCCTGTCTTGCGGCTATCCAGAGAGACAATGTTGCCTTCGGCAGCGCTCTGGCCAATGGCGTAAAGGCTGGCAAGATCGACCCTAAGGAAAAGGCCGAACTTGAGAAAAACCACGCCGATTTACTGACTGCAGAAAAAGCTGCTGCAGCCGATCAGAATGTCAGCGCGGCCGAGTGCAAGGCCTTGCAAGACAAAGTCGCCGCGCAGCACAAGCAATTTTCCGCCGCCATGGCAGCCCCAGTGCCAGCCAAGCCAGTCGCTCAACCCGTCAAGAAGCCTTAATTCTCGTTTCATTGACTTGCGCAAGTTCTCCCGCTAGCTGTACGCAGTACGCGGATTACCTTAGCTGTGGCTCAAGTCATTCCTGCATGCCCTTTGAGGTGCTCAGCTACCCGCAAGCTTCATGCGCTTGATGAGCACCGAGCCAACGGTTTTAGCACCGTAGTTATAGGTGTCGGCACCAATGGCTACGATGTCTTTGAACATGTTTTTCAGATTCCCGGCAATGGTGATTTCCTCCACCGGAAAGGCGATTTGCCCCTTTTCGACCCAAAAACCACTTGCGCCACGCGAGTAGTCACCAGTGACCCCATTCACACCACTGCCCAGAAGCTCGGTGACAAACAGGCCAGTGCCTAGGCGCTGCAACATGGCATCCAGATCGTCACCCGGGCGTGTCAGGCGCGAACTCAGCGTCAGATTGTGTGACCCCCCTGAATTGCCGGTGCTTTTCAGACCTAGCTTGCGTGCTGAGTAGCTGCCCAAAAAGTAACCTTGCACCTTGCCTGCATCGACTACGCTACGAGCTTGCACGCGCGCACCTTCGTCGTCAAACGGCGAGCTGCCCTTGCCACGTTTGACAAACGGGTCTTCCAAAATGTCGATGTGTTTGGGAAAAACCGGCTTGCCTAAAGAGTCCAATAAAAATGAGCTTTTACGGTACAGCGAGCCGCCACTGATGGCTTGCACAAAGCTGCCCAGCAAACCCGCCGCCAACGGCGACTCAAATAGCACCGGGCATTCGGTGGTAGCAATTTTGCGTGCGTTAAGTCGGCTCAAGGCGCGTTCGGCAGCGTAGCGCCCGATGGCTTCGGGAGGCGCTAAGTCTGCCGCATCACGCTGTGAGCTGTACCAGGCATCGCGTTGCATATTTTTGCCTTTGCCAGCAATCGGCGAAACCGAAATCGACTGGCGCGAACTGGCGTAGCCACCGCGAAAACCATGCGTATGGGCCGTAAAAAAGTGCGACTGCTGGGCTGACACACTGGCACCCTCGCTGTTGCTGATGCGTTTGTCGACAGCCAAGGCGGCAGACTCTGCACGCAAAGCCAGCAAAATGGCTTCGTCACTGTTGATCGACCACGGAAAAAACAGCTGGAGGTCCTGGCGGTGCTCGCTGGTTGGCGCAATATCAGCCTCATCGGGCAAAGCTGCAAAGGGGTCTTCAGCGGTAAAACGGGCAATGTCAAAAGCAGCTTGCACGGTTTGCGCCAAGCCAGCCGGTGAAAAATCCGAGGTGCTGGCATTGCCACGGCGTTGTCCCACGTGCACGGTGATGCCCAGCGATTTGTCGCGATTGCGTTCGACGTTTTCCAGCTCCCCTTTGCGCACCGAAACGCTCAGACCACAGCCTTCGGAGGCGTGGGCTGCCGCATCGCTGGCACCGAGTTGTTTGGCATGCGCCAGGGCCTGATCGACCAGACCTTCAAAATAAGTGCGACTAAAGCTGAAACCCTGTTCAGCGCGGGAGGTAGGTTGGGTGTTAGATTGATTCATGGCGCGGCTATGATACTTGCCTATGTCAAGAAAACTGAAAAAAGGCTATTTTGTACGCGGTGAATTCGTTGCTGAGGGTAGCGAACGCGACATTGAGCTTAAAGCCGAGCTCAAAGGCACCACCGAACAAAGCCGCACCGACCTGAAACGCGAAAGCACAGAATTGCAAAAATTGGGTGAAGCTTTGCTAACGCTGCGTGCCGACCAGCTGATGCGTCTGGCCATCTCTGAAAAATTCAAGGATGCCATTGCCGAGGCAAAACGCATCACGAACTTTGAAGGCAAACGCCGTCAAATGCAATACATCGGCAAATTCATGCGTCACTTGGAACCGCTGGTGCTTGAATCTGTAAAAAAAGCACTCGACGAACAAGCCAATGGGAGTGTTTCCGAAAATTTGGCGCTGCACCAATGCGAACTTTGGCGCGATCGGCTGATTGCAGAAGAAGTCGCTTTTGAGGAATGGATCAGCGCCCACTCTGGCACCGACACCCAACAGTTGCGTGCGCTGATTCGTCAGGCACGCAAAGATGCTGTGCCAGAAAAAGCAGGTGCAGCTGTGCGCCATGGTCGCGCCTACCGTGAAATTTTTCAGCTGGTGCGTGAACAGCTTGGTGCCCTGCCTGAGCGTGAAAACGATGACCCATTGTTTAACCCCGTCCACGAAGCATGATGAATTGCAGCGCTCACAACCCCTACCCTTCGATCAAAATCGGCATTGTGTCGGTAAGCGACCGTGCCTCCAGTGGGGTTTATGCTGACAAAGGTTTGCCAGCCTTGCAAGACTGGTTAACGCGCGCGCTAAATAACCCACTGCAGTTTGAGCCGCGCTTGATTCCAGACGAACAAGCGGCCATCAGTGCCGCGCTGATCGAGCTGGTCGAGGCGGGTTGTGCTTTGGTGCTGACGACCGGCGGCACCGGTCCGGCGCTGCGCGATGTGACGCCCGAGGCTACGCTGGCGGTGGCACACAAGGTCATGCCCGGGTTTGGTGAGCAAATGCGCCAAATCAGCCTGCACTTTGTCCCCACCGCTATTCTCTCGCGCCAGGTTGCCGTGATTCGCGGGCAGTGTCTGATCATCAACTTGCCAGGGCAACCCAAGTCGATTGCCGAAACGCTCGAAGGTTTGAAAGATGCCGATGGCAAACAGCTGGTGGACGGTATTTTTGCCGCTGTTCCTTATTGCATTGACCTGATTGGTGGCCCTTATCTGCAGTGCAACGCCGAAATTTGCAAAGCTTTTCGTCCGAAAGCGGCGATTCGAAGTTTTGAATAAGGATTAACACTACCATTCTCAGGGTCAAACGAGGGTATTCTTTGCATCTGAACATTTGGAGGTTCGCATGTCAGCAGTGAGAGCATCCCCAGAATCTCGTTTTGCACTTAACCGCATCAAAATCTTCATGCGACTGGGCGTCGTAGCGTGTCTTCCTGTGCTGCTTTTCTTGGGATTTTCAAGCTGGCTCTCGCTAGGACTGAATGCGGTACAAACCAGCACCGACATCGCTTTCAAAGTCGATACGGTTTTTGCCTTAAAAGCCAAAGACATGCAACGCAATGTAGTGCAGGTGCAGCAGTTCCTCACTGACGTTTCTGCGACCCGCGCGCTAGACGATCTTGCCGATGGTTTTGATGAAGCGAAAAAAAATCAGGCGCTCTTTCTGGCTGACCTGGCACTGTTCAAAACGTTTGAAAGCCAGCACAACAACAGCGCTCAAATCGAATTGCTGGGCAAAATTCAGCAAAATTTTGATATTTATTACGCCAACGGTGTGCGAATGGCTAAGGCCTATGTTGCGGGAGGGCCTGCTACGGGTAACCCACTCATGGGTGCGTTTGATCAATCAAGTCTGGCACTTCAAGCCACGCTGGATCAGCTGGTGCAATACCAGTTAACGCAGCTCAATGTGAAAAGTGAGGCTCTGCAATCGCATGCCAATCACTTGCGCTGGGTGGCATGGTTATTAAGCATCTTGAGTGCGCTGGTGGTTTTTGTGGTGACTTGGGTCGTTTCTCGTTCCATCGTTTTGCCATTAAAAAATGCGCTTCAGATCGTGCAGGCGGTATCAGCTGGCGACTTGCGTAACAGTGTGCAAACCTCGGGGCGTGACGAGATTGCCGAACTTCTGCACGCGGTTAATCACATGCAAGCTAGTTTGGTGAGTGTGGTGGCCAATGTGCGCCAGGGTTCAGAAAGCGTTTCCACGGCAAGTTCCGAGATCGCCCAGGGCAATCAGGATCTATCCAACCGCACCGAGAGTCAGGCCAGTGCACTTGAGCAAACTGCTGCCAGCATGGAGCAGCTGAGTGCCACTGTCAAACACAATGCCGATAACGCGCGCCAGGCCAACCAGCTTGCCATGAGTGCCAGTGTTGTGGCTGTGCAAGGGGGCCAGGTTGTGGCTCAAGTTGTCGACACCATGAAAGGTATCAATGAGGCCTCTCGCAAAATATCCGACATCATCAGTGTGATTGATGGGATTGCTTTTCAAACCAATATTCTTGCGCTGAATGCCGCCGTTGAGGCTGCTCGGGCCGGCGAGCAAGGGCGTGGCTTTGCCGTGGTGGCGACTGAGGTTCGCTCTTTAGCAGGTCGATCGGCCGATGCGGCCAAAGAAATCACAGGGCTGATCAACGCGAGTGTTGAGCGCGTAGAGCGAGGCACAACTTTGGTTGACAAGGCAGGCACGACTATGGATGAAGTTGTTGCCAGCATCAAGCGTGTGACTGACATCATGGGTGAAATCAGCGCAGCCAGCACCGAACAAAGTCAGGGTGTGGCGAAAGTTGGCGACGCGGTGACGCAAATGGATCAGGTTACGCAGCAAAACGCAGCCTTGGTCGAAGAAATGGCTGCTGCAGCGATCAGTCTGAAATCACAGGCCCAAGAACTGGTGCAAACGGTCGCCATGTTCAAGTTGGGCAAGAGCTGCGACACCTTTTAAATTGGCTTATTCACGCACCAATTGGTTCAATTTGGCGGCTTCAAAATGCTCGCTGGTGGCGGCATCGGTGGGCACCACGGTGATGGTGTTGCGCTGGCAGGTGAGCTGTTCCATGGCTTTCCACAGCATAGCAATTTGATGTTCTTGCCCCGCTGCGGTATCGATCAGACCGCGCAACGCTTGACTCAACGGGTCGTCGTTTTGAGTCACACCGTACGCCGAAAAGCCCATTTTTGAGGCAGCTTCTTCACGCTTTTGGTCGTGTTCTGCGACGATGATGCGCGCCGGGTTACCCACAGCGGTCGCACCGGCTGGGACAGGTTTGGTGACCACCGCGTTAGAGCCGACCTTGGCACCATCGCCCACGGTAAAACCACCTAAAACTTGGGCACCTGCCCCCACCACCACGCCACGCCCCAAGGTGGGATGCCGTTTGGTTCCCTTGTAGAGCGAGGTGCCGCCCAAGGTGACACCTTGGTAGATCGTGCAGTCGTCTCCAATTTCCGCGGTTTCCCCCACCACCACACCCATCGCATGGTCAAAAAAAACCCGCTCGCCAATGCTGGCTCCCGGATGAATTTCGATGCCCGTCAAAAAACGTGCCGTGTGCGAGATGTAGCGTCCCAACCATTTGAAGTCGCGCATCCAGCAAGCATGCGCGACACGGTGCAACAACACAGCGTGAAAACCAGGGTAACAAGTGAGCACCTCCCAGCGGCTGCGCGCAGCCGGGTCGCGTTCAAGAATACAGTCAAGGTCAGATTTGATACGGGAAAACATGGCTTAAGTTTAATCTTGGCTCGCTTGCACGCAGGTAAGCTGGGGATTCAGCATCATTTTGGCAATGCCACGCAGGATGTGAATCTCTTCTTGTGTCAGATCAGCCCGGTTGAATAGTTGATTAAGCCGGGGCATGAGTTTTTTGGGTGCACTTGGATCAAGAAATCCAATTTGCGTCAACCCCTGCTCCAGGTGCGTCAACATACCGGAAATCTGCTGTGCATCGGCGCGCAGCGCTGGCAGGGTGGCAGATTGCACCGGATAAGAACCCAAGGCCACGCGCCAGTCGTAGGCAATCACCTGCAAAGCGGCTGCCAGATTGAGTGAGCCAAACTGCGGGTTACTTGGAATGCTCAAGCACACATGACAACGGTACACATCGTCATTGCTCATGCCAAAGCGTTCACTTCCAAACAAAAAACCGATCCCAAAATTTGTCATCATTTCAGGCTCCAGCGCTTGTGCATTAAGCATCGGCAGCTCTTTTTTTTGCAGCAATTCAAAATACGCTCGGGGTGTCATGGTGGGGGGGCCAAAGTCGCGCGGTGTCATAGCGGTTGCGCACAGATGCGTCATGCCAGCCAGCGCCTCATCGAGCGTGTCTACGATGCGCGCATTTTTCAGCACATCAAGTGCACCGCTGGCGCGTTGAATGGTTTCTTCGCGGCGCAGCACGTTGGGCCAGCGTGGGGCTACCAATACCAAATCGTCGAAACCCATGGTTTTCATGGCACGTGCGGCTGCCCCGACATTTCCGGCATGACTGGTGTTAATAAGGATGAATCGCGTCTGCATGTGTCTGGTCTGAAATCGTCAGGTCGGCGTTTAGCCCGTTAAAATGGCGTTATTGTCGCTGCCCGTATCGCCGGGCAGTCGATTTGCTCATCAACCGGTAAAAATCATGATATCTCCCAATACGCACCCGATGATGAACGTGGCTGTGAAAGCTGCCCGTGCTGCAGGCGCCATCATCAACCGTGCCGCACTTGACGTTGAGTCGGTTCGCGTCTCGCAAAAACAGGCCAATGACTTTGTCACCGAAGTCGATCAGGCCAGTGAGGCCATCATCATCGAAAACTTGCTGGGCGCCTACCCTGGGCATGCGATTTGGGCTGAAGAATCGGGTCGCGTTCATGGTTCGCAAGATTCCGAGTTTGTCTGGATCATCGATCCGTTGGATGGCACGACCAACTTCATTCATGGTTTGCCAATTTACTGCGTCAGCATCGCTTTGGCGGTGCGCGGCAAGGTTGAGCAGGCCGTGATTTACGACCCCAGCCGCAATGACCTGTTTACGGCGACCAAGGGTCGAGGCGCCTACATGAACAACCGGCGCATGCGCGTATCCAAACGCCTTCGTCTGCAAGAGTGCTTGATTTCGACCGGTTTTCCGTATCGTCACGACGACGACATCAATACTTATTTGCGCATGATGGGCGACTTGATGCAGCGCACCGCTGGTTTGCGCCGTCCGGGAGCTGCCGCGCTTGATCTGGCTTATGTGGCGGCTGGTTTCACCGATGGATTTTTCGAAACCGGTTTGCAGGCCTGGGACGTCGCTGCGGGTTCACTGCTGATCACCGAAGCTGGCGGATTGGTGGGCAATTTCACGGGTGATGCGAACTTTTTGGAACAAAAAGAATGCATGGCAGCAAACCCGCGTATTTACGCCCAAATGGTCAGTCTGCTGAGTAAATACAGCAAGTTTGCCACGGTCGAAGAAAAAGCGGTCACAACTGCCGCGCTTGCCGAAATCAAAACCTTGATTACGGCACGTTGATCAATCGCGTTGCGGCGCAATCATTTCGACATAGTCGTACAGAGCGCCCAATATGGCTTGGCCACGCTCGTCAGCGTTGTCAGCGAGTTTGTCCATTTGATCAAATAAGGCATCCACCGTCAGTGCCCCGTTGACGCCGTCAAACAAACGTGCAGCGCGATCAGCGTCCCAGTTGGCTCTTTCATCGGCATGCAAACTTTCTGGGAAATTGCGTGCACGGTAGCGCCATAGCAGCTCACGCAGTCGGGTATCTTCAAATGCAGGGCGCGCACGGCTAAGGGCTTCGGGGCTGAGTTGGCGCAAATCATTCAGTCTGCGCCGGTCGGCGTTGCCAACAAATCCACCGTAAAGGTCTTCATCCACATCGGGTGTGGTGCTGGTTGGCCGGGCAAACACCTGCTCCCAAATAGCGCTCATATCAGGCAGATCGCGTGCGCGTTCGGCGTTTTGCAATTGCGCCGACATATCCACGCCCCAGCGCTGCGCCATCTCTGGGCTCAAAACTTTGCGGTTACGCATCACCATAGGCGATTTGTTTAAATGCACGGATTTGACAGGCAAGCGGTTCATTCCGGTGGGCAGCTCAGCGCTTTTGCTGAACAGGCGCAGACGAATTTGCTCAGCGTTCAGGCTGGCCAGCTCGAGCGGGTCAAAGGCCAAATCCCAGGCCAACAACTCATTTTTGTTGCCCGGGTGCATGGCCAGCGGCCACATCAGCGCCAGACAACCCCGCTCGGGGGCAAACATGCCGGATATATGCAAAAAGGGCTGCGCTTGGGCAAGGCTGGTAGGCAAACCAAGCTCGGTCATGACCTGATTTTTTTTGTGCAGGCCAAAACAAAAATCAAACAGTTTGGGCTGAGAGGTTTTGATCAGCCTGGCCAGGGCAATGGTGGCGTGCACGTCGCTCAGCGCGTCGTGCGCCGACTCATGCAGCAAACCATTGGCCGCGCTTAAGTCGCCAAGTTTGAAGCTGGGCTTGCCGTCCGGCTTGGTCGGCCACGCAATACCCTCAGGGCGCAAAGCGTAGGCTGTACGCACCACATCGAGCAAATCCCAGCGACCGCAGTCGTTTTGCCACTCGCGCGCATAGGGGTCGATCAGGTTGCGCCAGAACATAAAGCGCGTGATTTCGTCATCAAAACGAATGGTGTTGTAGCCGACCCCAACGGTGCCGGGCAGGCTCAGCGCCTGTTCGATTTGCGCCGCAAACTGGTATTCTGGCAGCCCTTTTTCGAGGCAAATTTGCGGTGTGATGCCGGTAATCAGACAAGCCTCTGGTTCAGGTAGAAAGTCGTTGGCCGGCTGACAATAAAGCATGATCGGCACCCCGATGGGGTTCAGATCAGCATCGGTGCGAATAGCGGCAAACTGTGCAGGGCGTGCACTGCGCGTGTTAGCGCCAAAAGTTTCGTAATCGTGCCAAAGAAAGGTGTGTGTGTTCATCGATACCTATTTTCTACGTGCCGAGCGCACGCCCGCGAGCTCCATCACCAAAGCCAAAACCTTGTGCAAGCGACCCGAGTCGGACACTTCTACGGTAAAGGTCATCCAGGCGGTGCCTTTGATGGACTGGGTTTGCACGCCAGTGACGTTCATTTTTTCTTTGGTGAACACTTCTGAAATATCGCGCAACAAACCTTGCCGATCGGTCGCTTGTATCGCCACATCGACCGGATAGACCGCACTGGTAGCCGTTTGCGTCAGACCCCAATCGACCTCGATCAAACGCTCGCCATTTTTTGCCACCATCTCGCGCAAATTAGTGCAATCGGTGCGATGCACGCTGACACCCTTGCCACGTGTCACAAAGCCACAAATGGCATCGGGTGGTGCCGGTTTGCAGCATTTGGCCATTTGCGTCAGCAGTGAATCCACCCCCACCACCAGCAAACCACTTTTGGACGGATTCTCAAAGGCGCGCGATTTACGCAATAGGGGCGCATCGACATCTACTTGGGCCGGCTCAGGCGGGCGCAGCAGCAGCTCGATTTGACGCAATGAAAATTCGTCTTTGCCAACATCCTCAAACAGGGCTTCAGCGTTGGCAAAACCGAGTTGAACTGCCAAATCATCCAGTTTGAGAGCTGTTTTACCTTCGCGCTGGAGCAACTTCTCAACAGCTTCGCGGCCTTTGGCGACCGTTTCATTCATCGCCAAAGCATTGAACCAGGCGCGAACTTTGGTGCGCGCCCGGTGGCTCACCAGGTAACCCAGTTCGGTATTGAGCCAGTCACGCGAAGGCCCGCCCTCTTTCACCACCGTCACTTCTACGGTTTGACCATTTTTGAGCGGCGTATTCAAAGGCACCATGGCCCCATCAATACGCGCGCCGCGACAACGATGCCCCAGGTTGGTGTGCACGCTGTAGGCAAAATCCACTGCCGTTGCGCCCTGGGGCAGTTCGACAATGGCGGCATCGGGGGTCAATACATAAATGCGGTCGTCCAGCATGCCGTGCGCCGGTGTTCCCGAGAGGTCTCGCTCCCAAGCCAGCAATTGGCGCAGCACGGCAATCTTGGCATCGTATTCGCCACTGGCAGACACCCCCGCGTAACCCTTGGCACCGGCCTCTTTGTAAGCCCAATGCGCCGCCACACCGTTTTCTGCATGGTCGTGCATGGCCTGTGTACGGATCTGGATTTCGGTGGGTTGACCCGCCACGTTGCGCACCACTGTGTGAAGCGATTGGTAGCCGTTCACTTTGGGCTTGGCAATGTAATCGTCAAATTCTTCGGCAATCGGGCTGAATTGGCTGTGCACCCAGCTTAGTGCTGCGTAGCATTCGGGAACATTGGCCACCACAATGCGCATGGCCCTGATGTCATATACCTTGTCAAAACCAAGCGACTTGCCGCGCATTTTTTTCACGATGCTGTAAATATGCTTGGGTCGACCAGAGACCTTTGCGTGCAAGCCATTGGCGAGCAGATCGGCTTCAAGTTGCGCCCGCATGCGCTCCATATGAAGCTCGCGCTCCAAGCGTTTTTCGTCCAGCAGGCGAGCCACTTCACGGTAGGTGTCGGGTTCCAGGAAACGAAACGCTAAGTCTTCCATTTCCCATTTGATTTCCCAGATGCCCAAACGATTGGCCAGTGGCGCAAACACCTGCAAAGCCTCGTCGGCAATACCGCCACTGACGGGCAGTTTGGTAGCAGCAAAAAAGCGCAGGGTTTGCAAGCGGGAGGCCAGACGCAGCATCACTACACGTAAATCGCGTGAAAAAGCCAAAAGCATCTTGCGCACATTTTCTGTTTGCAGCGCAGCGCCTTGAACTTGTGAGGCCGCGGGGTTGTTGCTCGCATTGGCCAACAGTGCCAGGCGAGCCTGCCGCTGCACCCTTACCAGCTTGGTGGTCTCCATAGCCAGTGCTGCAAAGTTGTCGCCAAAGGCTTTGGCAATAACTTCCTGTGGTTTGTTCAGGTGATCACAGGCATACACCAAATAACTGGCCGCTTGCATGGCTTCAGAGCCGCCAATGCTTTTGAGAATAAGGGCAACCGCATCGGCATGCGCCAAAATATTTTCACCCGTGTCAAGCAATTCGGTAGCCAGCAAAGGCTCGGCAAAAGCCCGTGCACGCACCAGCGCATGGGCTTGATCGGGCAAAATTTGTCCGACCACCGAGACAACGGGTAACACACCTTGGCTGTTGGTGGCACTCGTCGGTTTGGCCACAGGATGGCTTTTCATGCGCAGTTAACCTGGCTAATCGAGCAGAAAATGCGCCAAAACCTGCACTTGTTCGGCCGCCACAAAGGTTGGCGCATGACCCACGCCGGCAAACTCAATCAATTGTGCATGGGGGCCGCGTTGGGTCATGGCCAAAGCCGTGGTACGGGAGAGCAAATCGGACTCAGCACCGCGTACCAGCAGGGTTTGCGCCTTGATTTGATCGTAAGCCTGCCAGAGCAAGGCCTCGCCCTGAGCGGCTAATTCGGGCGTAACCGCTAAAAAGGGCAAAGCCAAAGCCGGGTCGTAATGCAGGGTGAATCGACCCGAGCCATCAGCCAGCGGTTTAAGTTGCGGCCGTGTCAGTGCCAACCATTGCGCTGGTGTGTGCGGGCCAAAGCTGCTGGCAATTGCCCACAAGGCATCAGCTGCTTGCTGTTCTGACTCGAAGGCACCTGTTTTGCCAAGATACTGCCCAATACGCTGCAAGGCTTTGGCTTCAATGGTCGGGCCTACATCGTTTAACACCAAGCGGCGGACTTGTGCAAAAGCGGGCATTTCGGGCTGACCAGCCACGGCCATACCAATCAGACCGCCCATGCTGGTGCCGACCCAGTCCAGTGTGCTTGGAGCGAGTTGCGCCAATAACGCCAGCATATCCATTGCATAGCTTGGAATTTGGTAAGTCGCAGGGTCTTTGAGCCAGTCGCTTTGCCCCCGCCCGACAACATCCGGACACACCACACGGATGCGCTCACCGCCTTTTTCGCACAAAGCCTGTGCCAGGGTATCAAAGTCACGCCCCTGACGCGTTAAACCGTGCACACACAAAACCACGTGCGCGGCCTGCGGGTTGCCCCATTGCCAATAAGCCATGCGGTGGCCACCTTGGGAGTCGGGGCAGTGAACAAAATTTAGCGTTGGATCAGACATGGGCAATGATGTGTGGGCACAAGGGATTGGATAATCACGCCAGCAAGGTGCTGTGCATATGTCAGCATCCTAATTCAAACTCGGCTTACGGCAGTGGGCCCAGCTCATTCAATCTTTATATTTTTGGAGAAACCCCATGCTCAAAGGTAAAACAGCGCTTGTCACCGGCTCCACCAGTGGGATCGGTTTAGGCATTGCCAAAGCCCTGGCTGCCCAAGGTGCGAATATTCTTATGAACGGTTTTGGCGATGTTGAGAGTCCCAAAGCAGAAATTGCTGCGCTGGGTGTGCAAGTGGCCTACCACGGTGCCGACATGAGCCGGCCCAATGAAATTGCTGACATGCTGAGTTATGCAGCCGAACGGTTTGGCCGGGTTGACATTTTGGTTAACAACGCAGGCATTCAGCACGTGGCACGCATTGAAAACTTTCCTGTCGAGCGCTGGGATGCCATCATCGCCATCAACATGAGCAGCGCTTTTCATGCAACCCGGCTGGCCTTGCCGGCTATGCAAGCGGCTGGCTGGGGGCGCATCATCAACGTGGCATCGGTGCATGGCTTGGTAGCTTCGGCAGAAAAATCAGCTTATGTGACAGCCAAGCACGGCGTCATCGGCTTGACCAAGGTGACCGCCCTGGAAAATGCCACCACGGGCGTTACCTGCAATGCCATTTGTCCGGGTTGGGTGCTGACACCACTGGTGCAAAAGCAGGTGGATGCCAAAGCGGCTGCGCTGGGGCTGACCAATGACGAGGCCAAAAAACTGCTGCTGGGCGAAAAAGAACCTTCTCTGCAATTCACCACACCCGAAGAACTGGGCGCCTTGGCGGTGTTTTTCTGCTCGCCAGCAGGCAATAACGTGCGCGGTGTCGCCTGGAACATGGATGGTGGCTGGACCGCTCAATAGATATAAAATTTATAGCTGCCTACGCCCGTCAGTATTGCGCTAGCGGGCATTTTCTTACCTAAATTTTAGTTGGATTGTTTGAATGCCATAACCGCCTGGTTGCGCAGGGTGCGCAGCAAAGCCAGTTCTTTTTCATCCACTGTCAAACCACCCTTTTCAGCTTTGTCCGCGTAAATCAGGCCGAACGGTTTGCCTTTAAGCAACAAAGGCAAAATCAAAAAAGTGGGGGCATTGAATGACTGGCGATACCAAGCGGGCAAACTGGCCAAAATGCGCGGGTCGCTGGCATCGCTGATCAACGTGTCGGCACCTTTGTTGCAAACTGCCGAAAACAAATCCGGCTTCAGTGGCATGCGCAGCGGCACACAAAACGATTTGACCACGCCCTCAACCCCGGCGCCTAAGCCAAAGCGACCGGTCAACATGTCGGTTTTGACATCGCGCATGCAAAAAATAACGCGATGAAAATCAAGTGCACGAAACATCGCCTCCAGGATCATGCGCAACACATCGCTCAGCTTGAAGTCTTCGACCATCACATTGGTGATGTCCTGAATTCCTGCAGTCAAGGTTTGTGAGGCTTCTTCGCTGCGCTGCTGACTGGGTGCCATGGGTTTGGCGAGCACCAAGTGGGTCGCATGCAGCTCGTTGCCCTGGAGTTCGTCGGGTTTGCTGCTAGCCGCATCCTGCTGCGTGTTTTCGTCTGTCGTATCGTGCAGTAAATGTGCCACCGATGAATGTACCGGCACGCTCAAATCCATGGCTTTAGCCAATTCAACCAGCTTGGTTCGGGCACAGGCAGATGCACTTTGAATCGCGGCTGGATTGGTTGCCAAGGTTTTACTGTAGCGTTTGGCCGTTTGTGCCAACTGACGTTCGACGATGGCCGCATCGGCGTGCAGCATGTCTTGCGTCATGTCGTTGGCGGCACAAGCAACCCAGCGCATTTGCTCTTGCTGATCGATGGATGGGCGCGTGGGCGGTTCGCCCGCTGGTTTATGCATGCAGCGCTGAATGCTTTCAGGCAGTCCCCAGGCTTTGGATATGCCCAAGCCCAACGCTTCGTAGCTCATGCCCAAAATCCGGGTCGAGGCGGCATCTTCACTCACCGGGTCAGTTTTGCTGGAGACCAGTTTGCGAATGGCAGCGGCCTCTTCAGCAAAGTAAAACTGCGACAACATGCGACCCAAATTTTGAAACAAAGCACCAATGAAAGCTTCTTCCTCAAAACCAGAGGAGCGCCCAAGTTCGCTGGCGATTGAGGCGGCCATCAAGGCGCGTACAAACTCTTCTTTAAGAAATTGCGCATTGGTTTTGTCCTGCATGTGCTCCAGTAACACCAGGCTGAGTGCCATGTTGCGAATGCCGTTAAAGCCCACCAGGGTAACGGCTCGCGATACCGTGCCAATTTTGTTGCCACGTGCGTAATGTGCACTGTTGACCAATCTCAGCAGTTTGTTGGTCAGCGCTACATTTTTTAGAATCTCGTTGGTCACACTGCTGACGCTCTCTTTGTCAGAGGCCGCCATGCTTTGAATATGCACGATGGACTCCGACAAAGCGGGAAAATCACTTTTATGTTGCATGCGACGCAACAAAAATTCAAGCGTGCCACTTTGCCCTGAACCTTGCGCGCCATTTTGCCCGGTAGCTTCTTGCTCAGCGGTCATCCAAGCTGTCAGTGCGTCCAGAAACAACTGGGCACTGAGGTACCGTTGTTTTGCTTCAAACGCCAAAGCGTGCAACAAAATGGCACGCAACGCATCATCCAGACTTTCAAGAAATGCTGGTGGGAGAGTCAGGGCTTCATGCGCAACCCGATAAATCACGCGGTAAGGGTCTGCTCCTTCAATCAGCGGTTTGCCCAGCAAAGCTTGTGCCAGCAGCAAACCTGCCGAATACACGTCCATTTGTGCAGAAACAGCTTCGCCACGAGCGGCCTCGGGCGACATATAGGCAGGCGTTCCAGCCGTGTCAGACGGCTCCTGCTTTTTGCTGTCCTGATTAAGCCGCACAGCAATGCCAAAGTCCATCACGCGGGCGCGACCACTCGCATCAAGTAACACATTGGAAGGCTTCAAGTCGCGATGTACAACGCCCTGAGCATGCGCAACGACCAACGCACTGAGAATTTCTTGCATGAGTTTGACGGCTTTGGCGGGCTCGAGAGCGCCATCTTTGGCCAACAAATCGGTCAGCGTTTGACCGGCCACGTATTCAAATACCAGATAAGGCTGCTGCTCGTGCACATCGGCCTCAAACACCGGAACGATATGCGGGTGTGTCAAACGGCTGACACTGCGCGCTTCTTGCAGCCACTGGCCGATGGCTGAGGCATCCGAGCCACGCATCGGCTTCATCAGCTTAATGGCCACTTCACGCTCGAGCCGTGGGTCAAACGCCAACCAGACTTGTGACTGTGCACCCTGCCCCAGCATACGGCGAAGTTCGAACCGTCCCAGCATGGATGGCGTTGCTTGTTGGGCAGCCCCTAAAGCCATGCGCTTGAGCGTTGACAAGGGTGAGAGTTCAGCCATAAATCATGCAGATCGGGGAAACAGTTGTAACGGAATGTGAATAATCACGAGCACCAATGATAAAGCAGCCACAGCACACGCAAAATAGCACTTGTTACAAATTTATTCAAAACCGCCATGAACACTCCAGCCCACCGTGTTGACAAAATTTTGGTCGTTGACGACGACGTGCGTATTCGCGACCTGCTGCGGCGTTATTTGAGCCAAGAGGGTTTTGAAGTGTTGCAAGCCGAAGACGGCAAAGCCCTGACTCGTGTGTTGTTACGCGAACCCGTTGATTTGATTGTGCTCGACCTGATGATGCCAGGCGAAGATGGTTTGTCGGTGTGTCGGCGCTTGCGCGGTGCCAATGACCGCACGCCCATCATCATGCTCACAGCCAAGGGCGAAGAAATTGATCGCATCGTTGGGCTCGAAGTGGGCGCGGACGATTACCTGGGCAAGCCCTTCAATCCGCGTGAACTGCTGGCGCGCATCCATGCTGTGTTGCGCCGACGCCCACCCGTAGAGGCGCCAGGTTCACCCTCGGCAGAGAATGAGAGCATCAGTTTTGGCCCTTTCAACTTTGATTTGGCTACGCGGGTGTTGCGCCGGGGTGACGAAGAAATTGCGCTGACTAGCGGCGAGTTTGCCATGCTGAAAACGCTGGTGCGACACCCACGCCAGCCCTTATCGCGCGAAAAGCTGGCGCAACTGGCGCGTGGGCGCGATTTCGAGCCTTTTGACCGCAGTCTGGATGTGCAGGTATCGCGTTTGCGCAAGCTGATTGAGGTAGACCCCAGTCTGCCGCGTTACATCCAGACCGTTTGGGGTATTGGCTACGTTTTTGTACCCGATGGCAACAACTAATCACCCAGCGCAGAGGCGCGCGTTTGACGAAACGGTGTTTGAGCCCCGCGATAAACGTGGATTAAGCCTGTTTTGGCGCACCTTTTTCTTGTTGTCAGCGCTCTTGTTGGGCAGCGCTGCAGCCTGGATTCAAACCCTGCGCGAAATGGAATTTGAGCCGCGTGCCCTGCAAACAGCACAGCAAATTGCCTCGCTTGTCAATCTGAGCCGCGCAGCCGTTGTACACACCGATGCCATTGCCCGCGTGTCACTTTTCAAAACCATGAAAGACCAAGAGCATGTGGCCATTCTGCCGCACGAGCCGAAAGACCGTTTTGAGCCGTTTAACGATGACGAACTAAGTCGGCACATTGCTGATGAAATCAAGCAACGTTTGGGGCCAGACACCGAGGTGGCCAACAGTGTCAACGGTGTTGAAGGTTTGTGGGTGCGCTTTCGCATAGACAAAGACCAGTTTTGGCTTCAAGCCGAACGCACCCGGTTCGACAAACCGGCCGGCAAAACCTGGTTGGTCTGGCTCTTGACAGCCGCTATCTTTTCATTGGCGGGGGCCGCCTGGATGGCGCGCCTGATCAACCTGCCGCTGAAAAAATTGTCGTTTGCAGCCAGTCGTGTGCGTGAAGGTGACTTTGACGCCAGCACCCTGGACGAGTCAGTGTTTACCAGTGAGATTCGCGCTGTAAATGTTGGGTTTAACCGCATGACCCAGAAATTGGCCAAGATCGAGCAAGACCGTGCTGTCATGTTGGCGGGTATCTCGCACGATTTGCGCACCCCATTGGCTCGTTTGCGTCTTGAAATCGAAATGAGCGTGGCAGATGCGCAAGCACGTGAACACATGGCCAACGACATTACCCAGCTCGACGCCATCATCGACAAATTTCTTGATTACGCCCGCCCTGGACAGATTGCACTGAACGCCGTTTCGCTCAATGAAAACATCGAAAATTGTCTGGAAAAGTTGCGTAAACGCAACGACCTTGTGTTCAAAGTGGCGCTTGAACCCCGGCTTATGGTGCAGGCTGATGCAATCGAATTGCAACGTGTAATTGGCAATTTGCTGGAAAACGCGGCGCGCTACGGCAAATCGACCGACACCGGCATGGCTCACATCGAGATATCGGCTCGCCATCAGGACAAAACCGTGGTGCTGCGCATTCGCGACCATGGCATTGGTGTGGCAGAGAACCAAATCAAACAATTGACCTCGCCTTTTTTCAGGGGCGAAGCTGCCCGCACAGCAGCCAATGGCACCGGACTTGGCTTGGCGATTGTTGAGAAAAATGTGCTGCACATGGGCGGCTCGCTGGATTTAAGCAATGCCAACGGCGGTGGTTTGTGTGTCACCATCAACTTGCAGAGAGCCAACGCTTAACGCGCAGATTTTTTGACCGAAGACGGCGCTAAGTTCGTTTGCCGTGGCGGCAGACCAGTGTGCTGGGTTAGCAAGCGGCCTTTGCCGGGCTGCGTCGAGTTTTTCTTGCGCGCACTCGCATAGGCACCATCTAAAGCGGGTTGCCAGGTGGGAATCAAATGGTGTTTGCCATTGCCGATCAAATCAGCACGCCCCATTGCTTTGAGTGCTTCACGCAGCAGCGGCCAGTTATTCGCATCGTGGTAACGCAAAAAGGCTTTGTGCAGGCGCCGACGCTTGTCGCCACGCACAATGTCCACCGCCTCGCTGTCGCGGCTGATCTTGCGCAGCGGGTTTTTGCTGCTGTGATACATCGCCGTTGCAGTGGCCATCGGACTGGGGTAAAAGGTTTGCACTTGGTCAGCACGAAAGCCATTTTTCTTTAGCCAAATCGCCAGATGCAACATGTCTTCGTCGGTGGTTCCGGGATGTGCCGCGATGAAATAGGGAATCAAAAACTGCTTTTTGCCCGCTTCCAGCGTGAACTTGTCAAACAGCGCCTTGAACTTGTCATAGCTGCCAATGCCCGGCTTCATCATCATGTTCAGAGGGCCCGCTTCAGTGTGCTCTGGCGCAATTTTCAGATAGCCCCCAACATGGTGCTGCACCAGCTCTTTCACATACTCGGGGCTTTGCACCGCCAGGTCGTAGCGCACACCCGAGCCAATCAATATTTTTTTGATGCCCGGCAAAGCACGGCCACGGCGGTAAATGTTGATCAAGGGTTGATGGTCTGTGCCCAGGTTTTGGCAAATACCGGGGAAGACACAGCTGGGTTTGCGACACGCCGCTTCGATCTCTGGGCTTTTGCAGCCCAGTCGATACATGTTGGCGGTGGGGCCACCCAGATCAGAAATGGTGCCAGTGAAACCTTTCACTTTGTCACGAATGTCAGCTATCTCTTGAATCACCGAGTCTTCAGAGCGGCTTTGAATGATGCGACCTTCGTGCTCGGTGATCGAACAAAAAGTGCAGCCACCAAAACAGCCGCGCATGATGTTCACGCTCAAGCGAATCATCTCCCAAGCCGGAATTTTGCTCGCATGCTCGTGGCTGCCATTCGCATCGGCGTAGCTTGGGTGCGGGCTGCGCGCATAAGGCAGACCAAACACCAGATCCATTTCGGCTGTGCTGAGCGGAATCGGTGGCGGGTTGATCCAGACATCGCGCGCAGTTGCGCCTTCGCCATGCGCTTGCACCAAAGCGCGTGCGTTGCCAGGGTTGGTTTCCAAATGCAGCACTCGGCTGGCATGGGCATAAAGCACCGGGTCAGACTTGACCTGCTCATAGCTTGGCAGGCGAATCACCGAGCGCTCACGCGGTGGCACCTGCAGTTTGCCGCTCGTGGCTTGAAGGCTCGGATTGGCGACAAAATTAATGACATGATTTATGCCTGTAGCGCCCGTCCCACGTACTCTGACAGCTTCATTTTCTGTAGCATCAAGACTTGCCGTAGCGTCTTTGCTGCAGGTGCTCCCCTGTGCGGCCGCTTGTTCTGCCGTGGTCATATAAGGGTTGACATGCGATTCGACACGGCCGGGCGCGTCGACACGGGTCGAATCTATCTGAAACCAGTCTTTGCCCGTGGCATCATCCGAGCGACGCACAAAGGCCGTGCCACGCACATCGGTGATCTCTTCAATTGGCTCGCGCCGGCTCAGACGGTGTGCAATTTCGACAATGGCACGTTCGGCATTGCCATACAGCAGCAAGTCACATTTGGCATCCACCACGATGCTGCGGCGCACCTTGTCGCTCCAGTAGTCGTAGTGGGCGATGCGGCGCAAACTGCCCTCAATGCCACCCAAAATAATCGGCACATCCTTGAACGCTTCGCGGCAGCGCTGGCTGTAAACAATGGCAGCACGGTCGGGTCGCTTGCCGGCCACGTCACCCGGGGTGTAAGCGTCGTCGGTGCGGATTTTGCGGTCTGCGGTGTAGCGGTTGATCATGCTGTCCATGTTGCCAGCGGTCACACCCCAAAACAAATTGGGTTTGCCCAACACCTTGAAAGCCTCGGCACTTTGCCAGTCTGGTTGAGCAATGATGCCCACCCGAAAGCCTTGCGCTTCGAGCATCCGGCCGATCACAGCCATACCAAAACTCGGGTGATCCACATAGGCGTCACCCGTCACGATGATGACATCGCAACTGTCCCAACCCAGTTTATCCATCTCGGCGCGGCTCATGGGCAACATCGGTGCCGTGCCAAAGCGAGCCGCCCAGAACTTGCGGTAACTATTCAGTGGCTTGGCAGCGCGCGGGAAAAAAGAAACATCGACAAGGGCGTTCATCAAGCAGGCTCAAGAGAAAAAGGCTTTGAGTGTACGTTTTGGCATTAACACGGTTGGCTGTGCGGCCATCGGAGGTGATCATGGCAAGCTTGCCGCAGCACGTTTGCGCGCGTTGCCACCCTACACTGCAGCGCATGAATACCACCGCTGTCACCCACCCAAGCACACCCCTCAACCCGGCCGACTTTCCCCGGCGCGTGCTGTTGGCCGTGAGCGGCCTCACGCCGCAAATCGTCACAGAAACGCTTTATGCGCTGGCGGCTGACGAATTTGCGCCGTTTGTGCCCACCGAAGTGCATCTGATCACCAGTGCCGAAGGCGCGCGCCGAGCCGAGTTGTCACTGCTCAGCGACGACCTGGGCTGGTTTCACAAACTCTGTGCCGACTACCACCTTCCCGGCGTTAAATTTGACCGCAGCCATATCCATGTGATGCGCGATGCGCACGGCCAGCCCATGAACGACATTCGCAGCCCGGCAGACAACCGCGCGGCCGCCGACTTTATTACCGCCCAAGTGCGCTCTATCACGGCCGACTCAGGCTGTGCCCTGCACGCCTCGATTGCCGGTGGGCGCAAAACCATGGGCTTTTATCTGGGCTACGCACTGAGCTTGTTTGGCCGACCGCAAGACCGCTTGAGCCATGTGCTGGTGAGCGAGCCGTTCGAGTCAAGCTACGATTTTTTCTACCCCACGCCCTACAGCCGGGTGCTGCAAACGCGCGACGGCCAACTCGCTGACACAGCCATGGCACAAGTCACGCTGGCTGAAATCCCCTTTGTCAGCTTGCGCCACGGCTTGCCCACCGCCCTGTTGGCCGGTGTGGCCAGCTTCAACGACACCGTGGCAGCCGCTCGTGCCGCGCTGGCACCCGCGCAGTTGACGCTTGACCTGGCACGCCAACGCATTCTGGCGGCTGGGCGAGAGTTGAGCTTGCCACCGGCTGAGCTGGCTTTGCTGGCCGTGTTTGCGCGCGAGACTTTGGCAGGCAGCGAGCCTTTAAGTGCCCCCACCAAAGGCGTGCCAGACCCGGCTTGGAGCCGGCGCTACTTGCGTGAATACCGGCGCATCACAGGCAACCTGGCCGACATTGAAAGCACCGAGCGGGCCTTGAAAAACGGCATGGACGGCGAGTATTTTTCAGCCCGCAAATCCAAGCTGGAAAAGCGCCTGCGCACCGTTTTGGGGCCAGCGGCCGAGGCTTATCGCATTCACGATGGTGGCGTACGGCCACGGCGCTATGGGTTAACCCTGAAGCCTGATGCGATCCGCTTTACCCAGGTCAGCCAACAGTCATAGCCCGACCAGTGTGATGGCCTTGCCGTCTTGCATCGAGGCTTGCCACTGCAGCCGGGTGTCCCAGCTTTGGCGGGTGTCCAGCTCAAACAGCAACAGGTAGCCGCTGGCCTGGCCGATGCGGGTCAGGTAGCGAGCAAGCTGCTCCAGTCCTTCAGCCTGACTGTCAGCACGGTATTTGAGCTTGAGCTCCAGCACAAAAGTTTGGTCGCCATATTCCACCACCAGGTCAGCACGACCATTGCCAATGGCCATCTCACGCGTGATGCGGCCACCGCCATTGACGATGCGCTGCAAAAATGCCATTAACAACAGTTGTCGCCCCACTTCACGGAAATCGTATTTTTCAAGCCAGGCCTCGGAGTGGCGACGGTAAAACTTTTGAAACGCCTTAAGCAATGCGTCCATGTCCAGGCGGCCATCCTTGATATACCAAAACGGGTCGGCATCGTCTTGCGGGATGGACAACTGCCACGAGTAGCTCAGCACACGCGGGATGATTTCCTGATAAATCGGGTTGGCAAAGCAGATCGGTGGCTTGCGGCTGACCAGCCCCAGGTCTTGGCAATAGCAGAGGGCGTCGTTGAGGCGGTCATCCGGGAGCTGATCGCCGTTGATGATGGCCCCCACAATGCTGCTCACGCGGTCTTCGCGCAGCTTGTCGATGAGTGAATCCAGGTGCGTATCGCGGCGCAAAATCAGCGCCTCTTTGGCTTGCCAGACCAGCGCTTCGGTCACCGGCTGACTGGCATCGTTGTCCAACATGCGACTGACGATGTGGTGCGCCAGGGCGTTGACCAACCAGGCTTGGCCCTGCGTTAAATGCTCGATAGCCGCCACCGCTGCGGGCTCAAAAATCTGGCCGGTCGTGGCCGTGTGCTGCGCCAGCAGGTCGGTGATATCGGCACTGGTAAAGCGGTCGATAAAAAAAGATTCGGCTTTGACGTTGAACGGGCTGCCGGTGCCCATGCTCTGTGCGTCTGGGCGAATGCGGATTTTGTAATCGCGCACATCACGCAGGCCAACCATTCCCAGCGCATGCGGAAAACCGCCCTTGCTGCGCGTGGTAAAGCCGCTGCGCAATTGGTAAAGCAGCGCCAAAAAGTTGTCGTCCAGCAACGCATCGACCTCGTCGAGCAGCAGCACGATCGGCTTGGGGTTGGCCAGTGACCACTGTTGCAGGTAGTTAAACAGACCGTTTTCCTGAAAGGCCTGATTTGCATCCAGAGCCGGTGACCACTCGGCCTCTGGCAGGTACAAGCGGCTGTCCTGAGCAATGCATTGGGCTGCAATCTTCATGGCTTGCACCGGGTCGCGCCCCTGTGCTGCGGGCTGGATCGAGCTGATCAGCACGGTGTAGCGGCCCTGGGCGTTGAGCTGCTCCATCAGCGCCAGGCCGAAGGTGGTTTTGCCGCTTTGGCGAGGTGCGTGGATTACAAAATACTGCCCTTGCTCGATCAGCGGCACCACGCCCTTGAGTCGCTTGAGCGGATCCACCATGTAGTGGCGCTCGGGGAAACAGGGGCCGGTGGTATTGAAAAAGCGTTTCATGGGAAGCTCCAGAAGGACTCATAAGCAGACGACAGCATGTGCACTGAATGGCTGCGGCTGTTGATTATCGGCTGAAGCGGCTAGCATCCTGGCTGGCTAAGCAGCGTCCGATAGCGCTAGCGTGCATGGCAAGCTTGCCGCAGCACTGTGAATGCAGATCAAGCCAATAAACTGCGCCGCATGAACACAAGCCATCACCCCAGCAGCCCCAAACGCGGGTTAACCCGCAAAGCCGATGTTGTACGATGCAAAACAGATGTGGCGTTCAAGGAGGAAATCTGATGACCATGCGCGAGTTGACCTACCAGGTCAGTTTTAATACACCTGCCTTTTTAGGCAATGCCGAGCAACAAGCCCAATGGCGCACCCCACCGTTCAAGGCGCTGCTGCGGCAATGGTGGCGGGTGGTGAAGGCACCAGATGTGGGCTATGACCACCATAAATTACTCCAGCTTGAGAATGCACTTTTTGGCAGCGCGGCGGATGATTCGGGCGATGGACATGGGAAAAGTGGACGCTCCAAGGTTCAGCTAAGGCTGTCGGCCTGGGATGCTGGCACGCTCACTGATTTGCCGCAGATGGTGACGCACCAACATACCGAGGTCAAAAACAGGCAAACGGGTCAACTTGTACCCGTCGGGACGGCCGTTTACTTGGGCTTTGGCCCTGTCACGACCCACAGCATACGCAACGCCATAGCACCTGGCGGGTCAGCACTGGCGTTCAAAATTCGTTGTCCCGATTCCGAAGCCGATGCCTTGCGCAAAGCCATGCAATTGGCAGCCTGGTTTGGCAGCGTTGGCTCACGCGCTCGCAATGGCTGGGGTTCGTTGCACATTGAGGGTGAAGGCGTTCTGGGTTTTGAGGGACTTTGCGACACCAAGCTAACTGAGCAAGCTGTGCCACGCAGCCTGCATGCCGCTTTGGGCGACCGCCTCGCAGCCGAATGGCCACACGCGCTAGGTTTGTGTGCTGATGATCGCCCGGCTGTTTGGCGCGTGTTCGCGGCTAGACGGCAAAACGCTGAAGGTAAAACGGTATTTGACGGCTTCAAAGAATGGAAGCAGGTTCTGGAAAAGCTGGCTGCTCTCAAAATTGGTTTTCGCACCCAGTTCACATTGCAAGGTCTGCGCTCACCACACCAACAAGTTACCGACCGGCACGTTCTGGCTTACCCCGTAACCAACCATGGACTGGTGGGTTTAAACAACGCCCGACTTGCCAGTCAAGCAAGGTTCAAAGTTGCCAAAAACAAAGACGGGCAGTTTTTCGGCCTGATCACGCACCTACCCTGCGCCATGCCGCAAGCCTTTTTTGATCGTAGTGCAGTGCGGCCACCAGAAATCAGCCGCCAAATCGAAGTCTGGCAGCAGGTTCATGACTTTTTGAACCGCCAACCTGCCACCTTGATCACCCGCATTCGTAAGGGATAAGAACAATGACCAACTACCCTAAAAAACTAGCCGCCTGGTTGCACGATCCGGCTGAAAAACAACTGGTCTTGCTGCGTGACCCGGTGGGCCACGAGGGTGGCAGCGTGGTCGAAGTTGGCAAGGCCATTGGTCTGCCAACCCGAGCGGCCATGCGCAAGAAAAACGGCCAATGGCTGGAACTCGATTACGACAAGCTCCAACAAGACAAATCCGTTCACACGGCAGATTGCCTGGCCGCTGCTGCCGACCGGCCCAACTGGCCACGCGCTGACGATGTCGGCAAATACCCCAAATTTGAAGGCGTCAAGTTCACCCGCGAGGCCGAGTTGATTCATCCCCTCTCAGGCGAGCGCCTCAAACTCGCCGCGCTGGATCTGAGCATTGGCCTGGAGCAAATCAAATCTGTCAGCCAAGACCATTTCACTGATCTCATTCAAGAAAACGACCCCGACCTGCGCAAAACCTTTCTGGCCTTTTGGCGCTTTGGCCCCGAGGCTGGTCAACACGCCAGCGACCTGGGCGTGCTGTGGCCGATGCTGCCGGCCGACTCGCGCACACCCGACCACAGCATCTGGTCGCATGTCGATACCGTGTCTGCCATTCACACCGCTTTGATGGGTGACGAAAACGGCCCCGACCAGCCAGCCTTGTTGGTGATGAGCTTTGGCCCGGTGCAAGGTTTTATCGGCCAGGCGCGCTCCACGTCAGATTTGTGGGCCGGCTCGCACCTGCTGTCCAGCCTGGTGTTTGAGGCCATGAAGCCCATCATCAGCCAGTTGGGGCCAGATGTAATGGTGTTCCCGGCGCTGCGTGGCGTGCCGGTGGTGGATCAGTGGCTGATGGAAACGTGCGGCTCTGCGTTCACCCAGTTGTTTGACGATATTGACTCAGAACTCCTGAGTGACCGCACCGACACCAACCCGCTGTTTGCCGCCAGCCTGCCCAACAAGTTTATGGCAATTGTTCCGTCAAAAAAGGCTGCAGCCCTTGCTGAACGTGCTGTTGCAGCTATCAGAAATGCAGCAAAGCAATGGACTTTAGAGGCTGCCCAGCGCGCCTTTGATGCGGCTGGTGTGAGCATGACTGAAGTGACCCGCGAGCAAATCAAGGCGCAACTCAAAGGATTCCCTGAATGCTATTGGGCCGCAGCCACCTGGCCCACCGATAGCCAGGACGTGACCACTGCGGCGGCCCAATTGCACACCGCGCTGGATGCCATACACCCCGATCTGAAAAAGCAAGGCGTGTTTCAGGATGCCACCTGGAAAGTGCTGACCAAAGAACTCAAGCTCGATGGCCTGAAGTTTTGGACCCCCAACACCGGAATACTTTACCCCGCCGTTTATGAACTGGCCGAGCGGGCTTTGGGTGCCGCCAAAGCCACCCGGCCCTTTGATGCTGTGTTGGAAGAAGGCCATCGCTGCACCCTGACCGGTGAGGCCGAATGGCTGACCGATGACCGCGCGTTGTTGGGGCTGAACCGCCGTGACCGCGAAGCCAAAAGCGTTTGGGGCAAGTTGGCCAAAAAACAAAAATCCTGGGTCAAGCCCGGTGAACATTTGAGCGCCATCGCCACCCTCAAACGTCTCTGGCCCACAATGTTTGCCGAGCGCGTCAGCCGCTTGACCGGGGGCAACGTGCGCCGCTTTGTTGTCAGCACACACGCGCTGGCCTTGTCCACCACGCTGGAAAAGCTGGTTGACCCAGCCCACCCCATGACCACCGCGCAGCGCGCAGCCTTGCAAGTGCTGGCCGCCAGCGCCCAAGACTTTGACACGGTGACTCTGCCGAAAGCCCTGCTACGCAAGCTGCACAAGCGTGACCAGCTATCACAAGCAGAGCAAGACACCTTGCGCAAACTGCCTGCCATGCTCGAAGATGCCACTGACGACAGCCCCGAGAGCGCACACCGACAACACACTATCACTCAATTGCTGGGCGACAACCGCCCCGAGACCTATTACGCCCTGATCCTGATGGACGGCGACCGCATGGGCGGCTGGCTGGCGGGCAATGAAGACGACTACAAACTCACCTATCGCGACACCTGGCACAGCAAGGTGTTGTCTGAGATGGACATGTACGAGCGCCGTGACCCGCAGCTTAAAAGCTACTTGGCCACCAAACGCCCGGTGTCGCCCGGCCGCCACGGAGCCATTTCGCAAGCGTTCAACGACTTTTCGACCCGGCTGGCGCGCCATGTGGTGGAGGAATGCTGCAAAGGCAAGCTGCTCTACGCCGGCGGTGACGACGTGCTGGCGCTGGTGGCGGTGGATGATTTGTTTGACTGCATGCAGTTGCTGCGCCTGGCCTACAGCGGCATTGCACCCGATGACAGCATGGGCCTGGACGAACGCATCGGCGCGCTGCGCCCCGGTGGCAGCAGAAATCAGCGCCAACTGTTGCTGGCCAACGGTTTTGGCCTTTTGGGTGGCCGCCTGATGACGCTCATGGGTCACAAGGCCACGGCTTCGATGGGTGCGGTGGTGGCGCACCACAGCGCCCCGCTTGGCATGGTGTTGCGCGAGCTGCGCGCCGCAGAGAGCCGCGCCAAAAACACCGTGCA
The DNA here is from genome assembly GCA_903930255.1 of uncultured beta proteobacterium. Classification (GTDB taxonomy): domain Bacteria; phylum Pseudomonadota; class Gammaproteobacteria; order Burkholderiales; family Burkholderiaceae_C; genus Rhodoferax. Next base: position 26,759 of record CAIYYA010000083.1, read on the forward strand.
TGGCCTAAGTTCCAATGGCGACGACATCAACCGCGATGCCTTTTGCCTGCGTGTGCTCAAACGTGGCGGCGGCGAGGTCAACGTCACCAGCCCGTGGTGGCCGGTAGCGGCTGACCAACAACCCGACACCTCACAAAGTGCTTTGGCACTGATGAAAGAGTTGGCCACCAAACTGGCCGAAACCGACTTTTCGCGCGGCGCGATTTACCGGGCACAGTTGTGGTTTGAAGGTTTGACGGACGATGCCAAAGATGCCAAAAACACCGCTTGGCGTGACCAGATGACCTCATCTCTGGCACACCAGTTCAAACGCCAACAAGGTGACGAAGCATTGGCCAGGCGCGTGGTCAACTTTGTCTGCGACGTGATGAAACCGCTCCACCCAAAAACCGCGATCGACAACTTTTTAGTCACCAGCGAATTTTTTGCTCGCGAGGCACGCGCCTTCAGGCCAGACAAGGCTGCCGAGCGTAATGCGCCAGAGTCAACCGGAGTTGCCGCATGAGCACCACCACTTATTACTATGTGCGCCCCACCGACAGCCTGTTTGTGCGCGGCAACCTGGCTTTTGGCGACAGTGGCGAGCACGGCAGCAGCCAGATGCCGCCGCCCCCCTCGCTGTTTGCCGGGGCTTTTCGCTCGGCTTTGTTGGGCCAGGACGCAAAGCACCTGAGCAGTTTTCTGAGCCAAGGTCGCTGTAGCGATGCCGCGCTGGCGCAGTGCCTGGGCACGCCAGATGCACCGGGCGATTTCCGCATCGCTTGGCTGTCGCTGGCCGGTGAACCGGACAAAGGTGCCACGCCTGAGCCCATTTCGCCACTTCCGGCTGACCTGTTGATGTTGGGCAAGCACTTTGCCAAACTGGAACCGCGTGACGTTCAAACCGGCGTGCAGTCAGCGGGCGACTTGCCGCTGCGCGCCACTTTGGTTTCAGCTAAACAAGAAAAACCCAAAGGCGGCATCTATCTGCACAGCAAAGGCTTTAGCCAACATTTGCAAGGTCAACTGCCTGAGCAAAGCCACCGAATCGAAAGCCACCACCTGTTCGTTCGTGACCCGCGCTTGGGCATTGGCTTTAATGCCGACGCCCATACCGCCGAAGAAGGCCAGATTTACACCACCGAGGGTTTTGCTTTCAGCCCAAAGAGTGATGAAGCCACTGCACCATTTGTCAGCACCGGTTTTCTGGTGGGACTTCAAGGCGTGGCTGAGCTGATGCCCTTGGAAGGCGAATTGCGCTTGGGTGGTGACGGCCGCAGCGCGCACTACCGGCGGGTCAATTTCAGCGCCCCAGTGGTCAGCAAAGTGCTGGGAAAAAACAACCGTTTTCGCCTGATCCTGCAAACCCCGGCCCTTTTCAGTCAAGGCTGGCTGCCCGAGGGTGTCACCCAGCAAGACGACGGCAGTTACCGTTTGCAAGGCGACGGCTTTAGCGCCCGACTGGCATGCGCTGCACTGGGTCGGCGTGAAACCGTCAGCGGCTGGGATTTGTACCACTGGATGCCCAAGCCAGCACAAACCGCCGTGCCCGCTGGCAGTGTCTATTGGTTTGACGAATTTGCCGGTGATGCTGGCAAGCTTGCCGCATGGGTTGAACAAGGCCTGTGGCCGCACAATCCAGACCCGTTACACAGAAGTCGCCGCGCCGAAGGATTTAACTGCGCCCTGTTGGGTGCCTGGCATTGAATAAGCCCCCATCCAAACCTTCCCCCAAAGGCGGGAAGGAGCAAGCAACCAAATTACCAAAAGTCAGGAGCCCCCATGTTTGAAGCCACCCAAGTCGTTTTTTATTACGCCGTCAGCCCCGTTCATATGGGCGCGGGCAGTGCCATCGGGGCCATTGACAGTCCCATTCAGCGCGAAGTCCACACGCAGCACCCCATGTTTGCCGGCAGCGGCCTCAAGGGTGCGTTACGCCACCACTTCAACCGAGCCTGGGCACGTGCCGAGGGCGACAGCAGCAAGCCCCACAGCCTGATCAGCCGCATTTTTGGGCCGGACACCAGCGCCTCAGACTTTGCCGGAGCATTGTCTTTAAGCGATGCCCAACTGGTGGCCCTGCCGGTGCGCTCGCTCAAAGGCGGCTTTGCGTATGTCACCAGCCCGTTGGCTCTGGCGCGCTTGCAGCGGCTGGCACAACAAAGCCATCTTCCGTGTGACTGGAGCGTGCCGACTGTGGCTGAGAACAAGGCGCTGGCCGCCAGCCCAACACTGCTGGGGCAGCGCCCAGGAGCTGCTGCCAACGCAATAGCCGACCAATTGGTGCTGGAGGCTTTTGAATTCGCCACCACAGTCGATTCCAAGTTGCAAGCAATAGCCAAATGGATAGCAGACTACGCAATGCCCACAAGCGCCAGCGCCTTTTTTACCAACAAGTTTAAAACCGATCTGGTGCTGTTGAACGACACCGACTTTGCCCACTTTGCGCGCCACGCCATGGTGGTCGAGCCGCATGTCTGCATTGATGATGCGTCTGGCACAGCCAAAGACGGTGGCCTGTTTTATGTGGAAAACCTGCCGCCCGAGACCCTGATGGTTGGGCTGGCGCAGGCCAGCATTGAGCGTTTCAAGAAAGAGAAGAAACCGGAAAACACGATGAATGCCGCTGAAATTCTGACGCATGTGTTTGTCGGCCAAAGTGCTACACAGCCCGGCATCAGTGGCAAACTATTGCAAATCGGTGGCGATGCCAGCACCGGACGCGGCCTGGTGCTGGTGCAAACAGTTCAGTCTTGAAGGACACCATCATGACCCAAACACTTGACCAACAACGCGCCACACTGGCCTGGCAGTACGCCACGGCGGGCATGACCCAGCACGGCAAAGAATACAAAGGCCTGGCCAAAGGCGCGCCGGCGCTCATCATGAACAGCGGGCTGATGCCGACACTGGAGTTTTACGCTGGCAAAGGTGCCGCCGCACAGCAGTTGCTTGACCACCTGATTTGTGGCATGACACAGCGATTGACAGCTCAAAAGCTGACGGCTGGTCAAGGCAACCGGCTGTTTCCTGAATTCATGAAAATGCTGCAAGGATGTGAATCGCGCGACTACATGCGCTACACCGACGAGGCGCTGGAGCAGCTCAAGTGGATTCGGCAGTTTGTGGATGCAGTTAACGCAATAGAGGCCTGATCATGGCACTGCCGCAACGCATCGCAGCCATTCCCGGTTACATCTCAAAGGACTTGAAAGATGCCGCGCCGGGCCATCGGTTTCAACTCTATCTGGAACACTGGCAAGGATTCAATGGAAATCCATTCGAACCCTACAAAAAATCACGTCCCCAAGGCAAAGACGAGCGCGCCATTTTCGACCGTGAATGTGCCGGTGTGCTCAAAGACCTGTGCCCTTTGCCGATGTCAAGTGTTGAGGCATTGAAAGGAATACGCACCCGCCAGCAAGCCCTGATCGCCCACTACGGCCCTAACGCCTACCGCATCAGCACTGCGTCAACCGCACCTTTTGCCACTGGCCTGGGCAACGAGCACCCGATTGAAAATGGGTTTGCATTCCTCACGCCCTACGGACTGCCGTATCTGGCGGGCAGCGGAGTCAAAGGCATTTTGCGCAGGTCGATGCAAGAGTTGCAAGATGACGGCGAAGTCGGCTTCACCGATGAAGCCATCAATGCCCTTTTTGGCCCCGAAACCGTGAACCAACCCGAAGATGCCCAACGCGGCGCGCTGGACTTCTGGGATGTGTTTCCCCAGCCCGCTGGCAACAAACTGGTGGTTGAGATCATGACCCCGCACTTTGGCAAGTATTACCAAGGCACTGAACCCCCGCATGACTCCGGCGCACCCATTCCAGTCAGCTTTCTGGCTGTTCCCGCCAAATCACAATTTGATTTCCATGTGGTCTGCCAGCCCAGCCGCCTGACCGCAGCGCTGCAAGACCAATGGCGAGCCTTGCTCGATCGTGCCTTCCAGCACGCTTTTGAGTGGGTGGGTTTTGGTGCCAAGACCTCAGTGGGCTATGGCGCGATGGCTGCAACTGCTGCTGTATCCGCTAGCTCACCAGCCCACACACAAGGCGCAGACCGGACGGTGCCGATTGCAGCAGAAAGCAACTCAAAGCTCCAAACCTGGCCCACTGCCAAGCTCACCCTGAACCCCAGCACTGGCGAAGTTACCGCCAGCTATGAGGGCAAATCCACAACTGCCCTGAGGAACCTACAGGCCAACGAACTTCGCGCAGCCCTTGGCGACGAACGTGCCAACAGACTCAAAAAGAACAAGGAACTCAAAGGCGTATCTGTCGATGTTGAACCCTTGGGCAACGCGTTGATGATCAAGCGACTGACACCCTCATGAGCCCCCTCAAACCACCCGTTGCAGTTAATTTACAGGACTTGGACGCGCAAGAGTTACTCGAATGGCGGGACCTGCAAAACGCCCAAATCGATAGCATGATGCACGTCTGGGACAACCCTGAAGATGAACGCTGGAATGACATTGCGTTGGATAGCGCAAAACCCTCGCCACTCCACCCCTACGTCGAGCCCTACCCCCACCTCACCGACCCCCAGCTCGACCTGTACGACCGCATGAGCGAGATCAGTGAAGAGGGCTTTTGTGCGGGCTGGATTGTGGATAACGAATACGCCATCTGGGATGCCATCACGCTGGGCAACCCGTCCCCAAGTTACCGTGCGATCAACCCCAGACTGCTGCGGCGCTGCCAACAGCTCTCTGTCGAGATCGGTGGCTGGATGTGTTGGACTCTCGATGGCCCGCAGTTTGTCCCTATGGCGCAGTGGCTGGCGATGGTCACAGCGCGGATTGAGCTGACCGCTGCCCCCAAATTGTGATGCCCCACATCCTCACCCTGCCTCGCACGCAAGCCCCAACGCTGCCTTTGCAAGGTTGCTGGCCAGCCCAAAACCTGGACTTTTTGCAACACGCGCAATGGCAAGACCGCGCGCAGGCCGAGCACAACGAAGCCTGGCTGCAACCCATCACCTACCTGCTGCTGCGCAACGCCGCTGGCCACCTCTGGTGCTACCAGCGCACGGGTGGCGATGCGCGGCTGGACGGGCGCTGCAGTTGTGGTGTCGGCGGCCATGTCGATCTGGCAGATGCAGAACCACCTTTTGACAACAATACTTTTGATAGCATGTCACGCACGTCAGACAAGCCTTACAGGCCAATTTCACCCCTAAATTCGCAAGCAACTCTGCGCCGTGCCCTGCTGCGTGAGCTGTCCGAAGAGTTGGGCGCATCAGAGGCCGATTTGCGTGACCTGCGTTTTCAGGGGTTGATTTATGAGGGCTTGACTGCTGTGGGCAGGGTGCATCTGGGCTTGCTGTTTACCGCGCAATGGCGGCCAGACTTACCTCCGCAACCCGTCGCTGGCGAGGCCCTGCTGGCCTTAAGTTTTCGCCCTGCCAGCGCCATTGTCCATAACGATCAATTTGAGCTGTGGAGCAGGCTGGCTGCGCAGTCATTGCTATGAAAAACATCCTGCTCTGCACCCTGGGTGCGAGTTGGGCGGTGGTCCCTGAGGTTTTGGGCTGGCTGGCACCGCAAGTGCTGGACTTGTATGCACATCACCCACAGCGCGCCACGCTGGATGCACTGCGCCAACAGCACCAGCTCCAAGCTCCCGACGAGCTGTGGATTTGCACCACCCAAGGCGCGCAAACCCAGGCCAGTCTGGCTGGTTTGCAGGCCTGGTGGCACTTGCTGGGCGCGCCCATGCCGCTGCGCGTCTGGGCGGCGGCTGGCACCGATCAGTTGGCCAGCCAGACTGAGTGCGCGCACATTCGCGAGCTGATTTTGCGCACCACCTTGCTGGCCAGTGAACAAGTGCATGGTGGCCAACTGGTGTTGTCGCTGGCCGGTGGGCGCAAAACCATGAGTGCCGACCTGCAAAGTGCCGGCACCCTGTTGGGTGCCAAAGCCTGGCTGCATGTGGTCAGCCCCGAGCCCTCGCCGCCGGCCCTGTTTGCCCGCACGGCGCTTGAAAAAGCAAAGCAGCCTGCACTACTGGCACAGGCGTTAGCGGCTGATTTGGCTGCTTGCATAACACCCCTGATCGCGGGCACCGGCACGCGCAACGAGCTGCTTGACATCGTGATTGATGGCGCTCGCGTTGACAGCAACCGCTTTGCCCTGCCACTGGCCGCAGCCAACCAGGTGTTGCCTTGGCCGCTGCCCGAGCAAGGCGATGCCCTGCACCGCGAGCTGGCACGCCGGCAAAGCCAAAGCAGCCAGCTCATGGGCAATTTTTTGGCTGAGCTGGCGCAAACCGAGCACCACGACAACTGGCGCAGCCTGTATCGCCTGCCGCCCGCACAGATCGAGCGCTTGCGCAGCACGCCGCTGACACCTGAGCACACTGACTGGCTCACCGCTTTGCCCAAAGCCGACCTGCACCGGCATCTGGGCGGCTGCCTCGACCTGGCCGCGCAGCGTGAAGTGGCACGCCATATCTGGATCAGCTTGAGCAAAGAAAAACGCCTGCAACGCTTACAGAACCTGCGTGAGCTGCTATCACAACCAGAGTGGCCGTGGGACTGGCCGAGCACCCTGGGTGGCCCGCGCAGCGGCACCATTCCTGCTGAACTCCGCGCCGAGCTGTGCGCTGGCCTGCTGCTGCACGCCAGCACCGCCCAGTTGCAGCACAACCTGTATGGTGTGACCGAGCCACGCATCGCCCTCAAAACCCGCCACTCGCACGGCTTTAGCGCCTTTGAACGCCCCGGCGAACTCAGCGGCTCGGCCCTGCTGAGCCACCCAGCCGCGCTCCATCCCTATGCCCAAGCCATCGTCGCCCAAGCCCGTGCCGAAGGCTTGGCCTATCTGGAGCTGCGCGGCAGCCCGCACAAATACCGCAAACTTGACCCGGCCGGTTTTGTGCGCGACTTGCGCAGTGCGCTGCAAAATGCAGGTGCCCAAGTGAGCGCTACCGAGCCCCCATCCCATGCTGGCAGTTTACGCATTGGTTTGATCTGGATTCTGGATCGCCGCCAACCCCAAACGCTCGCCAAAACA
>CAIYYA010000084.1 GCA_903930255.1 uncultured beta proteobacterium
ATTGCTTGATGAGGTTGAATGTTTGTGCGATTTTCTGTGGATTGGTCGCATGCGCTCAATTTCCCCATTCAATGACCGAATTTGGATGGACTGATCATTGGGGTGACCGAGGTGAAAGTGTCCTCGCCAGGGATTATCAAATGTGCACAGATTTAGTCGAACAACGGCGTGGATTGCTGGCAGGTTGCATGGAGGCTAGGGGTTGGCACCGTTAATGCTCAACTAAGTGCAGACTAGCTGGCTGGTATAGGTTTCAGCTTCTTGCATCGGTTATTTGGCTCAACATGGTGCAGATTTTCTCTGCTTGTCCAACTCGTTTCACCTCCACGGATTCTTTGTCACGTTGGTCAACGGCATAATGTCCGTCAAATTCGCAAAAAATGTCTCTTGATAATCACTTCAGCGTAGATCCTGTCGCTCAAAAAATTGTGACGGTTGGAGCAGCGCTTTTGTGTTTGGCTGGCTTTGCACTTGCAATCGCGCTTTTGAGTGATCACGCTATAACATCCCCGCGCGTTTTCCTTCACATTTTTCTCGGAGTGGGCGGTGCTATTGCGCTCTGGTATGCGATTGGCAAAGAGTTTCGAAAAGCAGCATTTCTGCTGATTGGAACCTATTGGATAGTTGTGGCGTTTGTAACGGTGATCAATGGCGGATTGCGCGGTCCAAATTTGATCAATTTCCCCCTTATCCTTGTCATCTCAAGTTGGATATTGGGTGTGCGTACAACGATATTAATGGCCATCCTTTCGGAACTATTCCTGGTCAGCCTCCTGGTTGCGGATAACTACGGTTTCGAGGCACAAGCAGATTACTCAAACAAGGTCGCGTATTTCATTTTCCTGACAGCCATCATATCGATGACGGCGGTCGCGTCCGTTTTGGCTCGAAACGGTTACCTTAGAAAGGTGAAAGAGTCCCAGGAGATCGCGGCTCAACTCGCCAACAGCGAAATTCAGCTTAAGCAATATCTCACTCAACTTGAGAGTCTGGTACAGACACGTACCACTGAGCTTGCCCTTGCCAAGGACAATTTGTGGGCCATGAACGAAGCACAGCTCATTGGACGGGTTGGCACCTACGTGACCGATATCAAAACGGGTGAGTGGCATGGTTCGGAGGTGCTGGATGACATTTTTGGCATTGACGCCACCTTCGAGAAAACCATTCCCAACTGGAACGGCCTGATTGCGCCAGAGTTCCGGCAAGATTTGCTCGACTATTACCACTTGGTCATTGCCACGCATGGAAATTTTTACAAAGAATACCAAATTATTCGTCCAGTGGATGGAAAAACCTGCTGGGTTGAGGCATTGGGAGAGTTCTCGTTCGATGAAGCTGGCAATCCGGCGTTTTTGCGGGGAACGATTCTGGACATCAACGTTAGAAAGGCAGCGCAACTCGAGTTGCAAAAATACCAGAATCACCTGGAAGAACTCGTCAAGCAAAAGACTCTTGAAATTGAACAACAACAAGAACTATTGCGTGACCAAAAACTTCGCTTTAGCCTTGCTGTTGAAGGCGCCGACGTGGGCATTTGGGACTTCAATCTCATCACCCAAGAACTTTACCACTCGGACCGCATGGCCAACATGCTGGGTTACACCCTTGAAGAATTACCAACAGTGCGTGAAGTTTGGGATGCATTGGCTCACCCAGACGACTATTTGCAATACCACCAGAAGATGAAGGCCCACATCAAGGATGCCAACGTGCCTTTTGAGACCGTCATTCGGTTACGCCACAAAGATGGGAGTTGGCACTGGATTTTGAGTAAGGGTCGTGCCACCAGAAACGCGAGCGGTAAAGCCATACGGGTCAGTGGCACCCACAGTGACATCACCGAGCGTATGCATATCGAGGAACTGCTTCGTATCAGCGAAGAGAAGCATCGCATTTTGTTGAACGAGTCCAGCGATCCGATATTTAGTTTCGAACAAGGAGGCCGCTACAGCTATGTGAATATTGCATTTGCCCAAGGGGTTGGCATGGCTCAAGCGGACATTGTCGGAAAAACTCTTTGGGACGTCTTCCCCAAGGATGAGGCAGATAGGCGATACCAATTTTTAAAGAATGTCTTTGAGAGCGGGCAAGAAGCAAACATTAACGTTCGTATACCTTCTCCAAAAGGTGATCGCTTCATGATCACGACCGGAAAGCCCGTATTCAATGCGCAGAAGCAAGTTATATCGGTGATCTGCGTTGCCAAGGACGTCACTTCAATTGTCCAAGCAGAAGAAGCATCAAGAGCTGCAAACTTAACAAAATCCGAGTTCCTGGCCAACATGAGCCATGAAATCCGCACGCCCATGAATGGCGTGATTGGCATGGTGGACATTCTTCAGCAAACAGCGCTTTCACCAGAACAGCAGCGCATGCTCAGCACCATTGCCAATTCGTCGCAAACCCTGCTTGAAATCCTCAACGACATCCTGGATTACTCAAAGATTGAAGCTGGCAAACTAAACGTGGAGCGCATCCCTACTGTGCTCAAGGAAGTGGCTGACAGCGTGCTGCAACTCATGCGCGGCACGGCTAGCGCCAAAGACATAGCCCTACAACTCTCGATAGCCTGCGAGTTGCCAATCGCCATTTATTCCGACCCGACCCGCTTGCGCCAGGTGCTTCTTAACCTGATTGGCAATGCCATCAAGTTCACCCCGGGAAAAACAAACTCCAATGCCAGTGTGACGCTGGCGTTAGAGCCCGGCAAACTGGCTGATGGCCAAGCAGCAGTGCTGTTGCACGTACGTGACAGCGGCATTGGCATGAGCGCCGAGGTGGTTGCCAAGCTGTTTGCACCTTTTACCCAGGCCGATGCCAGCACTGCACGTCAGTTTGGCGGCACTGGTTTGGGTCTTTCCATCAGCGACCGACTTGTCAAGCTGATGGGTGGTCAAATTAGAGTGCGCAGCACTTTGGGCGAAGGTACTGAATTTACCGTGGTGCTGCCTTTGCAAGAGGCGCATTTGACTTCTTTGGCCACCCAATTGCCGGACATACGCCGCTGGTTAGGTCGCGGCGCTCCCAACCTCGAAGAGGCCGCTGCCAGTAGGCACCTGATCCTATTGGCCGAAGATAACGAAACCAACCGGGACGTGCTGAGCGAGCAACTGCGCTTGCTGGGTTATTACGCTGATACGGCCGAGGACGGTCAGGTGGCCTTTGAGAAATGGCGCAGTGGCCGCTATGCTTTGCTGCTGACAGACTGCCACATGCCGAACATGGATGGCTTTGCCTTAACGGAAGCGATTCGCGCCGAAGAGGCACCAAATTTACACCTTCCCATCATTGCCATCACCGCCAATGCCATGCAAGGTGAAAACCAGCGTTGTCTGCAAGCCGGCATGGATGATTACCTAAGCAAGCCGCTGCGTTTACATGAACTCGCGCCGATGTTGGATAAGTGGTTACCGTTGCCGGCTGGACCTGTGGTGTCTCAGATGATTCCTGAAAAATTTTCTGCATCAGTCGCTGGAGACGTCGCAGCAATAAGCTCCAGTGACGTTCTTGACATATGGAACGGCGACACTTTGAGTCAATTGGTGGGTAACAACCGCGATGTGCACCAGCGCTTGTTGAAGAGGTTCTTGGACAATGCCAAAAACCAGGTACCCGCTTTGTGCGAGGCCATTGATGCAGGTGAGATCACAAAGGCCGTGGCACTTGCTCATACCCTCAAATCAGCTTCCCGCAGCGTCGGCGCCTTGGCATTGGGTGAACTATGCCAACAAATTGAGACAGCAGGAAGTGCTGGAGACGTTCGCGCTAGCACATCACCGGCGAAAGAGTTGCCTGCAGCATTCGCGGTGGTACAACAGGCAATTCGAAAACATCTGGCTGAGCCAAACTGACCGGCTGGCAAACCAGTCTATTCGCTCATGAATTTTTCTGACGTTATCAAAACATTCAATCAGGCTTGGGCATTTGATTTGTATCGAATGCGTGCTGCCATCGACCGTGTCATTGACGACCCCAAGTGGCTGCAGGCCATCCAGTAACGGCTGCATGTTGGTCAGGAAGTGTCATCTTTCAGCGTCTTGTGTGGAGGATGTTTTTTCAACCGGATTTTGAAACTGATTTGTCTAACCCTACCTGCGCGTGTGGTGCAGTGGCTTGACGGCCAACACACCATGGTGTCCAACGAAAGCGCTTGTACCGAACTGACTTACGCAGGCCCCATTTCCGCCAGTATCTGGTCGTACAGATCCCATGTCAGTTGGGCCTCTTCAGCGCTGACTTGGCGTACGGCCTGCTCCATGCTGACCATCACGTAGTCGCCCACCGAGGGCACCTCATCGCGCAGCATGAACAGCGACACCTTGCGTAGCGAGCCGCGCGCCTCGCATTGGGCCGACAGGCCGTCAATCTGCGTGATTTGCATCGGTATGGCAAGGCACATAATAAATAATACTTGAGTCGATCTGTGGGTAATTGGCGTAAAAAGACGGCAAATCACTTATAAATAAGCCACCATTAATACAATGAATAATTGTTGATCTAAATCAAAAATCAGTCTGAGCATCACTATACATTGCACAGACTACAAGATCCTACATCTTCACCTCATGAAAATTTTGCTGCTTGGCATTGGCAACACCCTGCTCACCGACGAAGGTGTGGGTGTCCATGTGCTGCAGACTTTGGCTGCTGGCCCACCCCTACCGGCGCAAGTGGAGTTGCTGGACGGTGGCACGCTGTCATTTACCCTGGCCGGACCGATTCAAGATGCTGATGCGCTAATTGTTGTTGATGCAGCTCGCATTGGGCAGCCACCCGGTGCCTGGCAACTGCTGCAGGGCGAGCAGATGGACGCCTTCTTGCTGGGCAACCGCAAGTCCAGCGTGCATGAAGTAGGGCTGACTGATTTACGTGCAATTGCGATTTTGTCTGGTCATTGGCCCAAGCAGCGCGCCATGTTGGCCATAGAGCCCAAATACATCGACTGGGGCGAGCAACTCACCCCCGAGGTCGCTGCGGCAGTGCCGGCAGTAGCGCAGGCGATTCGTGAGCTGGTGCAGGAGTGGCTGCATGAAACTTGAACAAATTCCGGTTGTAGCTCAGTACCAGCCTGCGCCGGCAGCTATGCTTTCTGGTAACGCCAGAGTGCTGTTGTGTGAGATTGCCGAATGCCTGCAAAAACTGCTGGACTGTGGAGAAAACACCACCATTGACCTGCTGGCGATGCCACTCAATGCGGTGGATCTGGACTGGCTGCGCGAGCGACTCGGTCAGGGCGAAGTGCGCATCACGCTCGAAGCGGACGGCGAATCCACGCTGCAAGAAACCAACTGCCAGGGTGTCTGGTGGGTGCAACACCACAACCCAGCAGGAGGCGTGATGTCAGCTTTTATAGAAATTACGCCGGTGCCTGATCTGGTGCGGGCGCACAAGGACGATATGCAAAGCGGACTGGAACGTCTGAAATGGCTGATAAACGATTTGAATTGACGCCCCGAGGGCGGGGGGTTGAATGAGAGAGATGGGCATTTTCCCGGTGATATCAGAGACAAGGGGTAAGGCATCATGCAAGGACCATTGATTGACTCGTTGGCGCGTCAAGGCATTAGTCGACGAAATTTTTCCAAATACTGCGCTACGCTGGCTTCGATGATGGCGCTGCCGCCATTGGCTGGGCAAGCCATGGCGCAGGCGCTGGCTGCCACGCCCTCGCCCAAACGACGGCCGTCTGTGATCTGGCTGCCATTTCAGGAGTGCACCGGTTGCACCGAGGCCATAACCCGCTCACACTCCCCCACGCTGGAGAGCCTGATTTTTGAGTCCATCTCGCTCGACTACCAAGAGACCTTGATGGCCGCTGCGGGTCACCAAGCCGAAGAAGCCTTGCAAAAGGCCATGAAAGACAACGCCGGCAAATACCTGTTGATTGTGGATGGCTCGATTCCGCTGGGACTCGATGGTGCCTACTCATGCATTGGCGGGAGAAGCAACCTGGAAACCCTAAAAGAAGTGGCCAAAGGCGCGGCTGCCATCATCGCCATGGGCTCGTGCTCGTCGTTTGGCGGCCTGCCCAAAGCCAATCCGAATCCGACCGGTGCGGTGTCGGTCAGTGACATCATCAAGGACAAACCGATCGTCAACATTCCCGGTTGCCCACCGATTCCGGTGGTGATGACCGGTGTGCTGGCGCACTTTTTGACCTTTGGTTCGCTGCCGGAACTCGATAAATACGGCCGACCCAAGTCGTTTTACGGCGAAACCATTCACGACCGCTGCTACAGGCGGCCCTTTTACGACCAGGGCAAGTTTGCCAAGACCTTTGACGACGAAGGTGCGCGCAACGGCTGGTGTCTGTTCGAGTTGGGCTGCAAAGGCCCAGTCACGTACAACAGCTGCGCCACCACCAAATGGAACGCGGGCACTTCCTGGCCGGTGGAGTCGGGCCACGGCTGCCTGGGTTGCTCGGAGCCAGATTTCTGGGACGCCGGCAGTTTTTATAGTGCACTGTCAGCCCCCACCAACCCGATGCAAAAAGTTGGATTAGCCGCCGGTGTCGGCGTGGCTGTCGGGGTCGCTGCCTCGCTGTTCAACCGCTCCAAAAAAGGCGCTGCCAAAGCCGCACATGAGACGACCACGCTCGCCGATCTGGAGAAACAACCATGAACGATATGCTCTTTTTAACCTGGGTGCGCGGCACCGGGCTGAATTTGGCCATTGGCATTTTTGTCATTGGTGTTCTGTGGCGACTGCTGGAGGTGTATAGCTTGGGCCGCAAACCCGATCTGTCAGCACCGCGGGAACGTGCCGGAGCTTCGGGTTGGCACACGGTGTTTCGGCGCACCTTTCCTGCCGAGGGCATGCTGAAAAAAGCGCCCATCACCTATATTGGCGGTGGCATCTTCCATTTGGGGCTGGCGATTGTGGTGTTTTTCTTTGCGCCGCATATCAAACTGTTTGAGAGCTTGCTGGGCATTTCGTGGCCCGGACTGCCTTCGCAATTTGTCGACATGTTGACCATCGTCACGTTAGCTGCGCTACTGGTGGTGTTGGTGGACCGCATCAAAAACCCGATCAAGCGCTATTTGTCCACTTTCGAGGACTGGTTCACTTGGGCGCTGACGTTCTTGCCGTTGCTAACCGGATGGCTGGCGGTGCGGCATCTGCTGCTGCCCTATACCACCATGCTGGCAGTGCACATCCTCACCGTGGAGTTGCTGCTGGTATTTCTGCCCTTTACCAAATTGTTCCACGCATTCACCGTGTTTGGTTCGCGCTGGTTCAACGGCACGGTCAACGGCCATAAAGGAGTTGCGGTATGAGCGCCACACTTGAAAAAGGCATTCGCGTTCTCAAAGAGGTCATTGACGCGCCAATTGCCAGCTATTTCAGCAGCTGCATTCACTGCGGTCTGTGTGCCGAGGCTTGCCTGTTTTATACCGAAACCGGTGACCCCAAATACACGCCAATCCACAAGCTGGAGCCGCTGCGCCGGGTTTATGAGCAGGAGTACACGCTGGTCGGGCGAGCCAAAAAGGCGCTCGGCCTGTCCAAGCCAGTGACCGATGCAGAGTTGGGTGAGTGGAAAGAGCTGGTCTATAACTCGTGCACGCTGTGTGGTCGCTGCTCGGCGGTGTGCCCGGCGGGCAACGACATTGTCTACATGGTGCGCAAGCTGCGCGAAGGCATGTCGGCATCCGGCAACGCGCCCGATGGCATCAAGGGCGCGGTGAACCGCACGGTGACGATTGGCAGCCCGATGGGCGTCAAACTGCCGGCGGTCAAGGCGCAGATGAAGCACGTCGAGAAAGACTACGGTATCCCGATCCCCATGGATGTGGAAGGCACCGATTACCTGGTGATGCTCTCGAGCATGGAGATCATGAACTTCCCCGAGTATTTGGGGGCGATTGCCAAGATCATGAAACACGCAGGCAAGAGCTGGACACTGTGCTCCGAGGCGTTTGAGGCCACTAATGCCGGCATGCAGATTGGCAATTCGGATCTAGCCCGGCTGATCGTCAAGCGCATTGTGGATGCTGCTGAAAAGCTCAAGGCCAAGACAGTGATCAGCCCCGAGTGCGGCCATGCCTACACCGCGCTGCGCTGGGAGGGTGCCAACCTGATTGGCAGACCGTTTACTTTCAAGGTTCAGCATATCGTGGAGGTGCTGGGCGAATTCCAGGCACAAGGTCTGCTTAAGACCGAGGGTCTGGAAAAAGACCGGTTGACCTTCCATGACCCCTGCCAGCTGGCGCGTCGTGGCGGTGTGATTGAGCCGCAACGCGCGTTGATGAAGATGGTGGCCAAGGAGTTTGTCGAAATGCCCGACGCCGGTTACATGAACTGGTGTTGCGGCGGCGGCGGCGGTGCCTCGGCCATTGAAGAGGGTGAACCACTGCGCATGCAGGCCTTCAAGGTCAAGAAGATGCAGTTTGAAGCTGTCAAACCCGACCGCGTAGTGACCGCTTGCGCGAATTGCCGCATCGTGCTCGAAGAAGGGCTGGAGCATTACCAGATGGACCTGCCGGTGGTGGGTCTGACCGAAATGGTGGCCGACCACCTGGTTGAAAAAGGAGAATGAGCCATGGCGATTCAAAATGAAAAAGAATTCAAGGCGACCCTGGCTGCCTTGCCCCTGAACCGGCAGCGCCAGATAGCCGCCGCATTTGGCCAGCGCGTGATGGACTTGTGCCACGACGTGCGCGTGAAAAATGCGTTGGCTTCAGCCGCGCGCGCCGACATCACGCCTGAAGAACTGGCGCTGGTGGCGCATTCAGCGCACAGCGCGCGGGTTGCGAGCTACGCTCAGTGCGGCCATGATTCAACCTGGGAGTGTGCAGCCGGGCATTTTGTGGCGCGCGCGGCGGAGTGCTGTGTGCGTGCCGCCACCGAGGGTGAGCCAGTGGCCTGGGAGGCTGCGATGCAGGCTCGCCTGGCACGCACTTGTCAGATGGTGGCCCAAGGCGAAGGCACCGACAACGACGAGTCGGCCTCGCAACGCCAAATTCTTGAAACCTTCCTGCAAAACTGAGGACACCTTATGAGCAACGCACAACGTATTGTGGTGGACCCGGTCACCCGCATCGAGGGCCATTTGCGCATCGAAGCGCAAACCGATGCCGATGGCAAGATCACCCAGGCTTATTCCGCCGGCACCATGGTGCGCGGCATCGAGATCATTTTGCGCGGGCGCGACCCGCGTGACGCCTGGGCCTTTGCCCAGCGCATCTGCGGCGTCTGCACGCTGGTGCACGGGCTGGCATCGGTACGCTCGGTTGAAGACGCACTGCACCGCGCCATACCCAGCTACGGTATCCCGCGCAACGCCGAGCTGATCCGCAACCTGATGATCGGCACGCAGTACATTCACGACCATGTGATGCACTTTTACCACCTGCACGCGTTTGACTGGGTCGATGTGGTGTCGGCGCTGAAGGCTGACCCCAAAGCCACCTCCGAACTGGCGCAGAGCATCAGCAGCTACTCCAAGTCCTCACCCGGCTACTTTGCAGATGTGCAGAAAAAGGTCAAAAACTTTGTAGAGCAAGGCCAGCTGGGCATCTTTTCCAACGCCTATTGGGGCCACCCGGCTTACAAGCTGCCACCCGAGGCCAACTTGATGGCGGTGGCGCATTACCTCGAAGCCCTGAGCTGGCAACGTGATGTCGTCAAGTTGCACGCCATTTTTGGCGGCAAAAACCCGCACCCCAATTTCGTCGTGGGTGGTGTGCCGTCTGCCATTTCGGTGCAGACAGCGGCCGGTCCAATGAACTCGGGTGGCGGGCAGGCCGCCACTGCGGTCAACCTGGTTGGGCTGCAACTGGTACAAAACGTGATCAAGCAGATGCAGGAGTTTGTCGATCAGGTGTATGTGCCAGATTTGTTGGCGATTGCCTCGTTTTACAAGGATTGGGGCGACATTGGCAACACAGGCGGCAACTTCTTGTCGTTTGGCGACCTGCCGGGCAAGTCGATGTGGAACCCGGACTCGTTCCTGATTCCACGTGGCGTGATTCTGGGTGGTGATGTGTCCAAGGTGCATCCGATCGACTTTGATCAAGGCGACGAGATTCAAGAGTTTGTCAGCCACTCCTGGTACAAATATGGCGCCGGTGACGCCAAGGGCCTGCACCCGTTCCAGGGCGAGACCGAGCTCAACTACACCGGGCCTAAACCGCCCTACGAGCAGTTGGATATTGCGCAGAAATACTCGTGGATCAAGTCACCGCGCTGGAAAGGCAAGGCGATGGAAGTCGGCCCGCTGGCGCGTGTGCTGCTGATGTATGCCAATGGCCACAAGCAAACCAAAGAGCTGGTAGATGGCACGTTAAAGAAGCTCGACGTGCCGGTGACCGCGCTGTTCTCGACGCTCGGGCGCACCGCGGCGCGTGGCCTGGAGTCCAAGCTCATTGCCGACTCGATGCAGGGCTGGTATGACGCGCTGATTGCCAACATCAAGGCCGGCGACGTGCGCACCTTCAACGACCAGTACTGGAATCCATCCACTTGGCCGAGCCACATGCAGGGTGTGGGTCTGATGGAAGCGCCACGTGGTGGTCTGTCGCACTGGATCGTGGTGGACGACGGCAAGATCAGCAACTACCAGGCGGTGGTGCCCAGCACTTGGAACGCCGGCCCGCGCGACGCAACCGGCCAGCCCGGCCCCTATGAGGCGGCCCTACAGCACAACCATCAGCTGATTGACACCAAGCAGCCGCTGGAAATCTTGCGCACGGTGCACAGCTTTGACCCCTGCATTGCCTGTGCCATCCATGTGACAGACCCGCAAGGCGACGAACTGGTGCAGGTCAAGGTCA
>CAIYYA010000085.1 GCA_903930255.1 uncultured beta proteobacterium
CGGGTGGAACAAACTTGGTTTTGTTTACCCAACTCTTGGTGGCACCTGATCGGCTGGAGGTTTTCGATCCGGGGCAATCGTTACCGCGCTCTCAAGCTTCTTGGCATTGAGCACAACGAGCAACGTGGAATGGTCAACCCTGCTGCTTCAAGCACCACAGGCTGTGCATGAGCCAGTAGTCTTTTTCAACTAGGTAAGGGTTAATGCCACGCTGCTGACCCACCTGGCGGATCAGATCCAAAAAGTTGGGGTGATCGTGCAGGAAGCCTTTTGGCTTGGCAGTGCGCGCGGGCTTCTTGGCTTCAGGCATGGACGGCCCATTGACTAAAGATGCGACGGGTGCGGGCAGAGGCATAGTCGGTGATGGCTTGTTGCAGGCGCTTTTCATCAAAATTGCCCAGCTTGGCTTGCACGGTTTTGAGTACGGCATCCGTGTCCTCTGCCAGACCATCTAGGTTGTTAACCATGTCCACCAGCAAAAATTCGCGGTTCACTTGGCTAGCACTGGGAAAGTGCGGCTTTTGCCTGAAATCAAACGCCAACCCGGCCAGCGTAAATTTGCCATGACGCTTATGGTTATAGACCACTGTGGTGTTGTAGAGCTGGGTGGTGCCCAGCCCCAGGGTGTTGTAGCTGCTGGGGTTGAAGACCAAAAAGCGTTTGTCATCCAGAAACTTGGCCACCAGCGCGTCGTTGTCTGGCGGTGCTTGTCCAAAGGGCGTTGCCTTAGGCACGTAATACAGCCCCTGCGAGGCTTTACGCACCACACCAGAGCGCACATAGCGCCCCAGCTCCCGGTCCACACTGGGGTGCTGGTCGACCAGGTCTTTGCGACGAAACACCTTGCCTGCGCTAAGGTTAAAGCGCGTCTGAAAGCGTGATTGGTCTGGGGTGGCAGTGGCTTGCATGGTGAAAATTGTCGTTGACGTTTCATGCAGTATGGCACATAAAACAATGTCACGCTGTTGTCGTTCGTTAAATATGAGCGGTGCTTGCCTATTGAAGCTGAGCCTTTAGTCCAGCCCGCACGGCGCTTAGCTGCACTGCCCTGAGTTGGGTGATGAAAGCTTCTTCAGCCGTGCGAATCACGCGGGTGGGCTTGGGGGCTGCTACTGGGACGCTGAGTTGGCTGGTTTGCAAGGGATTGGCGCTATCGCCCTTGTCAGCCACCTAGTGCGCGGCTTGGGCTGTGGCGGCTTCAATCAGGTTACCGACTCTGCGACATAGAAGAGTTCGAGTCATCCTGCTTGAGGATACCAACTGCAAAGCAAGCGGCGTGACACGTTACCAGCTACTGCCTTGGACTGCAGCCTCAGGCAACGCTCACATTGCACGATTTCAGCCGCGAAGCGTAGTCAGCAGCTTTACCAGTTCAACAATGGCGGTGAAGGGCTCAGGGTCTGTGTGCGCGGAAAAGTGCACCGCCAACCGTTCTGCGCGCTGGGTGGCAACGGCTAAATGTACATTGGTGGTCGCAAATGCGTTGCCCGCGCCTTTGTCATAGCCCGGCATGTGCCGCTTGAGGCGGCGCATCACTTCATCACGATGTAGTGGAGCTTGAATGTCCTCAAAATGCAGCAGCAGCCACAGCTCAAAACTGGGCACTGATGCAATCGCCTGAAAAGAGACCGGCTGCTTGGCATCGTTCCTGAGCTTACCGTCCAGCGAGGCTGCCAGCGTCAGAGCCTCGTGATAGCTGTCATGGTCGTCACGGTCAAACACGGCATAGACCTTCTCGAACGCACGACACTGAATGTTCTTATAGCGGTCGCCATCCTCAAACAATTCTTTCGCATACTGCACAACCTGAATTGGCGCGGTCCCCAACTCGCTAGGCTGAACTACCACGTTGGCGGTGTGCAGGCGATGGGTAGCGCGAATCTCGAGGAAATAGTTCGGCTCCGTCTTGCTGCCCTCGGAGACGATCAGGATCCGGTCGTAGCTAGCGCGCCGTCCCTGCTTACGCTCCAGCTGCTTTAGTTGCCGCTCTTTTGGGGAACTGTCGCGCGCCATCAGTGTTTCAACCCCAAGGTGTGATTAAGAAATGGCACACCACCGTATCTACCCATCAGGTAGCCCCGCTCCATATCTTCATTCTTACGCGGGCTGAATTCTGACA
>CAIYYA010000086.1 GCA_903930255.1 uncultured beta proteobacterium
CCAGGTTTTTTTAGCCATCGAGGCGTCGGGGTTGCGCCAACTCACAACAAAGGTACGGTGACCCTGCGCCACAGCGTAACGAATCAGCGAGTTTTCGGGTTGCAAGTCGAGAATATAAAACTTGTTGATGCTCGGCGGCACCAGCAGAAACGGCTTTTCGAAGACTTTTTCGGTGAGTGGCTTGTATTCGATGAGCTGAAAAAATTCGTTTTCAAAAACCACAGCCCCCTCGGTGGTGGCCACATTACGACCCACTTCGAACAGGCTTTCGTCAGTCATCGACACGTGACCTTGCTCGATATCGTGCAGCAGATTTTGCAAGCCCTTGGCAATGCTTTCACCTTTGGTATCGATGGCTTTTTGCTGGGCTTCGGCATTTAGCACCATAAAGTTGCTGGGTGCTGCAGCTGCCGTAAGCTGTTCGACCGTGAACCGAATCCGAGCGCGTGTTTTGTCGTCGGTCTCAACGGCTTCGGCCATTTGCGTCAGGGTTTTTGAATTCAACAAATAGGCAGCAGCCGAAAAAGCCGCCATGGGGTTTGCTGCCCAGGCTTCGTTGGAAAAACGACGGTCTTGCAACTTGTTTTGGCCTTGCAAGCAATTGCTCCACAGCTCAGCGGCATCCTTTAGGTATTGCTGTTGCATTTCTTGCAACTTTTCAGGAGAAATTTTGACTTTGGGTGACGGCGCTGGTGGTGTCAACATTTTTGCGCTGACTGCACCCATGTCCATGTTTTGCAAAGACTCAAAAGCCTTGCTCCAGCTCTCGGTCATGGATTGCTGCATTTTTTGCGCTGTTTGCAGCCAAAGTTCCGGGCGTTTTCGTTCATTGCTCAACCTTTGTATCATAAAAAAAATAGACAATCTCGCGAGTATCGTAGAGTTAGCCCTTCGACAAGCTGACAAATTTTGCTTCAAATTCAAAAAATTCGCTTCCATTTCCTTTTCTGAAGATTGATTATTGATCCGGCCCGATGATGTTTTAAGTTCCGATCGGGCTGAGCCTGTCGAAGCCCTTCAACAAGCTCAGGGCGAACGGTTCAAACTAAATTGGGCCGTATCATTAACGCCCTATGTACATCGTTCCGATCGCTTGGCTGTATGTTGCCGTGATGATGGCTGTGGCCGAGGCTAATCACAGCAGCGGCACTGTTTTGGGTGCCATCATCACGTTTGTTTTGTACGGCGTTGTGCCGGTTGCTTTGGTGATGTATCTGATGGGTGCACCTGCAAGGCGACGTGCCATTCGCGCCAAAGAGCAGGCTGAGTTAGCTACTCACACGGCTTCAACCGTCACGCCAAACGCTGACAGCCAGACGCCCGCTGACCCCATCGCGGCGGTGCGAAAAGAAGCGTGAGGTCTGGGTTACCGTGCACCAAGCAGCACTGCCGTCGTTGCCATCAATCTGCGTGATCCCCAAAGCCAACAAACGCTGACGCGCCAAGCCTGCCAAATCAGCCAGCCACTTGCCCTGGCCCTGTGCAGTGAAGCAACGGGCAGATCGGGGGTTGCCCGCCAGGAAAGCCGTGCGCACTTCGGCTCCCACTTGAAACGCGGTTGGACCAATGCAAGGCCCCATCCAAGCTACTATTTCAGTAGCTGTCTGCGCTTGCTGCACGGGCGCTAGAGCCCTAAAAAGCTTATGAAGTTGTTCCAGAATACCCCAGCCACCTTGCCCTGACAAGCTACGCCAGCCAGCGTGCGCCGCCCCAACCAGCGTGCCACAGCGTGTGGCCAAAAGCACCGGCAAACAGTCGGCCACCATGATGGTGCAAGCCACGCCTGGGTGCAGGGTCAGACTAGCATCAGCCTCACACGCATGGGGTGTTTGGGCACCCAGCTGCAGCACCCGCGTGCCATGCAGCTGATTCAAAAAAACCGGCTTGGCGCCCAGCGCTTGCGCAAATATGGCCCGGTTTGCAGCGACATCAGCTGCACGATCACCGACATGATCGCCCAGGTTCAAGCTGGCATAGGGTGCAGCAGAAACCCCACCGGCACGCGTCGTGCACACAGCATGCACACCCGCAGGTGCGCTCCATTGCGGAATCAGCCAGTCTGGATGCCAAGGAGGGTCGGCTGACTTGTGACTAACTGCCATTTTTTCACACCACTCCGAATAATGAAACCGTTCGCCCTGAGCTTGATCGTTGGGTGGTTCGACTAGCTCACCACGAACGGTGTTTCACGTTAATGTGCGGCACGCACCTTGTCAAAGGCTTGCAGCAGTTTGTGGTGCAGCTCCAAACCTTGCAGGCCAAGGCCGGGGGCGCTCAAGCCCATAAAACGGTCTTCCTGCATGATGAGGGCATGCGCTTGGGCCAAGGGTCCTGCACCATACAAGAGCGACAAAGCCTCTAGATACGGCCCGCTGTCACCCATATCGGCCAAGTGAATCAGGTTTTGAATGCAGGCATAGACCTGACGGCGCTGCTCATTGAGCTGGTCAAAGTTCAAAATCCACTCACAACCTTCAAGCGTGGCAGCTTCGTCACCCACCGCCAGTGCCAGCAGAGTTTTGAGTTCACCCAAACGCAAATCGCCCCAGAACGAACCCGCTTCGGCAGCCACACCAATCAGGCCAGCCACCGGGCGATGATCGGCCAGATTGGATTCGTTGAGAGTTTCCAGCAAATCTGTGCACTCTTCGTCGTCCAGATCGCTCAAGTTGAGGATGGCTTCGCGGATTGGATTGGCCACACTGTTGTTCTCAAACTCGAGGTCGTCGAGCGGATAAATTTCAGACAAACCTGGCACCAAAATACGGCAAGCATAGACCCCAAGGTGGGTGAAGTCAGCGACATAAATATCGTGACCATCGGCGTGCAGGCGTTGCACACACCAGGCGTAATCATCGGCCGTGCTGTTGCTGAAGTTCCAGTCAACAAACGCGTGATCGGGTTCATTGCCTAAAAACTTCCAATGAATCACACCGCTGGAATCGACAAAGTGGATTTCAATATTGGTTGAGCTGGCGGTTTCTTCCAGGTCAAAACCAGGCGCGGGGAAGCCCGACAAGGCATCGAGCGCCCTGCCCTGCAGCAATTCGGTGAGTGCGCGCTCGAGTGCCACTTCAAAACGCGGATGCGCGCCAAAACTGGCAAAGCAGCCCTGGTCTTGTGGGTTGAGCAGTGTTACGTTCATCACCGGGTATTGCCCCCCCAGTGAAGCATCTTTAACCAAAATGCCAAAGCCGGCTTCGCGCAGGGCGGCAATGCCACGTGCAATGCGCGGGTAGCGGGCGATCACCTCTTCAGGCACATCGGGCAGACAAATACCCTGGCTGATGATGCGAGCCTTGATCGAACGTTCAAAAATTTCAGACAAGGCCTGGGTGCGTGCCTCGGGCGCTGTGTTACCAGCCGACATGCCGTTGCTGACAAACAGGTTGCCAATGATATTCACCGGAAAATAGACGGTTTGACCATCGCGTTCACGCACATAGGGAATAGCGCAAATACCGCGCTCTTCAAAACCCGAGTTGAAATCAACCAGGCTGCTGGCATCGACATTAGCCTGCGGGTTGTAAAGCTGCTGCAGCTCGGGCGTGAGCAAATCGGCAGGCCAAACAGTATCGTCAGGCAGCGCAAACCAGCGCTCTTGTGGGTAATGCACAAAATCACGGCTAGCGACATCCGGACCCAGGTAGTAATGTGTCCAAAAATAGTTGGTCGAAAGGCGTTCAAAAAATTCCCCCAAGGCACTGGCCAAACAAGCCAGGCGGGTTGCTCCTTTGCCGTTGGAAAAAAGCAGCGGGCAGTCGCGGTCACGGATGTGCACCGACCAAATACCGTCGACCGGGTTAAGCCAGCTGCGTTCTTCAATGTGAAAGCCCAAATGCTGCAGTTTGCCTTGCAGCGTGCTGATGGTGGACTCAAGGGCGGCATCTTTGCCAAGAATAAATGTAGTGTTGTGCATGGGCTCCAGCATAACAGCGAAGCAGGTCACGGCGAAAAGGCTAGACTTGACACTTGTCAGAAAGCCCTATGTTTTAGCCCTGCGGAGCCCCCCATGATTCTTGAACTTGCCGACTTCACCATCCAAAGCGACCAAAACGCCGCCTTTGAAGAAGCCATTCAGCGCGGTTTACAAACCGTGATCGCCCACGCCAAGGGTTTTGAAGGTTTCAAAATCAACCACGGCATTGAAAACCCAAACCGCTATCTTTTACAAATTTTCTGGGCCACGCTCGAAAATCACACTGTTGACTTTCGCGGATCGCCCGCTTTTGCCGAATGGCGTGCCATCGTGGGTCCATTTTTTGCGTCACCTCCGGTTGTCGAACATTTTGAATTAGTCGCCAAATCAGCCTAGCCTTTATGGTCATTTACATCACACCGAATGCGCAAACCGTTCGCCCTGAGTTTGTCGAAGGGTGGTTCAACCGTTCGTCAAGCTCTCGACAGGCCAGGCGCACCACGAACCGTGTTTCACGCTAAGCCATGAAACGACCTCCGATCAAGCATTGCCGAAACTGCGGCCATGCGGTTGTTTATCGACTGCCCGATGATGGCGACACCAAAGAGCGCGCGGTCTGTCCGGTCTGCAACACGGTCCACTACGAAAATCCGCTCAATGTCGTTGGCACAATTCCAGTTTGGGGTGACAAAGTGCTGCTGTGCAAGCGCAATATTGAGCCGCGCTTTGGCAAATGGACGCTGCCCGCCGGTTTTATGGAATTGCACGAAACCGTGGCCGAAGGTGCAGCACGCGAGACGCTGGAAGAAGCCGGTGCTAAATTCGAGTTAGGCGAGTTTTTTTCACTGGTCAATGTCGCCAAAGTGGGCCAAGTTCACCTGTTTTACCGCGCCCAATTGCTCAGCGAGCATTTTGAACCGGGCTTTGAAACCATCGAAGCACGCCTTTTTTCTGAAGAGGACATCCCTTGGGACGAGATGGCGTTCAGAACTGTGAGCGAAACCCTGAAACGCTATTTTGCCGACCGCCGCACTGGTGTCTATTCAACACATGTCTTTGATATCGGCTGAACTGCAAGCCACTGTTGTTCTCTGGTTTTATCGAACTGGCTACTTTGTAACAACCCGAGTGCTGGACGACCCGGCTTGGTTGGCGCTTATTTTTTGTTGATGTTTATGGCCAGTAAAGCACGCCAAACAAGCGCGACGTGCTATCGTTCCTGTAGCTTTTTTGGCTCGACATCGGTGATATCGGTGGCCTCAACATCGACCACAGCAGCGCCGCGCGTTCGATCCGCTGCTGAGCCGGCAGCCTTGGGATAAAACCGCTGCCACGCTGCTTGCCGATTGATTTCAAAACGCCAGGGAGCAACCGGCTGCCCCGTCAGCTTGGCCCACAAGGCGCGCAGAAGCCACAGCAGCAATACGAACAAAGCCATGCTCAGCAGAGCCGCAAAAAACACCAGTCCCAGCAGCAGCAGCAACAGACGCAAGATGAAGCCGACAATTTGCATTAGGCACTCTCGTGCGCCAGCGCAGGCTCTTTATTCGGGCCAGGCGCATGTTTGCGCGCCAGCAGTGTGTACATCGTCGGCACCACAAAGACTGTCAGCAAGGTGCCCAGGCTCATGCCACCCACAATCACCCAGCCAATCTGGTGGCGACTCTCAGCACCGGCCCCAGTGGCCATGGCCAACGGGACTGCACCCAGCACCATGGCTCCGGTGGTCATCATGATCGGACGCAAACGCTGCGATGCCGATTGTTGGATGGCAGCCAAGGTCTCCATGCCCTGCTCACGCAACTGATTGGCAAACTCAACAATCAAAATTCCGTGCTTGGTGATCAACCCAACCAAGGTAATCAGACCGATCTGGCTGAACACATTGAGCGTCCCGCCAGACCATTTAAGCGCCAGCAAAGCACCGGCCATCGACAGCGGCACACTGAGCAAAATCACAAACGGATCAACAAAGCTTTCAAACTGTGCCGACAACACCAAAAAGATAAACACCAAGGCAAGTACAAACACCAGTGTGAGTGAATCTGACGATTTTTTGAATTCGCGGCTGATGCCGTTCAAATCGGTGGCATAACCCGGTTTCAGCACTTTGATGGCCGTTGCATCCATGTAAGCCAAGGCCTCACCCACCGAATAGGTGGCTGACAGGTTGGACGTAATGGTGGCCGAGCGGCGCTGACCAAAATGAATCAGCTCGCGCGGCACCACCACCTCGCGAATTTTGACTAAGGCTGAAAGCGGAATCAGCTCAGCGCCCTTGCCGCGAACAAATATTTTTTCAATATCGTCCGGGGTGTCTCGACCACTGGGTGCTGTCTGCACAATCACATCATATTGCTCGCCATCGCGTTTGTAACGTGTTACTTTGCGGCCACCCAGCATGGTCTCAATAGCGCGGGCGATCAAATCCACCCCCACCCCCATGTCGGCGGCACGTTCACGATCGACCTCGAGCTTGATTTCAGGTTTATTCAAACGCAAGTCTGTATCCACCTGAACAAAGCCCGGGTTTTTGGCCAGTTCGTCTTGAAAGGCGCGCACGGTTTGCGCCAGGTTCTGGTAGCTTTCGGATGTGATGATGACAAACTCAATGGGACGACTGCTAAAACCCTGCCCCAACGAGGGTGGCGTGATCGGTATAGCGGTCACGCCCGACAGACCCGCCACACGCGGGGTCATGGCACGCGCCATTTCCAGCGTCGTGCGCTTGCGTTCTTCCCAGGGCAAGGCTCTAAAGAAAATATTACCTTGAGATACGGTGGGGTTGCCGATGGTAGAAAAAATCCGATCAAATTCAGGATAGTCTTCAGCAATACGCTCAATGCTGCGGGCATAGCGATCGGTATAGGCCAGTGTGGCGCCATCGGGGGCATTGATGCGCGCCAGCACGACACCGCGATCCTCCAGTGGTGACAGTTCGCGTTTGATGTCGCCCAGCGTCCACCAGGTCACCACACCACTAAGCGCCATCACCAGCAGCACCAGATAGCGCCGCTTGAGTAACCAGGCCAGAATCTTTCCGTAGGTACGAGTTGCCCATTCAAGCAGGTTTTCCATGTGCGAGTCAAACCAGGTCGGATGCGGGTTGTGGCGCAGCAACAGTGACGACAACATGGGTGACAGTGTCAAGGCGATCAAGCCAGAAATCACCACCGCACCGGCCAGCGCCAAGGCAAACTCGCTGAATAAGCGCCCGGTGCGCCCTGGCGAAAACGCCAATGGTGCGTACACCGCAACCAAGGTCATGGTCATGGCGACAATGGCAAAACCAACCTCACGTGCCCCTTTGATGGCGGCCTGAAACGGTGGCAGGCCTTCTTCAATGTGCCGAAATATGTTTTCCAGCATGACGATAGCATCGTCCACCACCAGACCAATGGCCAGCACCAAGGCCAACAAAGTCAGGGTGTTAATGCTGAAACCGGCAAAAGACATCAGTGCAAAAGTGCCAATCAAAGCCACAGGAATCGTCACCAGTGGGATCAAAGAAGCCCGCAGGGTACGCAGAAACACAAAAATTACCAGCGCCACCAAAAAAGCCGCCTCAACAATGGTGCGAAACACGGCCTTGATTGACTGGTCAATGAACACCGAGTTGTCGTTGGCCACCTCAATCTGCACACCGGGTGGCAGATCACGACGCAGTTTGACCAGCAAGTCAGTCACTCCGGCAGCCAATTCCAGTGGATTAGCGGTGGATTGCTTGACCACGCCAACGCCCACCGAGTCACGCCCATTCAGGCGCACAAACGAACGCTCATCTACGGGTGCTTGCTGGACCCGAGCCACATCGGCAATGCGCACCGGTTGACCATTCACGGTGCGAATAATGACCTGGGCAAACTCCTGCGGACGCTGCAAATCGGTCGCTGCCGTCACATTAAATTCGCGCAGGGTGCTCTCGATACGCCCGGCTGGCACTTCCAGATTGGAGCGGCGCAGCGCGTCTTCAACGTCCTGCACCGTGAGTTTGTAGGCCGCCAGCTTGTCGGGATCAACCCAGATGCGCATGGAAAACTTGCGCTCTCCATAGATGTTCACTTCAGCCGCTCCTGGCGCTGTTTGCAAGATGGGTTTAACCAGCGTGTTAGCCATCTCCGAGAGTTGCAACGCATTGTGGGTGTCGGAGCTGATCGCCAGGAAAATTACCGGAAAAGACTCGGCCTCGACCTTGGCTATAACGGGCTCGTCAATACCCTGAGGCAATCGCTGGCGCACTCGGGTCACCTTGTCGCGCACATCGGCTGCTGCCGAATCCGCATCACGACTTAAAGCAAAGCGCACCGAAATCTGGCTGCGCTCCTGGCGGCTGGTTGAGGTGATGACATCCACCCCTTCAATGCCAGAGAGCGAGTCTTCGAGCACCTTGGTGACCTGAGCTTCCATAACCTCGCTGGAAGCACCAGCAAAGGTGGTTGTGACAGACACCACAGGTTCATCAATTTTGGGGTACTCGCGCACCGACAAACGATTGAACGAGACTGCGCCGATCAGCACAATCAGCAGGGACAGCACGGTCGCAAAGACCGGGCGACGAATGGATGTTTCAGCCAGTTGCATAGGGAAAATCCTGGCAAATTAGCGGCTGGCGACTGATGCCGCAGCAGCAGGCAATACAGGTGCTGCGCCGGAAGCAGAACTTTTTGCTTCTGATGCCTTGACTGCCGGCTTGCCCAGCTCTACCACGCGCACCGGTGTGCCGTCTTTTTGCAGACGCTGCTGCCCGGCCACCACCACGCTATCGCCCACCTTCAAGCCTTCAACAATTTCAACCTTGCCTTGGCGACGCACGCCCAGTTTGACCTCTTGGCGTTGCGAGACAAATTTGGCATCGGGCGGCAAAGTCACGCCCGACTCTGGCAGCACCAGCTTATAGACCAGCTGGCGATTGCCTTGCGGCACGATAGCTTCTTCGGGCACCACCAGGGCCGCGTCATTCACTGAAAAAACAGTCGTCACGCGGGCAAACATACCTGAGCGCAGCACAGAGGCTTCAGCGGCAGACTTGGTAGATTTGACAACATCAAGTTTTGCTGGCTGACCAGCCTTTTCTGAGCCCTGCCCCATGTTGGGCATGACAGCCCGCACACCAACTGATCGAGCATTCGCGTCAAGCAACGAATCGACAGCCTCCACTACGGCCTTGAAGCTGCGCCCAGGCAGTGCATCGAGCACCAGCTCTACGCTTTGACCGGGCTTAACTTTGCCGCCAAAACGCTCTGGCAAGCGGTAATCCACCATCATCTGGCGGGTGTCTTCAAGGGGCACCAGATCAACACCATCTTTCACATAGTCACCCACGTTGACCAGTCGAATGCCCGCGGTGCCATCAAATGGCGCACGCACCGCCATGCGGGTCAGACGCGCTTGCGAGAGTGCCAGTTGGGCTTGAGCCACTTGCAGGTTGGCCTCGCTGGTGTCTAGCGTTTGTTTAGACATGAAGTTGGCAGCGACCAATTCTTGGGTGCGCTTGAAGTTAGCCTGAGCAATGGCCAGTTGAGCCTGCATTTGCTGCACTTCAGCTTGTTGCAACTGGTCGTCAAATTGCACCAAAATCTGCCCTTTTCGCACCGGTCCACCGTCTTTGAAGTTCAGGGCTGTGATACGCCCCACCAGCTCCGGGCGCAGCATGACACTTTGTTTGGCGCGCAAACTGCCGATGGCCTGTGCGTCGTCACGCAACGATTGCTCTTGCACCTGCGCCACTTCAACACCGGCTAAACGGGGCGCTGCCGCAGCTGAGACCGGCTTGCCCGCCGACACAGCAGCTATTTCGTTAGCACCCTGGGGTCTGGACTGATACCACCAAGCGGCACCAGAGGCCATCGAGATACCCAGCACGGCCAGCACAACATAAGAGAATTTACGCGCCATAGTTAATGAGTTCCGTAAAATTTACATAAATAACAGGATGTGCGACTGTAGCGTGTCACCGCATTGGCAGCGCTGCGCCACCGCTGGCTTTACACAAGCTTCACAAACTCAACGCGTAAGTACCCGCGCAACGCCTTGGTTTGCCAACTGGTCTGCACGCTCGTTGCCTGGGTCGCCATTGTGACCACGCACCCAGCGCCACTCTATTTGGTGTTCTCCGGTGTTCACCAAAACATCCAGACGTTGCCACAAATCGACATTTTTCACAGGTGCCTTGGTGGCTGTTTTCCAGCCCCGCGCTTTCCAGCCTGGCAACCACTCAGTCATGCCTTTGAGCACATATTGGCTGTCCACATGCAGTATCACCTTGCACGGGCGTTTTAAGGCAGACAGCGCTTCTATCACCGCCAGCATTTCCATGCGGTTGTTGGTGGTGTCAAGCTCACCGCCAAACAGCTCTTTTTGTGCATCGACCGATTTCAGCAGAGCGCCCCAGCCACCTGGCCCCGGGTTGCCCTTGCAGGCGCCATCGGTATAAATTTGAATGATGTTCACCAATAAGACCTCGTGATGATGAAATTTTTATGAGCGTTATTGATTTCTAGCGCTTGCAGTATGTGCGCTAGCAGCTACAGAAACAGGAGCACCTGCCATGCGTCGAACTGGTTTCCATGCAGGATTCAATGGCGTCATGCCGTGCACACGTTTAATCGCCAGCAAAAAATAAACCGAACCCAGGAAAGGCCACCAACGTGCCCCCACTTGATCCATCCAGGCAAATTGCTGCAACCAATGGGCGCTTTTAAAAGCCGGTCGATAGCAGCCAAAACTGCCTTTTTCGACATCAAGCCCCAACAGTCTCAACCAGTCGCGCAGCCGCAAGTAACCAATGAACTCACCGGCATCGGGTAAAAACAATTGCGAAAAACCCAAGCGCTGATAAAGATGAGACCGGCGCTGGCACAAGCCCCACAGACTCAAAGGGTTAAATCCACAAATGGCCACCCGACCACCCGGCACCAATACCCGCTCCACTTCGCGCAAGGCACCATGGGGGTCAGGGGTTAGCTCCAGAGCGTGCGGCAGCACCACGAGGTCTAGGCTGTTGGCGGAAAAAGGCAAAGCTGAAAAATCACAAATCAAGTGATGCTGTTGCAGCTGTGCGGCAGGCTGCGCAGGATCGCGCCAAGAGTGGGTGGCAAGCCAGCGATGGGGCATGCGATTGCTGCCCAATGCGTCTAATTCGGGCAATCCCAACTGCAAGGCGTGAAAACCGAACACATTGGCCAAAGTTTCGGCCATTTGTGCATGTTCCCACTGCAGCAGATAAGCGCCAGGTGGCGTCGCCAGCCAATCATGCATCTCTATAATTTGACCAGCCATGAATTTGATTCCAATACCTGCTTTCAACGACAACTACATCTGGATGCTGCACCACGAAGGCCGCGCATTGGTGGTTGATCCGGGCGATGCACGCGCCGTTATGGCCGCATTGCAACGCCTGGAGCTCAAGCTCGACGCGATTCTAGTCACGCATCACCATGCCGACCATATCGGTGGCGTGGATGCCCTGAGACAAGCAACGGGCGCTCTGGTTTATGGCCCTGAGCGCGAAGACCTGCCAGAGCCTGTCGTGCGCTTGCAAGACGGCGCGAAGCTGAGCGCATTGGGCTTGCATTTTGAGGTGCTGCATGTGAGCGGCCACACGGCTGGTCATCTTGCTTATTTTGCAGCGATCGAACATGCTGAGCCAGTGCTCTTTTGTGGCGACACGTTGTTTAGTGCGGGTTGTGGGCGCTTGTTTGAAGGTACGCCAGAACAAATGCTGCAGTCTTTGACACGTTTATCGGCCTTGCCTGCAGACACCCGCGTTTGTTGCGCGCATGAATACACGCAAAACAGCTTGCGTTTTGCCCAGCTGATTGAACCCGATAACCTGGCGTTGCAAGCCTACACAGTGCGCGTGCGCGAGTTGCGCAAGCAAAATCAGCCCACTCTGCCCTCGAACATGGCTCTCGAAAATGCGGTTAATCCATTTTTGCGAACGCATTTGCCTGGCGTAATCGCTGCTGTGCAGACGTTTGATGCCAGTGCCTGCGACCCGGTTTCTATTTTTGCTGCTCTGCGCCGCTGGAGAGACCAGTTTTGAGATTGTTTCTTGTCGCTTGGCTGAGCCTGTTCAGCCTGCTGGTGGGCGGCTGCGCCAGTCTAGAGCAGCTTGGCACACACGCCACACCCGTGTCGGAGCAGAGTTCTGTTGGCTCGCCCGCTAGCAAACCCGTTTCACGCATCGGTGCAACAAACCCGCGCGAGGTCTATCCGATGCCTGGGCTAAAGCCACTAGCCACAGGCCAATTACACGCGCACGCGGTTCACGCACTGACACCTCCAGCCGATATTTGGGAACGCATTCGGCGTGGTTTTGCCATGCCAGACCTCGACACCGATCTGGTGCGCGAGCGAGAACTTTGGTATAGCAGCCGCGCCGATTACGTCGATCGCATGACGGAGCGCGGACGTAAGTATCTTTTTTATATCGTGGAAGAACTGGAGCGGCGCAATATGCCCAGTGAACTAGCCTTGCTGCCGTTCATTGAAAGCGCCTTTAATCCACAAGCAGTGTCAAGTGCCAAAGCTGCCGGTATGTGGCAATTCATGCCGGCGACCGGAAAAACATTTGAGCTTAAACAAAACATGTTTCGCGACGATCGACGCGATGTGCAAGCTTCTACGCGTGCCGCGCTGGACTATATGCAAAAACTCTATGGCATGTTTGGCGACTGGCATCTGGCACTGGCCGCCTACAACTGGGGTGAAGGCAGCGTCAAGCGCGCCATTGACAAAGCCAATAAAGCCGGCACCAGCACAGCCTACCCGGATCTGGCGATGCCAATGGAAACACGTTTTTATGTGCCAAAACTTCAGGCCGTTAAAAACATCGTCGCCAATCCACAATCGTTTCGTATCAAACTGGCAGAAATTCAGAATCACCCTTATTTCCAAAGCGTTGATATTCGGCGCGATATTGATGTGGCCATAGCGGCCAAACTGGCTGAGGTGTCACTGGATGATTTTCGAGCGCTCAACCCATCCAGCACCAAACCGGTTTTGCTAGCGGCAGGCAATGCACAAATTTTGCTCCCCTGGGACAACGCAGAACGATTTCAAAGCAACCTGGAGGCGTTTACCGGCGACCGGCTTGCCAACTGGACTGCCTGGATTGCGCCAAGCACACTGAACCCGACTGAGATTGCCAAACGAGTCGGCATGAGCGAAACTGAACTGCGCAGCGTGAATCAAGTCCCGCCGCGCATGCTCATCAAGGCCGGTTCAACGCTGTTGGTGCGCCGCTCTGCCGGACTGAACAAAGATGTGACCGAACGCGTTGCCGATAGCGGTTATTTGGCATTGGCGCCTGAAATTGTTTTAAAACGAAGCGTCGTCAAAGCTGGCAAAAAAGACAATGTGACGAGCATGGCTCAACGCTACCGGGTCAGCGTGCAAGACCTGGCCCAATGGAACAAACTGTCAACCAGCGCCAGCTTCAAACCGGGACAGTCGGTGGTGCTATTTTTGGCAGTCACACCACGTCCCCCCGCAAAAACCAGCACAGCCAAAAAACCCGCTCCCCGTGTGACCCGAGTGGCGCGCAAATAAAGCCGTCCTAATTTATCGATGCAAGTCGATTAGCGGCGATCTGCCAGGGCGTGGGCGATTGTGCCTAAATCGACGTATTCGAGCTCACTGCCGACCGGCACACCTCGCGCCAGGCGGGTTAACCGCAATCCATGCGGTTTGAGTCCTTCGCTGATGACGTGCGCCGTCACCTCTCCTTCAGCAGTGAAATTTGTTGCCAGAATGACTTCTTGCACGCAGCCATCGCAGGCGCGCTGAAACAGTTTTTTAAATCCGATGTCATGCGGACCCACACCATCGAGCGGACTGAGCTTGCCCATCAGCACAAAATAGAGCCCACGGTAGGCACCTGTGCGCTCCAAAGCCGCCTGATCAGCGGGTGTTTCCACCACACACAATTTGCTGGCATCGCGTCTTGCATCCAGACAAGTTGAGCACACGATCGCTTCAGAAAATGTATGGCAACGCTCGCAATGCAGAATATTTTTCACTGCTTGCGCCAATGCCAAGGACAAGGTTTGCGCGCCACCCCGATCGTGTTGCAACAAATGGAAGGCCATGCGCTGCGCCGATTTGACACCCACCCCAGGCAAGCGACGCAGCGCTTGAATCAGTGCCTCAAGCGCGTTAGAGCTGGACATGCGGCGATTTTTGGCGCGTCAGAAAGGAAACTTCATGCCACCAGGCAAACCGGGCATGCCAGCGGTGAGCTTGCCCATCTTGGCTTGCGAGGTTTCTTCGGCTTTGCGAACTGCAGCATTAAAGGCTGCAGCTACCAGGTCTTCGAGCATGTCTTTGTCGTCAGCCAGCAAGCTCGGATCGACCGTCACGCGACGCACTTCGTGTTTGCATGTCATGATGACCCTGACCAAACCAGCGCCCGACTCGCCTGTGACCTCGATCGAGCCAAGCTCATCTTGGGCTTTCTTCATGTTGTCTTGCATAGCCTGAGCCTGCTTCATGAGTCCGGCAAGTTGTCCTTTGTTGAACATGTGAATTCCTAATGAGTAATGAATTGGTAAAGCGTTAACTACAGCGGTCGAATACTGCCGGGGACGATTTTCGCCCCAAAATCACGCATCATGGATTGCACCAAGGTGTCATCGAAGACGATTTTTTCAGCCAACAACTGGCGCTCTGCTGTCGCTGCCGCTAACCGTTTGGCTGGGCTATCAAGCACCCGACCAAGCTCAAAAACCAGCTGAACCGCAAATCCGGCGGCGTCTAGAGCTGCGCACAAGCGGGTTCGGCTACTGCTTTGGTTCAGTGACTCACGCTCTATGCGCAAGAGCCACTGCTCACTGTCGCGAGCTATCAACTGCGACTGCAAAGCCAATTCACGCACCATGCCCGCAATGGACTGACTGCTCGTTAGCGACTGCACCACAGCAAACCAAAAATCACCTTCGCTGCTGGTCTGCAAGGTCGTGCTTGGCGCTGCTTCTTCACGCTTGGTGGCAGCTTGCACATGCACAGGAAGTGCTTCAATATTAATAGCTACTTGCGCTTTATCAGATTGCTCTAGAGGGCTTTTTTGTACTTCATTTTTTGTGGGGAAGGCAGAGGTTTCGCGCACCGGCAAGCGCAGCACTTGCGATGACTCTAGCGTGCGCTTGGGTGGCAATGTTGCTTCAATTGGCAGGGGCGTGACAATTTTCAGTGTTTTTTTTTCAACCGCTGAACGCGCGGCTCCGGCAGGCTTGAAAGCCAACAAGCGCAACAAGACCATGGTGAGCGCTGCGTATTCATCCGGTGCCAAACCCAGCTCACTGCGCCCATGCAGGCAGATGCTGTAAAGAAGCTGAGTTTCGTCGGCTGGCATCCAATCTGCCAACTGTTGGATGCCCTGTGTTTCGGCATCTGTTTCGTCCACGGCAGTAGCGGGAACCGCTTGCAACACAGCCATGCGCTGCAGCACAATGCACATTTCTTCAAGCGTCGAGGCCGCGCTCAGGCCATGGGTGCGCAACGCGTCTATCGTGTCGACGACCGTTTTGCCATCGCCTTGCGCTAACGCCTGAAGTAAATTAAAAACATGCGAACGGTCCACGCTGCCCAGCATTTGGCGCACGTTGGTTTCTTGCAGGCACCCTGAACCAAAGGCGATAGCTTGGTCAGTCAAGCTCAATGCATCGCGCATAGAACCCCGGGCTGCGCGTGCCAGCAAGCGTAATGCAGCCACATCGGCCTGAACCTGCTCTATTTGCAGAACTTTTTGCAAATGCTCCCGAATGGTCTCAGGTGCCATCGGTCGCAAGCCAAACTGCAGGCAGCGCGACAACACCGTAACCGGAACTTTTTGCGGATCGGTAGTGGCAAGAACAAACTTGAGATACTCGGGTGGCTCTTCAAGCGTTTTCAGCATGGCGTTAAAAGCATGTCCAGTCAGCATATGCACTTCGTCGATCATAAAAACCTTGAAGCGCCCCTGCACGGGCTTGTAAACCGCTTGCTCAAGCAGCGATTGAACCTCGTCTACGCCCCGATTTGATGCGGCATCTAGTTCGGTGTAGTCAACAAATCGACCGCTATCAATATCAATGCATGCTTGGCATACGCCACAAGGGGTAGCGGTAATTGTGCCTTGCCCATCCGGCCCCTGACAATTGAGTGACTTGGCCAAAATGCGCGACACCGTGGTTTTGCCTACACCGCGCGTGCCAGTGAACATGTAAGCATGGTGCAAACGCTGCGTGGTCAGCGCATTGGTCAGCGCCTGTACAACGTGGTCTTGCCCGACCATCTCGGTGAAGTTACGGGGTCGGTATTTACGGGCGAGAACTAGATAAGACATGGGCGCTGATTCTACGAGTCCTTCAAGCCGATGCGACCTTCCCTTACAATCCGCACTGACGGGCCTTCCCGCATGGTAAAGCGGCCAACC
Organism: uncultured beta proteobacterium; assembly: GCA_903930255.1. Taxonomy (GTDB): domain Bacteria; phylum Pseudomonadota; class Gammaproteobacteria; order Burkholderiales; family Burkholderiaceae_C; genus Rhodoferax. The sequence continues at coordinate 16,335 of CAIYYA010000086.1, forward strand.
GGGTCAGGTGGGGAACCAAGCAGCCCTAACTGTGGAGCCAGTGCCGGGGTCAAGGCTCGTCAACCCCTCTTTTGTATTGTTTCAAGCCAAGTTGCGTTTCAAGTGCCTTTGACGGACAAATTCAAAGGCAAAACTGAGCGCTTCACGCAGTGACTCTTCAATGGCAACGCGTTCTTTCTCCGTCAGATAAAACATCAAATCGACGTCGTGCCTGACGTACCGTGCTGGCACGCGATTGAGCGCGACACACGCAACATCCGCCAGCATATCGACGCTGTAATCCGGATAGGCATCAGACATTCTGGCAACATCCTCAAAGACCAAACGTTCGTAGTAGTTATGTACTTGCTCAAAATTGACCATGGTTAAATCTCCAAACTTGATAAATTGCTTGCTGCAAAACATTGCAAGCGACTATTTATTGCATTTTCTTACTATGAAACCTGTAGCGCTACAACAATTTGCGATATAGTTTAGACGTGTCTTAGTTTTGCTTTTTTGCGAACACTTGATTTTTAACACGTTTGCAATCTGCTTCCCGCCAAGTTTGCATAGTCCAAGGAGATTTACCCCCATGAGTTCAAAAGATAACGCTGCGATTGGTCAGTTATTGAGTTTGCTGGAGTCCCGCTACGCCATTCGCGTTTTATGGGCCTTGAAAGATGGTCACGCACAAACCTTTCGGCTTTTGCAAGACAGCGTTGGCTTGATCACTCCAAACACGCTGAACACCCGAATCAAAGAGTTGCGCAGTGCTAGTTTGATGGACCACGGAAAAGACGACAAAGGAACCGTTGGCTACTTTGTCACCCCTTTGGGTGCAGATTTGCTCAAACGCATGGGTGATTTATCCGCTTTTTCCAGCAAATGGGCCAGCAGCCAAAGCAAAAAAGCCGCCTAACACGCCTGTTTTCAATCGAATTAACCTATCCATGCCATGAGCAGCAACCCATCATCACTCGAAATTCTAGACACAACTGTCGGCACAGGCGAACTGGCAAGTGCTGGTCAACAAATTACTGTGCATTACACCGGATGGCTTTACAACGATGGCCAACAAGGGAAAAAATTTGATTCAAGCAAAGACCGAGGTGACCCGTTTGTTTTCAAACTAGGCGCGGGCATGGTCATTCGGGGTTGGGACGAAGGTTTTTCAGGGATGCGTGTCGGCGGTGCGCGCACCCTCATCATCCCCAGCGCCATGGGCTATGGAGCGCGCGGTGCCGGTGGTGTCATTCCGCCCAACGCAACACTCAAATTTGACGTGGAACTCCTTGCAGTCTCCTGAGATCAGGGCTCGCACAGCTGATCTGTCCAGCACATCGGCCGAGCCAGCGACCATTTAGTCGCCAGTGAGCTCGGCTAATTTTATAACAGCCTCTTGAATTGCGCTGACGCACCCCTATCTTGAGGCATCTTTTTTCATTTTTGCACCCACGCATGTCTGATTCGACCCCAAAAAGCACCGAACAAACCGTTACCGCTGACTCATTGAGCTCAATGGTCGCCAATTTTGAAGCCGAGGCACTGGCTCAAGCCCAAGCTGATTTGGCTGATTTACAACTTAAAAGTGCGGATCTCGCTGATCAATTTTTGCGCGCCAAAGCCGATGCTGAAAACGCTCGACGACGCGCAGAAGATGAGATTTCAAAAGCCCGTAAATTTGCCGTTGAAGGCTTTGCGGATAGTTTGTTGCCGGTTGTTGACAGCCTTGAAGCCGGCTTGAACATCAAGGACGCCACCATCGAACAAATTCGTGAAGGTGCTCAGGCTACCTTGCGACAATTGCTGGCGGCTCTCGAACGCAATAAAGTGCTGGCCATCAACCCTGCGGCAAGCACCAAATTCGACCCCCATTTGCATCAGGCTATCAGTATGGTGCCCAGCGAGCAAGAAACCAACACGGTTGTTTCGGTGTTGCAAAAAGGCTATTTGATTTCAGATCGCATCCTGCGACCCGCCTTGGTAACGGTCTCAGCACCAAAATAAGTCACCGCACTGACTTGAAAAATATCAGGTCACCGCCAAGTTAAACGCATCGAAATTTACACCTCTTAAGGAAACATCATGGGAAGAATCATTGGTATTGATCTGGGCACCACTAACAGCTGTGTTGCCATCATGGAAGGCAATACGCCCAAAGTGATCGAAAACGCTGAAGGCGCTCGTACAACCCCGTCCATCATTGCCTACCAAGAAGACGGCGAAGTGTTGGTTGGTGCATCCGCCAAACGACAGGCGGTTACCAACCCGAAAAATACGCTTTACGCCGTTAAGCGCCTGATTGGTCGTAAGTTCACCGAAAAAGAAGTGCAAAAAGACATTGATTTGATGCCTTACAAAATTGCTGCTGCCGACAACGGTGACGCATGGGTCGAAGTGCGCGGTAACCGCATGGCGCCACAACAAATCAGCGCCGATGTTTTGCGCAAGATGAAAAAAACCGCCGAGGACTATCTTGGCGAAGCTGTCACCGAAGCCGTTATCACCGTGCCCGCTTATTTCAACGATGCGCAGCGCCAGGCGACCAAAGATGCGGGTCGCATTGCGGGTCTCGATGTAAAACGCATCATCAACGAACCCACCGCGGCAGCTCTGGCTTTCGGCATGGACAAAAACGAGAAGGGCGATCGCAAAATAGCAGTTTATGACCTCGGTGGAGGCACGTTTGATGTCTCTATTATTGAAATTGCCGATGTCGACGGCGAAAAGCAGTTTGAGGTGCTTTCCACCAATGGCGATACCTTTTTGGGCGGTGAAGACTTTGACCAACGCATCATTGATTTCATCATTGCCGAGTTCAAGAAGGATCAAGGCGTTGACCTTAGCAAAGATGTGCTGGCACTGCAGCGCCTTAAAGAGGCTGCTGAAAAAGCCAAAATCGAGCTTTCCAGCAGTGCCCAAACCGACATCAACTTACCTTATGTCACTGCAGATGCCTCAGGCCCGAAACACCTGAACATCAAACTGACCCGTGCCAAGCTGGAGTCTTTAGTTGAAGAACTGATTGAACGAACCATAGCCCCTTGCCGCACCGCTATAAAAGATGCAGGTGTTAATGTTGCCGATATTCATGATGTGATCTTGGTTGGCGGTATGACGCGCATGCCCAAAGTGCAGGAAAAAGTTAAAGAACTGTTTGGAAAAGAACCTCGCAAGGACGTTAACCCGGATGAAGCTGTCGCTGTTGGTGCAGCCATTCAAGGTCAGGTTTTATCAGGCGATCGCAAAGATGTGCTGCTTTTGGACGTCACGCCATTGAGTCTGGGCATTGAAACCCTGGGTGGTGTGATGACCAAAATGATCACAAAAAATACAACGATTCCAACCAAGTTTGCACAAACATTCTCAACCGCTGATGACAACCAACCTGCAGTGACCATCAAAGTCTTCCAGGGCGAACGAGAAATTGCAGCCGGGAACAAAATGCTAGGGGAATTTAACCTTGAGGGTATTCCACCTGCATCGCGCGGCACACCACAAATCGAAGTGTCGTTTGACATTGATGCCAACGGCATTTTGCATGTGGGAGCCAAAGACAAGGGCACAGGCAAAGAAAACAAGATCACCATCAAGGCTAATTCTGGCTTAACTGAAGC
>CAIYYA010000087.1 GCA_903930255.1 uncultured beta proteobacterium
CCCACCAAATACGACATCTGCCCCCGGTGGATCAAAGCATGCGGATGAATGTTCACCGATTTACCCTTGCCACTTTGCATGCTGTCGTAAATGATTTCAATTTGGGTTTCTGCCAGCAAAGCATCGCTGACGACTCGATTAATTTCTGGATCAATTTTGGGTGGCGCGCATTCCATTTTTTATCATCATGCTTCCTCAGCAAATAACAAATCAGTGGTAATCAACCATCTCAACGTCGTGGGAGCCATACAGTCTTTGTGCTGGCAATCCGAAGCTTGGGCGTACGGTTCAAACTTAATCGAGCCGGAGCAATAAGCTTCCAGCAGTTAGCATCACACAGTTTGCCACTGCGCCGTCTGTGCATTTTTCACAAACCAGGCGGACTTGGCACTGACCCTTGCCATTGGCTGAATAGTCAACCCAGCGTTCTAGCTGCAGTCGCCTGGAAGTGGGAAGTCCATTCGCATTCAATCCCAGATAAATGCTAAAAACCGCCCGTGTCAGGTGATTGGAAAATTCAATCACAGCCAATCTTTATTCAGCTCAAGTGTAAGAATCCGGCTGCGGCAACGACTCACTGCATACAGTTCAACCAAGCACCCATTCACTGAAAACAACCACCATGACAATTTCCAATGACAAACTGAGTGCCAACACCACGGCTGATGTGGGCTTGCTAAGGGGGCTGATTCGGCAGTGCATTAGCTTGGCTGAGCGCATTCCCAACACATTATTGGCTTTGCTTGCACGCTTTTCTATCGCAGCGGTATTTTGGAAGTCTGGCCAGACCAAGATTCAAGGGTTTGCTGTTGACATCGTCAATCGGGAATTCATTTTGGGCTGGCCACGCTTGTCAGACTCGGTGGTGGATTTGTTCAGGGACGAATACCATTTGCCGTTGATTGCGCCAGAAATCGCCGCCACCCTGGCCGCGCTAGCTGAGCACATCCTGCCGATTCTGATCCTGCTCGGTTTTGCCACCCGTCTGTCGGCCTTGGGTTTACTTGGCATGACGATGACAATCCAATTGCTGGTTTACCCAGATGCCTACCCCACCCACGGCACCTGGGCAGCCTTGCTGCTGTATTTGATGGTGCACGGGCCAGGCAAACTGTCGGTTGATCACTGGATTGCCCGACGTTTGTGAAAATAAAGTTCAAAAACTACACTGTCGGGTAGTTCTCAAAGTGAATGGATGCCACTAAAGTCTGCACTTAGCTGCTGTCACCCAGTCTTGCAACGCTTTTTCAAGTTTTCAAATTTTGTAACCTGAGTTTGCGTGAAGTTTTCCAACGAAGTTCTTTGCAATGAAGAACACTTAAAAGCCACCTTTGGGTGGCTTCTTTTTTGGCTATATTGCCTTTCAGCGCTTATTCATCAAGCGCGGAAAGCTACAGAAATAATAGTACATCGTTCGCACGGATATCGTTCAGGCAGCGCATGTGCCCGAGTGGGCAAATCCGTTCAAAACAAGGGGCGCAAACCAAGGCTGGCTGATAGTGCGGATTATTCTTTAGCCAAAAAACACGGGCATTCTGATTCAGCGGTGGTGTGTGCAACGGGCTGCTAGAGCCAAAAATAGCCACCTGCCGCACACCCAACCCTGCCGCCACATGCATCAGGCCGGAGTCGTTCGAGACGATACTCTTGCAAGCGGCTATCACCTGCATGGCTTGCGTGAGGGTTGTTTTCCCGGACAAATTCAAACAATGCCCAGGACGCTGCCGATTCACCGGATCAGCGATTTCTGCGCAGAGTGCCGACTCTTTGGCAGAGCCCAGCAGTAACACCGGCAAATCCAACTGCAAAGCCAATTCGGCAAAATGGCTGCTTGGCCAGCGTTTGGCTGGGCCATATTCTGCGCCTGGCGCAAACACGTGAAAGCTTTGCTGACGCAAATCCAGCTTCAGCAGCGTGGCAGCGATTTCTCGAGCATCAACCTGCAATCGAGGTCGATCCAAATCAATATCCATTTCACCACTCAAAGCCGAGTAAAACGCCACCATGGATGGGCGCAACTCCTTGGCAGGGTTGGGCAAACGCTGCGTCAACAAACCAAATCGCTGCTCACCAGAATAGCCGATGCGCTTTGGAATCCCCGCAAGCCAGGGCAGCAGCGAACTTTTGATGGAGTTCGGGCAGACATAGGACGCATCAAAGCGTCCGCGCAGTTGTTGTGCCAGCGCGCGCCGAGCCTGCCATTGCAAGCCACCATGCGCAAACGGGAATTCAATCACCTCGGCAACCTGAGGCATCGCCCGATAAATCGGGGCGACCCAGGGCAGTGCACCAACACTCAGCCGCTCACCACGGTCAGCCAGGCGCCGCAACAAGGGCTCTGTCATCACCGCATCGCCAATCCACTGCGGCGCAATGACGAGCGAGCGGGTCAAATCGTTCAAGGACTGAAAATAATTGGAATCTGACCCCAATTAATGGCCGTGAAAATGCTCGCCTTCTTTGAGCTGATAGAGCGTGCCGCAATACGGGCATTTGGCCTGACCGGTGTGGCCAACGTCCAGATACACCTTGGGATGGCTATTCCAGAGCGTCATGTCGGCCTTTTCGCTGGGGCAGAACACGCCACCCTGGTGGTTAAGGTCTTTGGACAGGAGTTCTATAGTCGAGTTCTTCATGACAGGTTCCGTTAAATAACTTGCGTCAGCCAATGGGCATATTTTGGGTTGCGTCCGTTGACGATGTCAAAAAACGCCGATTGAATTTTTTCGGTGATTGGGCCGCGGCTACCGCAGCCTAGCGTGATGCGATCAAGTTCACGAATAGGCGTTACTTCAGCCGCTGTGCCGGTAAAAAAGGCTTCATCACAGATATAAACCTCGTCACGGGTGATGCGCTTTTGCACCAGCTCCAGCCCCAGGTCTTTGCAGATATGCAAAACCGTGTTGCGCGTAATGCCGTTCAAAGCGCCAGCGGACAGGTCTGGCGTGTAAACCACGCCGTCTTTGATAACAAAAAGGTTTTCGCCTGCACCTTCGCTGACAAAACCGGATGCATCGAGCAACATGGCTTCGTCGTAGCCGTCATCCATGGCTTCCATGTTGGCCAGAATCGAATTGGTGTAGTTGCTTACGGCTTTAGCCTGCGTCATGGTGATGTTGACATGATGGCGCGTGTAGCTCGAAATCTTCACCCGAATGCCACGCTGCATGCCGTCCTCACCCAAGTACGCACCCCAGGGCCAGGCCGCCACCATCAGGTGAATGGTGTTGCCCTTGGGGCTGATGCCCAGCTTGCGGTCACCGATCCAGCTCAAGGGGCGCAAGTAGCACGACTCCAGCTTGTTCTCGCGCACCACGTCGATTTGCGCCTGCATGATTTGCTCTTTGCTAAACGGAATCGACATGCGCAATATCTTGGCGCTGTTAAGCAAGCGCTGGGTATGCTCTTCGAGCCTGAAAATCGCTGTGCCTTGCGCTGTGTTGTAGGCTCGTACGCCTTCAAACACACCACAACCATAGTGCAAGGTGTGCGTCAGCACGTGAATCTTGGCATCGCGCCACTCCACCAGCTGGCCATCCATCCAGATTTTTCCATCGCGATCAGACAATGCAGGGGGTAGCGGGCTCATCGGTTAGTCCTTCAAAATAGTGCGCGTTCACACGCAAAAGCGCAATTCTACGAGGCGGCAGCCGCGCGCCAGCAGACTTTAACGCGAAGTCCTCCAAGTTCTTCAGATCGACTCACTGTAACTTGTGCCTGATAGACCGCAGCAATGCGCCGCACAATCGACCAGCCCAAACCACTGCCACTTTGCTCGCTGCCCAAAACACGATAAAAACGCTCGCCCAGGCGCAGCATCTCTGGCTCCGACAACCCAGGCCCGCTGTCTTGCACTTGCAACACAACCTGCCCGTCAAGTCGCATCACTTGAATCGCCACTCTGGCCCCCCTGGGGCTGTAACGCATGGCGTTGTCGAGCAAATTGCGAACCAGCACGCTGGTGAGCATTTCGTCTGCAGCAATCCAGAGCGGTTCGGCTGCCTGTAGCTCCAAATCTTGCCCGCGCCCTAAAGCCGCCAAGGCCAAGTCGGCAGCCACCCGCTGCACCAATGTGGTCATCTCAAGCAGCCCACTGGGAGCCAAATTCATGGACGATTCGAGTCGCGACAAAGTCAATAACTGCTCAACCAAATGAATGGCCCTGTCACAACCAGCCAGTGTGTATTGCAATGCATGCTCCCGCGTGGCCTTGTCATTGCCAGCTGCCAATGCCACTTGTGCCTGAGTTCGAATGGCGGCAATCGGCGTGCGCAACTCGTGAGCCGCATCGGCTGTGAAACGCCGCTCGGACGCCATCATGCTCTGTATTCGCTCAAACAGTGCATTGAGCGACTGCACGACAGGCTCAATTTCAGAGGGGATATCTTTCAAAACGACCGATTCCAGTGCCTGCGGCTGGCGCAGAGCCAAGGCTCGGCTTAGCAAGCGCAGTGGCGCCAAACCCTGACGCACAGCAAACCAGCCCACCACCGCGAGCAGCGGCAAGGCATAAATCAGCGGCATCACCACACCCTTGAGAACAGCCCACAAAATCGAATCGCGTGACTTGACCTGCTCCCCCACAAACACTTGCACATCGCCCTCGCTACCCTCAGCACCAAATACGCGCCACTGAACTTTATCGGCCAAGCGCACCGTTGAAAAGCCGCGATTTTTTTGCGACATGGGCACCTCGCCTGCGTTAGCCGAACTCAAGGTAAGTTTGCCTTCGTGAAACACCTGAAACGCCACACCGGGAGCATATTTGTGCAACGAAGGTGCATCTTCAACATGATCACTCGAGTGGACTTGATTCGGCTTATCGGGCATATGCTCAGTGCCGTGCCCGGTTTGCTGGGCTACCAGCAGCGCCGCAGACTGTGCCAAATGCCCATCGAGCAGTTCATCAAGTTCGTCACTGGTATCGATCCAGGTCAGAATAGCCGCGCAAAGCCAAACCAAGGTCACCAACAGCAGCAGCAACGAGAGCAGACGCGTTTGCAGTGATTTGATGGAAGACAGCAGCTGCATAGCCAAACGCATTTAGCCCGCTGGGCGCAGCATGGTGTAGCCGATGCCACGCACTGTCTGGATCAAATCAGCACGCAGCTTTTTGCGCAAGTGGTGAATATGAACCTCCACCGCATTACTTTCCACTTCGTGGCCCCAACTGTAGAGCTGCTGCTCGAGCTGCTCGCGCGACAACACCCGCCCCACATTCAGCAGCAGCACGTGCAGCAAATCAAACTCTCGGGTTGACAAGGTCACCGCTTGCGCATCGAGCGTGACCAGTCGTGCCGATGGGTTTAGCTGCAAAACGCCGCAACTCAGCACCTCTTGCGTTTGCCCATGCGAGCGGCGCACCAGCGAGCGTAAGCGTGCGCCCAATTCATACAAATCAACCGGTTTGAGCACGTAATCATCGGCTCCCAAATCAAGGCCTTTGATACGGTCTGGCACGGTATCGCGTGCAGTGAGTACCAAAATTGGCGTTGCAATTTTTTTGCTTCGCAGTGCCATTAGCACGTTGAGTCCATCTTTTAGCGGAAGCCCTAGGTCAAGCACGGCAGCCTGATAATCACCCGTCGCGATTTCACGCTCAGCAGCCATGCCATCGCGCACCCAATCGACCTGAAAGCCTTGCTGGCGCAAACCAGCACGCAGTCCATCACCCAACATGGGATCGTCTTCAGCCAGCAAAATTCGCATAAAAGACCTTAAAAATAGGATCGACTAGCCAGACTAATCATCATCACCGCCAAAACGCTGTCGATTGTGCTTACTGTTGTGCTTACCCCCGCCCTGCTGCCAGTCACCTTCCCCACCACCCGCACCAATGGGTGTTGGACTCTGCGCCTGCAAAAACCAAAAACCCAGAACACAGGCCACAATGACCACGGCAAGCGGCCACCAAGACCAGCGAATACCATCTGAATTGCGCCCTTCTTTCATGCCGCTAAGCATCGATCTTGGCAAATTTTCGCCCTGCATCAGACTGCTCAGCAAAACAGCGGCAACATGCACAACCACGATTGCCAACATCAAACCGGCAGCGCCTTCATGCAGCTCTTTCAGCAAATGTGCGCCTCCATTGATCGTCACCCAGCCGGTGTAAACCACCGCCAAAGTGAGCGCTAGCATCAGGACGATCGAGACCGCACCCAGCGGGTTGTGACCCACATGTTTCTCCGAAAGACCACCAATCATGGACGCAGCATATCGCGTGACAGCCGCTGGCCCGCGAATGAAACTCGAAAACCGGGCGTATCGCGTGCCGACCAAGCCCCACACCAACCGAAACGCAACCAAACCGACCATGGTGTACCCCAGCGTCAGGTGCACCCCCAACCATCGATCACTTTCGGAGGTCACATAGGCCCCGGCAAAACAAAATGCCAGCATCCAATGAAACACCCGCGTGGGTGCATCCCACACCAATATTTTGCTGTTTTGACGCATGGCTTAATTGGGAATACGAACACTGTGCTCGTTAAAGTTGCCCTGTTCCGCACCCTGATGACAGGCCACACAGTTGGAGCGACTTCCGATGGAAGCGCGACTCCAAACACTGGCCGCAATTTCTTTGTCGTGCTTGCGACTAAACCAATACGACTGGGTAATGCGATCATGTGAGGGCATTTCGTTCACGCGTTTATAGGTTCCCGAGTGGCTTGTCAGATACTGGGTAATGACGTTGGTGCTGGCCGCATCCAGCGAGGCATCGCTGCCAAAATGCTGACTCAAATTTGCCATCAGATGCTGCCAGGAACCAGCTGGAAGCAGACCGGCCGGATAGGCCATATGACAAGAAGCGCACTCTTTTTGAAACTGCGACGGTGCAGCGGCCAGCATGCCACCAGCGTTGCCGCCATTGCCTTCATTGCGGTTTTTTCCACCTTCACTGCGGCCGCTCTTGCCCCACTTCCACCAGGAACCACCCTCATCATCGTCAGCTACGGCGGTTTGCATGCAGCCCAATCCCAGCACGGCCAACAATGCGAATTTGATGAAAGTAGAAGAGCAGGACATAGTTATCCTTCAGAAAAAATGATCGAGCTTGGCAATAATGCCTTAGGCCAAACGGCACCAAACGGGTTTTACGGCTTTGTTCAAGAGAGGGTAATGTATTTTGATCAGATTAAGTAATTCTTAACATCCTAAGCTGGATAGTGCTAAGTTGCCCGCAGCATTGGGGGGGGGATTCCATCTTCTTGCGCACCACTGCGCTCAGCAAGGTTCTCATAGCTCGTGTATCATTATTCCTTCAGAAGTGTGTTCATCCTACTGATAGTATCCGTACCTGAGTTGCGTCCAACTCATCAATCAATTTACAACCGCAGGAGTCGCAGTCGTGTTTCAACAAGTAGTTCCCGTCAACAAAGATCGTCATGCCAACAAAAAAATCAAAGACATTTCCAGCTTTGATTTCGCATCAAAATTTCATATCGCCTATGTGACGATGCACGAGTTTGCTCGGGCAGCTTCTATTTTCCCGATCGTCTTTTTAGAAGACAAAGAAAAAGACATGTTTCGCCCGATCGCGCTGATGGGGCTCAACGCCGGCGAAAACCTGTTTGTCGATGCCAATGGCAAATGGCAGGCATCCTATGTTCCAGCCATCATCCGCCGCTACCCGTTTGCCTTGACCCCCACCGGCAAAGAAGACAACTATGTCGTGTGCCTTGACGAAGCCAGCGATTTGGTCAGTGATACCGAAGGTGCAGCACTTTTTGACGACAAGGGTGAGCCCACACAAGTGATTGAAAATGTCAAGCGTTACCTGGGTGAGCTCCAGCAAATGGACACCCTGACCAACAGTTTTTGCAAATTTCTCTCTGAAAACAACATGTTCACACCCCTGAACATGCGCGTGCGCGACAACGACAAGGTCAAAAATATCTCTGGCTGCTACGTGGTCAATGAAGAACGGCTGAACAACCTGTCTGATGAACGCTTCCTGGAAATCAAAAACAAAAGCTACCTGGCTCCCTTGTATGCCCATTTGATTTCTCTGGCACAAACAGAACGTCTGGTTAAATTGCAAGACGAAAAGACTGCCGCGGCCAAGTCGGCATAATTGTCCAAACCATCACTTGCAGCCACTTGTGTCTGCTAGATGGTTTGCACAAAATTGCCCCGGTTTCGCGCTGTGTCGAATTCAAATCACTTTATTCGACTCAGTTGTGTAACAGCACCGGGGCAATTTTGCGATTGCTTGTGAACTAACTGCTCGTTCTTTAGGCGCGCTGCATTTGTCGTCCGGTCATTTCACCTGCGGAGTAATCCATGAGCCATTTCAATCAATGAAAAACAATTTCAATGGCCAGTTCACAGTAACGGCGATACGCAAATGACATACGGCCTGTGGCTGAATAAGTCGCTTTTCAGTCTGACACTGCTTGGCTGCACTTGTGCCATGGCACAAGTCATCCCGGACTCCAGCCCCGCCACCAACGGCAGTTCGATGACGCCAACGCAACTGGCAGCACTCAGCCCACAAGCCTTTCTGCAATTGCTGGTGTCACGCAGTGTGGAGGTTCAGTACAGCAAACTCAGCTCCGATGTGGCGCGTTTGCTCAAACGCGGCGAAGAAGCCCTTTATGAGCCAGTTGGTTTTATGGGTATTCGAGAAGAAGGCCGAAGCCGACAAAGAACACCCGATGAACGCTTGCAAAACACCATGACGGCGGGCACGGCTATCCTCAATGAAAACGCGCACAGTGAAGAAGTTGGCATCCGCAAAAAGTTGCCAACAGGTGCAGAGGTCGCTCTCAGCTACAAAGTTGCGCGCAAAAGCAACAACATGATCGGCCAAAGTTCGGCCTATGATGCCGAGTACAACACCCTGCTGAATCTGACCCTCAAACAACCCCTGTTGCGCAATGCCGGGCGTGCAGTCACCGAAACAGACCGTTTGGTTGCTGATCTGGAGCACCAAATTGCACTACAGCAGCTGACCCAGCAAACGCTTAAATCGAGCGTCGAAGGCCTCAATTTGTATTGGCAATTGCACCGGGCACAAGAAACCCTGAAACTGCGCCAAGAAGCCGTTGCCAGCACCCAGTCTCTCATCGCCGACAGCAACGCACGTGTCGCAGCTGGCAAGCTGCCGTCCAGCGCTGTGCTTGAGCTGCAGGGTGTCTTGCTCAATCGACAGGCCGAGCTGTCGCGGAGTCAACAGGCACTGCACGATGCGCAAAGCAAACTGTTCACTGCCATCAACCTGGTCTTGACCGAATCGTCCGCCCCAGGCACAGCACCGTTCAGTCGAACAAGTCCCCCCGCTACCGCCCGTGTGAGCCTGGCGCAAGCCCTGGACCGATGGTCGCCCTATCAAATTGGTCTGCTCAAGCATCAGCAAGCCCAAATCCGGCTGAATTTTGCCCGCAATCAAATGTTTCCTGTGGCAGATTTTGTCTTGAGCTACAGTGGCACTGGCTACGGCAACAAGGTTCAAGATACCCGCAATGTCACCGAGCAAGGCAGTTACCCCGACTGGTATTTTGGTGTAAATCTAGAGTTTCCCCTGAATGGCAATCAGAAATCTCAGCAGCAATTTTTGGCTCAAAGCGCCCGCGTGACCCAGGCCGAGCTGGAAATTTCGGCAATTCAAAACTCATTTGCCAATGACTTTATAGTGCGCGCCAATGATTTAAGCGTTGCCTATCAACTGCTCGAAAGCAGTCTAGAAGAAGTCAAACTGCGCCAAAGTATTCATGAGATTGAACGCCAGCGTGTTAATTTAGGAGTTGGATTGCTCAGTGCATTGATCCAAAAACAAGTCGACCTGACCGAAGCCAAACAGCGCCAACTGGAAAACCAGGTACGCTACGAGCTGGCTCTGGCCACTTGGCAATACATCCAAGGCAGTCTGCTTGCCGAGCATCAAATCGAAATTTCAGCCCAAGTTACGGCGCAACAGTAAGGCCATCCGATGGACAACGCTGCAAAATCAAATCCTCAACGCTGGCTTGCTCAATTAGCCTGCCTGACCCTGATGCTGGGCTCGGTTGCAGCCCAGGCCAAAACCTTTTCGGGACTGATTTATCCGCTGCACGATATTACGCTGAGCGCCGGTGTGGCCGGCCTGGTCATGCGGCGCGAAGTGCAACTGGGGCAATACGTTAAAGCCAACCAAGTGCTACTGCAACTTGATGACCGACTGCAAAGTATTGAGAGCAATCGCCGAAAAGTGATTTTCGATGACCAAAGCGAGGTCAGCGCAGCCAGAGAACGCCATCGAATATTGAGCATTTTGCTGAAAGATGCCCAAGCCGTTTTTAAAGCCACAGGTTCGGTCAGTAAAGACGAATTGTTGCGACTTGAGGCCGAGCAGCTGGCCGCCGGCGCTCGCCTGGAACAACTCATCGAGCAAAAGAAACGAGAAAAATTAGACTTTGAAGCGGCCGAGCGTGACCGCCTACAACGCCAAATTACGGCTCCTGTGAATGGTGTCGTCACCAAATTGACGCCTCAAGTCGGGGAATGGGCCAAACCAGGCGACCCAGTTATTTCACTGGTTGACGCCTCAACGGCCATTCTGCGCTTGGCCGTGCCGCATAGCGAAGCCAGCGCACTCAAGGTGGGTGCCAGCCAAGTCATCAAGACCGAACCGGGTGGGACGCTGCAACAAGTGACCGGGCGTATCAGCTTTGTCTCGCCAGTAGCTGACCCGGCCAGTGGACTGGTGCAGGTGGAAGTCACTTTCAGCAACCTAAAATATGCCGTCAAACCTGGCATCAAAGGCATGATCGAGCTCAACGCAGCGGCGCCTGCGTCCAAGTAAGTCACCACCATGTCTGTTGCAGCCTCCACTCCCAGCAACACGACGCTTGATGCGCGTGCCTTAATAGACCAGTTGCAACAGATTCGCAGGTGCAACCCGGCCGAGCTGGACTGGAATCTCTATTGCGAATTGATGCGTCAACTGTGCAAGGCCAGTCACTGCGCGTTGCTGCAGAGCCTGAGCGAATCCGACAGCCTGGCACAACTCGGCCGAGCTTCAGACTCGACCACCTGGTCACCCATGCAAACCATGCCAACCGGCATCAATATGCTGGCCAAAGCCCAGACCCAAGGCTATACCCAAGCACCCGCACAAGACCCGCAAGGGCAGACCTGGCTGGTGCTTGTGTTGGCGCTGCAAGGCCTGTCCGATCATTATTTGGTGCTCAACATCAAAGCCCAAGAGCGCAGCCAACTCAACGAGCTAACACTGCGCGCGCTGCTGTGTATTGATTTCAGACCCACCACAACCCACGCCTTGGCGCTCGCCCCAGCAGCAGACTTGAGTGCCATGTTGGGGCTGGCGGCCGAGGTGATGCAACAACCCAGCTTTGCCGCAGCCTGCCTGGCTTTGGTGAATGGTCTGGCCGTGTCCTGGGAGCTATTGCACGTCAGCCTGGGCTGGGTCGATGGTGAACACGCCGAAGTGGTGGCCATCAGCCATCTCGACCGATTTGAACGCGCCTCCTCACAGACCCAGCGGATCGAGGCAGCACTGCTACCGGCCGTCATTCAGGGCAGCGAAGTCAGCTGGCCGGCGCCCGCTGAATCGATCACCGATACCCGAGCACTGGCAGATTTTGCCCAGCACATGGGGGTAGCGCAGGTGGTGGCTGTGCCCATGCGCGATGCCCAGGGGCTGACCCATGCCGTGTTGCTGTTGGCCCAGGGCGACAAAGCCATTCCCAGTTTGAATGAGTTGATGCTCGCACTCGAATTGGTACAGCCTCGCCTATCAGACTTGCGTCAGCAATCACTGAGTTTGCGCCAGCATGCCCAGCTTGGACTGCGCCGCTTTTCCGAGCGCCTGTTTGGCGCTGAACAAGCGCTGCTCAAGCTTGCCATCGTGGTGTTTGTAGCGCTGCTGCTGTACCTGACTTTTGGCAGTTGGCATTATCGGGTGGATGCCAGCGCCCAGCTCAACACCGATTCCACCCGCCTCATCAGCGCCCAATTTGATGGCCGCATCGACCAAGTTTATGCCACCGCGGGTGACCTGGTCAAAGCGGGCGATTTGCTGGTCAGTCTCGACACGCGTGATCTGCTGCAACAGCAAAGCGAGCTGGTCGCCGAAATCAGCAAAGGTGAAGGTGAAGTCAATAAACTGCGCGCCGAGCGCCTGCTGGCTGAGACCGAAATTGCCCAAGCCCGGCTCGACCAATCTCTGGCCAAAGCGCAGCGCGTGCAAAGCTATCTGGAGCAAGCACAAAGCAAAGCCCCGTTTGAAGGGGTGATTGTTGAGGGCGAGAAAAAAGACCTGATGGGCGCCCCGGTCAAAAAAGGCGAGCGATTATTCCGACTGGCCAAGGTAGAGGGTCTGTACATGACGCTGATGGTGTCCGAGCGCGACATGCGCCACCTGACACCTCAGGCCACGGGTGAAGTGGCGCTGCTGAGTCACCCCGACGTCAACATTCCCGTTCGCATCAGCTCGGTCATTCCGGTAGCCCAAGTCAAGGGTCAGGATGGCAACCAGTTTATGGTCAGGGCCGAGCTGCTGCAAGCACCCCAAGCCTGGTGGCGCCCCGGCATGACCGGCTTGGCACGGATTGACGTGGGTGACAAAAATATCGTCTGGATTGTGACGCACCGTCTGGTAGACCGGCTGCGGCTGATGCTGTGGTGGTAGGTTTTGTGCATTCGGTAATGTGATATGGCGACCACCATTTTCAGTGACTCCTGGTTTCGCGTGTCGGGTCTGCGCGTGGCTTTGCTGCCCAGTGTTGAAATCAAAAGACAGGTGTTTCGCGGACGCACCTGGCATGTGCTGCAAGACACGTACACGCAACGCTACTTTCGCGCCTCGCTAGAGGCCTGCCATTTCATTCAAAGCTTACACACCGAAAAAACCGTCGAAGAAGTGTGGGAAGACTTTGTCAACCAGCACCCCGAAGACGCCCCCAGCCGCGAGGAAGTGATCCAGCTGCTGTCTCAGTTGCACATGTCAAACCTGCTGTATTCCCTGCAGCAATCCGACAACGAAGCCATCGTCAAACGCTACAAAA
>CAIYYA010000088.1 GCA_903930255.1 uncultured beta proteobacterium
GCAACAAGTGGTGCTCGAGCTCAAAATTCAGCACAAAGGCCGTGCTGCCACCCTGGCACAGGGGTTGGTGCAAACCGCACGCTATGCCGACCAATGCGGCGCCGACAGCGCCCACCTGCTGATTTTTGACCGCGACCCTGCCGTGGCCTGGGACAACAAGATATATTGCCAGCAGCACAGCCACGGTGCACGGGCTATCAGCGTTTGGGGCATGTGAAACATGGACAAATTCTTTAACACCGCTGGCCCGAACAAACCCGACATCCACTACACCCTGCTGCCGATGCAGCGTGTCAACTGGCCCGAGCTCTCCAGCCTGATCGCAGCGCAAAAATATTTCATCCTGCACGCACCACGCCAAACCGGCAAAACCAGTCTGCTCATCAACCTGATGCACTTTATTAACCAAGAGGGGCACTACCGGGCGCTGTATGTCAACATTGAAGCTGCGCAGGCAGCGCGTAATGATGTGGCCAGTGGCATAGCCACCATCGTCTCAGCCATGGGGCGTGCTGCAGACATTTACTGGAAAGACCCCAGCTGGAGCCAATTGGCCTGGCAAGAAATGCAACAGGCGGCTCCCCAAGGCAAAGACAGCCTGACCAGCGTGCTGCAGTGCTGGAGCCTGGCCAGCAGCCAACCCCTGATCATCTTTTTCGACGAAGTCGATGCCTTGGTGGGCGACACGCTGATTTCGCTGCTGCGCCAAATCCGCGCTGGCTACGCCCAGCGCCCCGAAGCTTTTCCGCAAAGCATGGTGCTGTGTGGCGTGCGCGATGTGCGCGACTATCGCATGCACCGCAGTGATGGCGAGATCATCACCGGGGGCAGCGCCTTTAACATCAAAAGCGAATCAATCCGCCTGGGCGACTTCACCCAGACCGATGTGGCAGCCCTGCTGCAACAGCACACCGACGCCAGCGGACAAACTTTTGAGCCTGGCGTGCTCGAAGAAATCTGGCTCGACACCCAAGGCCAGCCCTGGCTGGTGAACGCACTGGCTTACGAAGCTTGCTTTCGCAAACCCGAGCAACGCGATCGCACGCAACCCGTAACCGTGGAGCAAATGCGCCAGGCACGCGAAAGCCTGATCCTGCGCCGCGACACGCATCTGGATCAGCTGGCCGACAAACTGCGCGAGCCGCGTGTGAAACGTGTGGTTGAACCCATGCTGCAAGGGGTTGATCTGCCGGTGGATGTGCCCGATGACGACCGCCAATACTGCATCGACCTGGGTCTGATTGCCCGGCGCGACAAACAATTGCAAATAGCCAACCGCATTTACCGTGAAGTGTTGCCACGCGAGTTGACCTCGATCGTGCAAGACAGCATGCAAGGCAAAGCCGAGCAACCCTGGTTTGTGCAAAGCGACGCCAGCCTGGACATGACCAAACTGCTGGCAGCCTTTCAGCAATTTTTTCGGGAAAACGCGCAAAGCTGGCTTGAGCGCTATGCCTACAAAGAAGCCGGCCCGCAGCTGCTACTGCAAGCCTTTTTGCAGCGCATCGTCAACGGCGGTGGCCGCATCGCGCGTGAATATGGGCTGGGCATGGGGCGC
>CAIYYA010000089.1 GCA_903930255.1 uncultured beta proteobacterium
CGGGACAGATCTTTAGCTCTGTCCTCAACTGATCGTCGGATGTTGGATGTTTACTTTGCGGGACAGATCTTTAGCTTTGCATATGAAAAATAAGTAGAATTTATCAATTACAAAGCCAGGGATATTGATCACACTTGGCGCCAAATTCACCGGCCACATGTGGCTGTTAGCTCCCCCTCGCCCGGCGGGGCGAGGGGGGTGGGGGGAGTGAGGGGAAAAACCGAAATCATCGCCTTCAGCAAAACAATCGCTCAACTTCTGAATTGGTTTGAAAATTGGAAATAGCGTTTTGTACTGATTGAAAAATATTTATCAAATTTAACGGGTCATTTTTATGAAATCCTTGACTATTCTTCTGACAAGCTTATTGGCTTTGCTGGCATTGAACGCCCAAGCGCAGGATGTGGCTGCCCTGCTCAAAGCTGCCGACAAGTTCCGTATGAGCGCCGACAACCTGCAGGTCGAAACCCAGATCAACGTCGTTAATGCTGACGGCACGCCAGACAAAGAACGCCGTTATACGGTGTTTGCACAGGCAGGTCGCCAATCGCTGGTGTTGATGCAAAGCCCGGCCGAAAAAGGGCAAAAGGTGTTGATGCTGGGCGACGATTTTTGGCTGCTGATGCCAGGTAGCCAGCGCCCGCTGCGCATCACGCCGATGCAAAAACTGTTGGGTGATGCCTCCACCGGAGATGTTGCCACCTTGAGCTGGGCCAACGACTACAACGCCAAACTGCTGGGCGAAGAGTCCTGTGATCCTGCTGCCAAGCTGCTTTGCCTGCACTTGAGCCTGAGCGCGACAGCCAAAGGTGTGACTTATCAGCGCATTGAGTTGTGGATCGGCAAAGCACACCACGAACCGGTGCGGGCTGATTTGTATGTGCTGTCTGACAAGTTGGCCAAGCAAGCCACTTTTGTTGTCGATAAGCCTGCTGCTCCGAGCATGGTGACCGAGATGGTGCTCACCGATAAGGTGAGTAACCACAAAACCACGCATGTGCGTTACCTCAGCCGCAAAACCCGTCAAGTACCGCCCGAGTGGTTGAATCCGATGTTTTTGGTGCGCAACCCTCCCTTGGAGTAAGGTATGAAATTTTTATGTCTGGGGCTGGCGCTGCTGTTTTTGAGTGATGCACAAGCGCAAAGCGCACCTGCTCAGTTCAGCGGACATCTGCGTGGGCAATGGGATGGCGTGTTAGCCAATCAAGCGGGGCCGATGGCTGCTGCCAATATGTTGCAACCAGGTTTGCTGGCGGCGCCTGTCAACACCAGCAAACTTGAAACTGAGCTGCGTGCCAGTGGGCATGGCATTTCGGCCGTGTTGACACTGCAGCAGCAAGACCCAAGCGCAAGTGCCCAAAATGCGCAAGCCTGGGTCAACGAGCTGGTTGCCTCGCACGATGGCGGCGCCTGGCAGTTCAGCGCGGGCAAGAAAATAGTGGCCTGGGACGTGGGTTATGGCTTTCGCCCGAATGACATGGTGCAACAAGAAGAGCGCCGCACCTTAGGTAACAGCACCCCACAGGGGCGGCCGATGCTGTTGGCTGAGCATTTTGATGCTGACACGGCCTGGTCTTGGGTCTGGGTCAACCCGAGTGCGTCGGTGCAAGCTTTGGGGGCGCAAGAACCCGCCTTGGCTGCACGTGTTTATCAACGTCAAGGCGCAGCGGACTGGTATGGTTTTGCCAGAATGGGCGCGCGCACTGGCGTCAGCACGGGTGTCGCGCTGGCCTGGGTTGCCAGTGATGCACTGGAGCTGCACAGTTCGGTCAAGTATTCAAATCGTTTAGATGCTCAATTCATGAGCCCTAATTCCAATGGCTTGGTGGCCAGCAACCCCTGGCAGCAGGGCAGTCTGACCGCTGTGACCCAGTGGCTGGTGGGTGGCACATGGACTAGCCAGAATCAGCTTAGCCTGCTGGCCGAAGCCTGGTGGGATGGCAGTGCGCCAACTGATGACCAGTGGAGCGCTTGGTCACTTCGCAATCAGCAACTCGACACTTTGGCTACTCTGGGCGCGCCAACAGCAGCAGTGGCGGGCAACTTGGCGTGGCAGGCTCAAGGCTTGACAGGTGGGCAGAATCTGCGCAGGCGCAATGTGTTTGTGCGCTTAAGTTGGGAAAACGGTGTTTGGAAACCGGCTTTTGACATTCTTTACACACCTGCCGATCAAGGCCGTGCAGTGACAGCATCGCTAACCTGGCAAGGCGACCGGGTTCAAGTGCAAACTGGATTGCGGGCTTATGGTGCTGCTGCAAATGCTGTATTTGCCATGTTACCTACGCGCCGCATGGGTTTTGTCGCGCTGACAATGGCTTTTTGATGCAGTCTGTGGTTAAGCTCAGGCAAACGATTTCATGTTTCGGGTGGCTGTCAGCGTATGCAAATTAGTTCGACGTTTGTGCCGTTGCATCTGTCGCTGCGCCGATTTCCGGATTGGCGAGGCTGAACGGAAGACTCACAAAGGCCACAAAAAATACCGACATCAGAGTGGCTGCTGTTACACAGATGTACTTGGGCAAGAAGCTGTTGGATTCTGATGGCATGGTTTGACCTCAAGTGCAGATTGGTTGAAGGATTTAAGTTTTGTGAGTCATCAAATTTGCTTGAGTCATAACAAACTCATCTTGCATTTGAACGTCATTTAAATGACCTTGAGCGCTACATGGCCTTGAATAAATAGGCGTAAAGCCGACTGACCGGGAGTTTTTCGGTACGCTTATTCAGTTTTAAGCTGAATTTGCCGGCTTCGTCGCGCGAAACACTGTCGATACATGCTGTGTTGACAACGGTGCCACGGTGAATCTGCCAGAACGTGTTGTTGTCGAGTTGGGGCAAAAGCTCTTTTAACGGTGTCCGAATCAGATATTCGCGCTCTTGTGTCAACACTCTTAAATACTTGTCGGCGGCTTCGAAATAAACCACGTCAGTCAGCGCAATCAGTCGGATGCTACTGCCCACGCTGGCCTGGATGTGTTGCAACTTGGCAGCGGCAGTCGTCACTTGATTTGTCCCGGCACTATGGGCTGTTAGCAGATGCCGCAGTTGTGCCAAGGTGCTGTCGAGCGGCGTCGTTTCAGGTGCCGAATCCGCTCTATTTTTGTGAGCATCTTGCGCTTGCTGTTGAAGCTTTAGACGCACTTTTGATACAGTTTTCCTTAGCCGTTCTGGCTGCACGGGCTTGAGCAGATAGTCCAGCGCCTGCGCCTCGAAGGCCTGCACCGCATACTGGTCGTAAGCGGTGACAAACACCAACACCGGAAAGGCTTTGGCCGTTGGGCTGTCGAGATCCCAGGTTTCAGCCAGTTCAACAGCTGCTTCCAGTCCGCTCATGCCGGGCATGCGAATGTCAAAAAACAGCACATCGGGTTGCGCTTGCAACGCCTGTGCAACGGCAGAAGCACCATCGCATACAAGTGGCAGCAGTTGCAACTCGGGCCATGCCCTTGAGAGCTCAATTTGTAATGCGCGAGCCAGCAGCGGTTCGTCTTCGGCAATCAGTGCGATCGGGTTGGGGTGCATAGGTTTAACAAGGAAAAGTGACTCTAGCGCATGCTCCACAAGCATCACCAGCTATAAACTCAATAGTGCCAAGCTTGCCATAAACCGTTTCAAGGCGTTCGCGCACCTGCATCAAACCAAAACCTTCTGCCTGGCCTTGGCCGGGCAGACCAACACCACTGTCATGCACTTCAAGCGTTATGAGCTTGTGTGCACGGCTGGCGCGAACGGTGATCAGGCCACCTTGCACCTTGGGTTCCAAACCATGTTTGATGGCGTTTTCAACCAGCGGTTGCAGCAGCAATGGGGGCACGCTAATGTTGGCCAGTTCAGCTGGTAATTGCAAGTTGAAATGCAAGCGCGGCCCCATACGCACCGACATCAATTCGAGGTAATCGCGCAGGCGGTCAAACTCAGCTTGCAAGGGGTGCATAGTGGCGCGCGATGAGCTTAAAGTGGCTCGCAAATAAGCCACCATGTGGTCAAGCATGGCCTGCGCCTGAACAGGGTCGATTGTGATCAACGCACGCAGGTTGGCCAAAGTGTTAAAGAGCATGTGTGGCTCTAGCTGGGTCTGCAGCAACTTGAGCTGTGCCTCTGCCGCTTGGCGTTGCGCGATGGCCAGCTGCTCGCGGCTCATGAAAAAATAGGTGCTGATGCCGCCAGCCAACAGGCTGATGATCAAAAAACCCAGGGCTCTGCGCGGCTGTTCTATCCAAAAATTAAAGTTATGCACAGGAAACAACAGCTGTGCCAACGTGGTTCCCAGCAAATAGCCCAGCGTGGCGCTCAGTGGCACGATGATGAATAAACGCCGCCACTGCAGATTGATATCTTTAATAAGCCAATATTGGCCAAAGTCAACCAATGCCCAAATGCTCAAGCCTATGCACTGCGAATAGACCCAATTCATCCACAGGCCATAGTCGGTGAAGCCGCTGATGCCCAGGGCAATGAGGGTGTTGAACACGGCCACTTGCGCGGCACGCTTAAGCGATGGTTTTTGGATCATGAGAAGTCCAATTGTTCCCGAAATTACCCATTGGTTTGCAAATTTTGCGACGAAACGCTTGATTCAAGGAGTGAAAGGCGGCAACTTGGCGTGCAGTGATAATCGCACCCCTGAAAAAGGAGTTCGCGTGGACATTGTTTTGTTGATGAAGGCCGCCATCATGGGGCTGGTGGAAGGTTTGACCGAGTTTTTGCCGATCTCAAGCACCGGGCATTTGATCTTGGCCGGCGCCTTGCTGGGTTTTGATGACGAAAAAGCCAAGGTATTTGATATCGCCATTCAGACCGGTGCCATTTTTGCCGTGATTCTGGTTTATTGGCAAAAAATCCGCGACACGGTGCTGGCATTGCCTACCGAAAAGCAGGCACAGCGTTTTGCGCTGAACGTGGCGATTGCGTTTTTTCCGGCAGTCATATTGGGTCTGCTGTTTGGCAAGGCCATCAAAGCGAATTTGTTCACCCCGGTGGTGGTGGCCAGCACCTTCATCATCGGCGGATTTATTATTTTGTGGGCTGAGCGTCGGCAAGCCAACAATCCGGCAGTGGCACGCATTCAGGATGTGGATACCATGACCCCTCTTGACGCCTTGAAGGTGGGCCTGGTGCAGTGCCTGGCCATGATTCCGGGCACCAGTCGCAGCGGCGCCACCATCATTGGCGGCATGTTGCTGGGTTTGAGCCGCAAGGCCGCCACCGATTTTTCGTTTTACCTGGCCATTCCCACGCTGATTGGCGCCGGCGCTTACAGTCTTTACAAAGAGCGGGCACTGCTGTCGCTGGCCGATGTGCCGCTGTTTGGTGTCGGGCTGGTGGTGTCGTTTTTCAGCGCTTGGTTGTGCATCCGCTGGCTGTTGCGTTATATCGCCACACACAGCTTTGTCGGCTTTGCCTATTACCGCATTGGGTTTGGCCTGGTGGTGTTGGCTACCGCCTGGACGGGCACCGTGACCTGGGCCGCTTAGACAATTTTTAACCCAGACTTTGCAGATTAAGCAGGGCGGCTTCGATAGCTGCTGCTGTCACCTGGGGTTGCTCCATGGGAAACAAATGGCTGCCGTCGAGCATCATGATGCGGCCTTGGGTGATGCGCTGGGTCAGCACCATGCCCACCTGGCGAATCTCGGCAGAGTGGGTGCCACCAATGAAGGCTACTGGGCAATGAACCGGGTGCTGTTTGATCAGCGCCTCCAGGTTGCTCGGCAAGGTGTTGTAAATTGCTGTTTCTACCTCGCGCTCAAAGCTCAGCACACGCTGGCTATGGCCGTTAACCAGCGCGTCGTGCGTGCCGTGGGCAATGTAGTCGGCCAACACGTTCGGATGCCATTTGGCAAACGCCTTTTTGCTGCTGAAGTGGGCCAACGCCGCATCCGCATCAGACCAGTGCTGACGGCGCTTGCGGCTAACTTTGCCGGGCGATACCGAGCCGACAAGTTGCGTGTGTTTGGCCAAACCTAACATGTTGGCACGCCAGCCACCCACAATCGGCGCGTCCAGCAGCAACACGCCACGCACCAGTTGGGGGGCGTGACTGGCCACCATCAGGCTTAAAAAACCGCCCAGCGAATGACCCACCAAAAACACCGGTGCTGCGGCTTTGTCAACTTGAGCCTGGGTAAAGTCGGTCAACTGTTGCACCAGGTGCGGCCAGTTGTTGGTGACTGGGTAGCGCGGGTCGTGGCCCAGCTTGTCAATGGCGCTGACACAAAAGCCACGCGTCTTCAAGGCTTCAAACAGCACGCCGTAGGTGGCAGCCCCAAAACTGTTGGCGTGTGAAAAGACGATAGGGGTGGCGTTCATGGCAGCCGACAAAGCGTCAGATCAACTTTTCTTGCGGTGTGCTGATTTTTCTAAGGGCTTTGGCGCGACCGTTTTGCACCAGCAAGGGCACGCTGGTTTGTTCGCCGTTCCACATCGGGTCTTCAATGCTGTCAAACACCTCACGCAGTTTGACGCCCCAGCTGTTGTGCATCATCTTGAAATAGGGGTTGTTCTCATCGATGCAAACCACCTTGTCGGTTTGGAATTGGTTGGCTTCATAGACCACCATGTCCAGCGGCAAGCCCACCGACAGGTTCGACTTGAGGGTGGAGTCCATCGACACCAGTGCGCATTTGGCGGCTTCGTCCAGCGGTGTCTCAGGGGTGATGACGCGGTCGAGAACGGGTTTGCCGTATTTTGACTCGCCCACCTGAAAGTAGGGCGTTTCGGGCGTGGCCTCGATAAAGTTGCCGGCTGAATAGACCTGAAACAGGCGCATGCCTTCGCCCTTGATCTGGCCGCCAAAGATCAGCGACACATTAAAGTCAACACCGGCTTGTTTCAGCGATGCAGCGTCGCGCTCATAAACATGGCGAATGGTTGCGCCCAACACCCGCGCTGCGTCAAACATGCTTTTGGCATTCCAGATCGTGATGGGCTCGCTGTCTTCGTGTTCCTTGAGTTTTTCAACCTGCAAAATCTCGCGTACCGACTGCGAAATGCTCAGGTTGCCGGCTGACAGCAGCACCATAAAGCGGTCGTCGGGTTTTTCGTAGACGATCATTTTGCGAAAGGTGCTGATCTGGTCAAGCCCGGCATTGGTACGTGAATCGGACAAAAAGACCAGTCCGGCATTGAGTTTGATAGCGACGCAATATGTCATGAGATTTGAAGATGGAGGCCGCAAGGCGCGGCGATTTGGCGAGGATAATCTCGCCCCTATGGACATTATCTCAACTCTTTTTGATTTTATTTTGCATGTTGACAAACACTTGGAGGTGTTTGTTCAGAACTATGGTGTCTGGGTCTATGCGCTTTTGTTCTTGATCATTTTTGTCGAAACAGGTGTTGTGGTGATGCCATTTTTGCCAGGTGATTCACTGCTGTTTGTGGTGGGCGCCATGTGTGGCGTTGGCTTGATGAGCCTACCGCTGTCGATCGGGTTGCTGCTGGCAGCTGCCATTCTGGGTAACCAGTCGAATTACACCATCGGTAACTATTTTGGTCCCAAGGTGTTTGCCTGGGAAGATTCACGGTTTTTTAACAAACGCGCATTCAACCAAGCGCACGATTTTTACGAAAAATACGGTGGCATCACCATTGTGGCGGCGCGTTTCATGCCGTTTTTGCGTACTTTCGCGCCATTTGTTGCCGGTGTCGCCAAGATGAGCCGTGCCAAATTTACGTTTTACGACGTGACGGGCGGCACCCTGTGGGTGGCAGGCATCATCACCATTGGCTACTTCTTTGGCAATATTCCGTGGGTCAAGCAGCATCTGGACAAAATCATCTGGGCGATGATTCTGATTCCTGGGCTGGTTGTTATGTTTGGTGCCTGGAAGGCGCGCAAAAAAGCGGCTTGAGTGGTAATCACAAAAATTAACTTGGTTCTGCGCGCTGACTGCGCTGTGAATGTGATGTCATGCGCGCCAGACGGTGCTGCCATCAGTCTCTATGGGTTGCGCACGCCCCAGTGCTGCAAGGGTTTGCAGCAGCGTAGGCAAGGACTTTTTCATGTTGCCAGCGCCGCTAAAGCTGGCCTCGATCTGCGCTAGCGTCAGCGCTGCCGTACTGTGGCTCAGCACCTGTGCCACGGCTTTAACTTGCTCAGGCAGGGTTGCTGGCCAGGCTTGGGCAGCAGCAGGGGTACTTGGTTTACATGTCAAATCGACCTCTAGCGCTTGCTGCACTTGCGTGGGCAGCTCTGTCTTTGAGAGCGGATTTTGGAAAGTCGGGCGCAGCCAGCGCACCTTGCCGGCAGCTTCCTCGGCAGCACGGCGCTGGTTCAGGGCCACCAATCTGGTCAACAGTGCGTCTTTGGTGTCGCACGGTGAATTCAAGTTTGCCAAGTCGCCCCAGCCATAAGCGCCCAGCACAGCGGCATCCAACTCGTCATGCAGGGTTCCCAGCACGCCCACCAGACCGGCGCTGTGAATTTGCTTTTCTTTGGGGTTCAGCGGGCGGCCTTCGCGCAGGGCTTGCAGCACGTTGTACAGGCCGGTCAGCGTCAGGTCTTTGGCGGGTTTTACCGCGGCAGTTGGTATGGTCGCGGTTGTAGCCAAATGGGGGGCGGATCCCGATTTTGCGTAGCAAAACTCGGGCTCTGACCCCTTTTTGGCGGGGTTAGGTGAAATGGCTGGCGTAGCGGGTGAGTCGATGGTCGCTATTGAGTTACTAGCTGCTTGCGCTTGTTGGATATGGGCTAGAGGCTGATTTGATGCTTGATCTGGTGGGTTTTCAGGCGCGGGGTTCGTCGGTTGCAGGTTTGTCGGCTCGGGGTTTGCCGGGGGCCTCATACTCGCTTCGCTCGCCAAATCGGCTCCCGGCAATCCCCAAGCCGGCGTGGCAAGCGTGGTGGGTGAACTGGCATCGGGGGGGAGAAGCCCCAATACCCGTTTGCGGTGCTGGTCGATTTGCTCGGCCAGTTGGCTGATTTTTTGGCGTAACGCTGTGGTCAGGCCGGTGTCGTCGTTGGGGAAGGGGAAGGTGTCGAAGCAGGTGGATTTGCTGTAAACCGGGTCGTTACCAACGCCCAAACGTCCACCGGTTGCCAGCGCCCAGGTGACGTGCAGTTGGCTGGACAGCACACCGAGGTGAAAAGCGCTGTCCAAGGCGATGGCGATAAGTTTGTCGTCAGGCAGGATACTGACATCCAGAAATTGAAACACCCGGTGTTTGGCGACTTGGCCGGTAGCGATGTAGCGCGTCAGACTGTTTAGCGATGTGCGCATTCTTGGCTGATCTTCACCAAAGCGCCACCATAGTTCGCGGCGCTTGGGGCGAGGATTTTGATCACGTTCAGGTTTCACTCGCTCCAAAAGCCACTGGTAAACCTGCGGAAAGCGTTGGCGCACCTCGTCAGCGCTGAGACCATGCAAGTCGATCACACGCGCAAAACGGGGCCTGTCAGTCAGGTCTTTGCCGTTGCGGTAGGGGCGCAAATGGCGATCAAGACCCGGTACCGTGCCCAGACCCAACGCGATGGCTTCGTCTTCAGTCAGCACAAAACCTGAGCCGTGAGGGATGACACCTCGATTGGCAAGTTGGTCATTGGCCACAAGTGGCTTGGCCAACTGCAAGTTCGCCCCCACCGACAAATCCGCATGAATCAAGCCGCGCCGTTCAGCCAGTGTGACGAGGACTTCTCCCTCTGGCCCCGGCTGTTCGTCGGTCACGGTTAGCAGCCGGCCGGCACTGGAATCCGCAAAAGCGGGGTCAGAGCCCAAGTTTTGCTTCACAAAATTGGGATCTGACCCCATTTCTGCTACCGCTGCCCGTTGAACGACGGTCATGGCGATGCGCACGGCGGCACCGTCGGTGCTGTCCACCCATGGGTGATCGGGAATGGCAAACACAAGCTCGCATCTGGCGGGCTTTCCGGCTTGCCTATTCACAGGTGTGTCCGCGCTGGGGTGGGTAGTGCCGGGGGCCGATTTCTGGGCCTTTGACAGTATGAG
>CAIYYA010000090.1 GCA_903930255.1 uncultured beta proteobacterium
CGCGTCAGCCCAGCTCATGTGTTTAGTCGCGAAGGGGCCATTCCATTGGCAGTCAATACATCGGCCACCATGCTGCCCCACCGTCGCCTGTCCAAACCCATTGAAGCTGAACATGCCATCCGGACCGAAATCAATCGCGTGGCTCGGGCTTGCTGCCGCCATTGCAGCTGCGGTCAAGCCCATTCGTAAAAACCCGCGGGATTGCAGTCGCAAAGCTGACTGCAGTTGATTTATGACCACGGCTACTGGTGTCAATGTGTATTTCATGGTGATTGAATGTCGTGTTAACTTGAAAGCGCTTTCAGATACGCTCAATCATCAGGTTTTTTCAGTCGTTTGTGACCCCGTGTTTTCCCTAGGATTTGGGATATTTGGCTGAAAATCACGGGTAAACCCTAGGAGGGTAAACCTGATGGTGAATATGAAAGCGCTTTCAGTATGATCGACGCCTGAATACTAAGACTTCAAAGGACATCATCATGAAATGCATTCGGGTTTTGGGTGTAGCGCTGGCACTGGGTGTCAGCGCACTATCGACGGCGTCGGCACAGACCGAGAAGTTGGGCGCTGCAACGATCTATTTGGCACCCAAAAGCGGCGACAAGTTGCCACCGACCGCGCCGCTGCGCACTGAGGCCATGCTCAAACTCGCCGCACCCACCAATCAGTGGTATTCGACGCTGATCTTCAACCCCAAACCCGAAGCGCTGTTCGCCCACCCGCTGACGGTCAAGCCGACGACCGCCGGGCTGGAGCTTGCCTTGCCGGTCAAGCAGGTGGTGCCCACCGAGTTTCGTGAAAACGAAATCCACTACCCACACCGCGACCCGCTGCTGATCTCGCCGATGGCCTTCGAGCCCGGGGCAGCCAAACTGGCTCGGGCATCGGACTGGGCGGTCGACATCTCGATGGATCGAGGTGCTGACCAAATGCAGGTGACTGCTGCCCACGGTAGCCCTTATGCCCACATCACGTTGTCGCGCGGCGACGTGCGCATCAAGTTGCCGTCGGCCGGCGAGCGATTCGCCAACGATGCCGATGCGCGCGTGCTCGCTTTTCGCATTGGGGGCAAGTCGTATGCCCTGTTCGGCCCCACCGGCGTACGCTGGGAGCAGGTATCCCCCACCGAATGGGTTGGCCACCTTCCCGCAGGCAAGGGCTACTTGTCGGCAGCGGCGTTGCCGGATGCCAGTCTGGCAAGCCTGCAATTGTTGACCCGACACGCTTACGCCTTCCTGCAAGACACCCGTGTCGACTGGCGCTTTGATCCCGTCACCAGCAAGGTCGAGACCACCTTCACTGCCAAGACCCGCGTGATGGAGGGCCCCGACAACGGGCCGCTGCTAGGCTTGTACCCGCACCAATGGTTCAAAAATGCATCGGTCGCCGACAAGTTGGGCCCAGCCTATGACAGCATTCGCGGCAAAATCCGCCTGCTGGCGGCGAGCCAGTTCAAGATAGAACGCACTTACAACGGCGTGTTGCCGCATTGGCCCGGCATCAAGGAGGGCCCGGGGGCGAGCGAAATAAACGACCTTCTCAAGTCCGATCTGCGTAAGCGCCGCACGCTCATACCCGCGCAGGCCAACAAAGACGACTGGCGCGTTAGCGCGTACTGGCAGGGCAAGGGCCTGACACGCGCCACCCAACTTGCGGCAGTGGCCGAGCAGCAAGGTGACCTCGCCGCGCGCGACCAACTGCTTGACTTGGTCAAAGAACGCATCGAATGGTGGTTCGGCGGCACTGGTCGCAGCTATTTTCACAACAACAAGGGGCTCGGGACGGTGGTCACTTATCCGGATGAGTTTTTTGCCGTCGAGGAGATGAACGACCACCATTTTCATTATGGATACTGGATCCGCGCGGCGGCTGAACTCACACTGCGCGACCCGGCCTGGGGAGCCAAAGACAAATGGGGTGGCATGGTTGATCTGCTGGTGGCCGACATCGCCACGCCACAGCGCGGTCGCTCTGACTTTCCGTTTCTGCGCCCTTTCGACCCCTATTCCGGCTTCTCGATGGCGTCGGGCGTCGGGTTGTACGACTTTGGCAACGGTCAGGAATCCACTTC
The DNA here is from genome assembly GCA_903930255.1 of uncultured beta proteobacterium. GTDB lineage: Bacteria > Pseudomonadota > Gammaproteobacteria > Burkholderiales > Burkholderiaceae_C > Rhodoferax. The sequence continues at coordinate 2,072 of CAIYYA010000090.1, forward strand.
GGAGGCTATCAACGCATGGGCCAGCCTGATTCTGTGGGGTGAAGCCACCGGCAACCGGGAACTGCGCGACCTCGGCATCTACCTGTACACAACCGAGAGCGACGCCGTCAGTCACTATTGGTTTGACATCCATGGCCAGGTTTTCCCGCCCGAATACAAGAATGTAGAGGCCAGCTGGGTATTTGGCGGACGCTACGCACACAAGACCTGGTGGACCGACGAGCCACGCCAAACCAAGGGCATCAACCTGCTGCCGGTCACCAGCTTCTCAACCTACCTCGGGCGAGACCCAGCTTACGTCAAACGCAATGTGGACGCGTTGAAGCCTGAGACCAACAACTACAACGCGATCGGCAAGTTTCCTCCTAACCCGCCACCAAAAGACATTTGGCAAGACGTTTTTGCCAAGTACCTGGCGCTGTCCGACCCGGCGGCGGCGTTGGCGCAATGGGATCGCTTCGGCAGCGTGGAGGTGGGTGAAACGCGCACCCACACGCTGCACTGGATGCTGAGCCTGCAAGAGATGGGCACGCCAGACTTTAGTGTCAGCGCTGACACCACCCTGTATTCGGTGTTCAAGCGTCCTGATGGTCGCAAAACCTATCTAGCCTATAACGCCAACAATGCGCCGATCAATGTGAAGTTCAGCGATGGGAAAACGCTCAACGTGGCGCCTGGCGCGCTGGGTCGTGCCCAATGAATCTGAAATTAACGGCAATAGCCACGGCAACAAGTTTGCTGCAAATCGCTTGCGGCGGCGGTCAGGCAGCCATCGACACGACACCGCCAACCGTCACCATCACAGACAACACGCCTGCCCAAATCGCCACAGGCTCGGTCACATTCAGCTTTGACTTGAGCGAAGACGTGGGCAGCAGTTTGACTGCCGAAGACATTCTGGTTACCGGTGGCTCAGCCGGCGCACTGACGCGAATAAGTGCCAAGTCTTACACCTTGGTGGTGATGCCAACGGCTAACACCACGGGCATCATCCATGTCAGTGTGCCCGTGGCTAAATTCACTGACACCACGGGCAATGCGAATACCGTGGCTAGTTCTGCCAGCCAAAGCTTCAATACAGTGGCTCCAATAGCTGGTTGGACGCTGGCTTGGTCGGACGAATTCTCAGTCAATGGCTCGCCCGATTCCAACAAGTGGAGTTATGACACCGAGCGCAACAAGCTCGGCTGGTTCAATAACGAGAAGCAGTATTACAGCGCCAACAGGCTGGAAAATGCCAGCGTGCAAAACGGCATGCTGACCATTACCGCCCGCAAAGAAAGCCTGACCACGGCAGCCGACTATGGCGGCCAGGCCTATACCTCGGCTCGCCTCATCACCCGTGGCAAGGCGAGTTGGACGTATGGCTTTGTTGAAGTTCGTGCCAAACTGCCGTGCAGCCTGGGCACCTGGCCGGCGATCTGGATGCTGGGCACAGGTGGCATTTGGCCGGATGACGGTGAGATCGACATCATGGAACAAAAGGGCACCGCCGCAATCGAGAAAACGCGGGTGTCAGGCACCATACATACCAAAGGCTACAACTACTTTGGCGGTGCAGCAGGCGTGGGGCAGGGCGCTAGCACCACGGTGGCAGATGCCTGCACCAATTTTCACAACTACCAGCTCACTTGGTCGGTCGACAAAATTGTGATGGGTGTAGATGGCAGCAACTACTTTGAGTTCATCAACCTGAAAGACGGAGACACCACCAAGTGGCCTTTCAATAATCCTCAGTTCATAATCTTGAACTTGGCTGTGGGTGGCGATCTGGGCGGCGCCGTACCCACTAACTTTGCTGCGGATCAGATGGTAGTGGACTACGTGCGGGTTTACCAGCGTTAAACAGAGGTTTCAATTTTGATAGCAGCTTGCGCTTGTTCTACAGGCGCTGCAGGCTGTTATTGCCATAATTTTTTGGCCGGTAGCACGCCTGCCCTTTAAGACTTCAGCGCTAAGTCAACCCTGTCGCCCTGACTGGCGAGGTCGATTGGATCAAGGTTCGCTAGTGCACAGATGGAGGCTTGGCATTCGAAAAACTGGAGCCAATGAAAAGCGACAAGGGCACACTACAAGCCAACGGTTTCAACCCTGCCGAGCACCCCAACACCAAATTGCTCACCCACTCGGACGTGGTGCGGCTTTTTGTACCGAGCGCTTTGCTCAAACGTGATGACCTCGACCCAGGCATTGTGGCCTGTCTGGAAGCGCGCGATGCCTGTCACGGACTGGAGGTTGACGCGGCGAAAATTTATCGAGTACGTACCGGTAATTTTTTCACCGACTTCACTAACTTCCATCGACGCACTGAAACCACCGGTTGTCGTTTTCATGGTGTCATTTTGTTTGTCGACGACTTGGTGATGTATCGGTCGTGGGGTGGGCAACCCCGGGTCAACGAGGTGGAGAACACGAAAAACCCGCTGGGCCCATTGCAAGACATTGGTCCGTCGTTGTTGTCGATCAAATAGTCTTGCTACGCCTGGTCTGTGCTGGCTGGCTTGTTTAAAAACCTTTGAGCGTTTCGCACATCTGGTTGTTCTTGAAATCGTCTTCAATTTGCCCATCCGGCCCGGTCATCGACGATTTGCCATCTTTGTTTTTGATTTGTTTGCCCATTCCCATGAGCGCACTGTGCAAAGCTTTACCGGTTTGGGTTTTGCTACCTGTAGCTGCGTTGTATTTCATACAAACTCGAATGGCGCTGACAAAAGCATTGGTCTGGGGTTCAATCCGGAAGCTCGGAGAAGCAGTGGCCACTGATGCCATGGCGCCTCTTGGCTGCGGGGGTGCCTGTATTTCGATCAACTGAACAGTAGGAATCGCTACCGTAGCCGCGATCGCGGCCCCGCCACCTGGCACAGCCGTCGCGATGCTGTTTTTTTGAGAGAAAGCAACGTTACAGGCCAGCGCCAGGCCCAGGGCGCTCATGCTGAGGGTTGATTTTGCGAAATGGTTCATAAACATCCTAAACGGAATGAGACAGAAGGTCGACAAGGGGCGCACAAGACTGATGCGAGGCTGGGCAGATTGAGACCATGCCACACACGCAGGGTGGTGCACTTCAAAGTGTAAATACGAATTTGGCCGCTTGGGGTAGTCCAATAAGACTAGGTCGTGAAGAAAGTTTCACCAACTGGGATTAAGAGATAGTATCAATTCAATAGCGTTTTATGCATATCAGACGGGCGCTAGAGCTGAATTTTGTGATTTTTTTAAGAGCGCAAGCAAGGCAAGGTGCAACTGCTCGGGTAATACTGGTTTGTGCAGCAGCGTGATGCCGCTGGCTTGCGTCTCAAGCAGGCGCTCAGGGGCAGTGTCGCCACTCACCAACAGAGCCGGCAGTGACTGGCTTACCTGGGCACGCAGCAGGGCGATGGCCTGCAGGCCGGTGCGCTGTTCGCGCAACCGCATGTCGCTGATGACGATGTCGGGGATGTTGTCACGCGCCAATTGCAAGGCTTCTTCGATGAATTCAGCGCAGTCACAGGTGCAGCCCCAACTGCGCATCAGCAAGCCCATGCTGGTGCGCACCTCATGGTTGTCGTCGATCACCAGAATGTGCAGTGGGGGCAGCGACACGGGCGGCTTGAGCGCAGCGCTGATGTGGCTCAATTCGGCGCTATTCGCTTGGGTTAACGTGAGCCTAAAAACGCTGCCGCGCTGCACAGTGGAGGCCAGTGTCAATTCACCCTGGATGCTTGTCGCCAGCCTTTGTGCAATAGCCAAGCCCAAGCCCAGACCCTTGCTGGCATCACGCTCGGGGTTACCGAGTTGATGAAATTCATCAAATATGCTTTTCAGGTGAACGGCTTGAATACCTATGCCGGTGTCCCAAACTTCCAGCACGACTTGTGACTTACGACGCCGGCAGCTCACCAATAGGCCGCCACGTTCGGTGTAGCGTATGGCATTGGAGATCAGATTGCGAAGAATCATTTCGACCAGAATGGGGTCGGACTGCACCGCTAGCGTGGTTTCGCGTGTGCGATAAATTAGCCCCTTTTTGTCAGACAGGGGTGCCAGTTCCAGCTCCAACTTATTCAACAGTGGTTGCAAAAGAAACGGCCGAATCTGCGGCGTGATCACGCCAGCCTCTATGCGCGAAAAATCCAGCAAGGTATTGAGCATTTGGTTGGACGACTCTGAACTGGCGCGCGCATAAGAAAGTAGCTCACGCTGCTGCAGCGTTAAATCAGTGCGTCCGAGTAATTCAAGAAACAGACCCTGGGCGTGTATGGGTTGGCGCAAGTCGTGGCTGGCAGCTGCCAAAAATTTGGACTTGGACAGGTTCGCCAGTTCGGCTTGGTGTTTGGCTACAGTCAAGCTGCTTTGAAGGCCATTGCGTTCAGCCAACAACACGGCAATAAACTGGGCAATCAATCCGGTGCCCAAAATAAACACGTTCATGTCGAGCAGTTGCAAAACACCATTCACCACAAAGGGTCCCTCGCCCCGGTTGCTGAAATACAAACAAGCCGTAGCCACCAATATGCTGCCTGCTGCAGTGGCCAACAGATTGCGATAAATGCCTAGCAATATCAGCGCAGTGCCGACGGTCACAAGGGGCAAAGTTAGCCCCTTTGCATAAAAACTGAAAAAAATCAAACCGATGGTTGGTGGCATGACCAGAAAAGGCAAAGCAAAATCTTTCAGCCTGTCTTGCCAAGGTCGGCGCTGGCAAAAGGCCTTTAGCAGCAGCGGCGTGAGCAGCGACTGACCCATGCAGTCGCCCAGCCAGCCGTTTTGCCATGAAAAAATGAATTCTTTCCAGTCTTGTATCAAGCCAAACCACCACAGCACAAACACGGCAAAGAGGGCGGTGCAAACCTGCAACACTAAAAACATCAACAATTGCAAACCCACCCAGTCGCGCACGCTGTCTAGTGTGGCTTTGAGCTTAAAACGGTGAAACAGCAGCCCCCCAACAGTCGCCTCCAAAGCGTTAATGGAAGAGACCGCCAAAGCGGGCACCCAATCTATGTCTTGCGCCAATGCCAAACACAGCTGACCCAGAAAAACCCCTAACCAAACCTGTGATCCGAGCAGGATCGAAGCGGCCAAGGCAATGCCTTCGGGGGCGTACAAAATCGGTGTCACCGTGCGGTTGGCGACCGAGGTCAAATAAGCCAGTTGGCCAAAAACAAAATACAGAGCTGCCAGAATAAGGCTGATCCTGATGAGCCCCAGCGTTTGCGTAGCGTTGAAGCGGATGCGCAGGGGCAGCAGGCTCATTTCAGGTCACCAGGTTTTGTTGTCGGGCTGAAAATGCCACCTCTGAGCGGTTGCTGGCATGGAAGAACTTTAAAAGTGCCTGCACGTGGATTCGCACCGTGTTTTCTGAAATTTGAAGTTTGCGCGCTATCAGTTTGTTAGATAGACCCTGGCTCAACAATTGAAGGACTTCGCTTTTGCGTTGGGACAGTAGTTGCTCACTAAGCATAGCCGCTGCGCAGGGTTGGGCTGTGTGTTGGGTCAAGATGCGCTGGATCGCTTCAACAATTATTTTGGCTGACTCAGCTTTTGAAACAAAACCCGTTGCGTCGTGATTAAGCGCGCTCTGGATGGTGTCCTGATCATCCTGGGACGACAGCACCAGCACGGGAGCGTGGGGCCATTTTTTTTTGAGCAAGCCGATACCAACCAGTCCGTGCGTCGCAGACAGCGTTGCGTTATCGGGCAGGTTTAGATCCAGCAGCACCATGCTGGGGGTAAAAGCAACTGCCGGAACGTTGGCCGAGCCGTGCATGACCTCCTGGATGGAGCCGGCTTCAAACACCTCAAGCCCGGGCATGTCGGCCTCGATGATCATGCGCAGTCCGGCACGAAACATGGCGTGGTCATCTATCAGCAAAATGATGGGTTGTGACATTGTGGTTTTTTACTCCGTTGCGCATAGTCAATCAGACCATGGGAAAAAATGGGTTTTGTTGGTCTGGTGTGCTTTCGGGATCGAAACAAAAATTAACCCCAGCGAGCACAGTTTATGTCGAATTTTCAGGTCAATGGCCTCGCTATGGCTCAAAAAAAGGTAACCAGCGAGACGTTCGATATCGGCTTTATTGTTCCGGCCCGATGAAGTATTAAGTTCCGTTCGGGTTGAGCCTGTCGAAACCCTTCGACCGTTCGTCAAGCTCACGACCGGCCAAGCTCAGGGCGAGCGGTTCAAACTTCATCGGGCCGGAGCAATAGATCGAAATTTTTTCCATATAGTCTTTTTGGACTAATTGACTTGGTGCAAAACAGCTAGAAAATCCAGCTCAGATTTATTTGTAAAGTTCCGTGAAGTAGGCGAAATTTCTCGGGGCGGAGCAATAAATCGGTTTTATTTGCCGTTGATTTGGCAACGCGAGTCTTGCAATTTTGTGTAACCTTTTTTGGAGTTCAACTTGAAAAAATCTCTTTCCATTCTCATGCTGGGTGTTGCACTCAGCTTTGGGTCGGTTTATGCCCAAACCGCAGCACCCAACCCTGCTGTCGCGGCGGCTCAAACCAATCTAGATCAAGCAAAAGCCGCTTTGGCGAAGGCACAAGCCGATGCGACAAGCGCGCAAGCTGCAGCAACCAATGCAGTTAACGCCGTGAAAACTGCGACCGACGCAGTTGCCAAAGCAAACAGCGACCTGAGCGCAGCGCAGGCAGCGGCATCGAAACCGCCAGCACCTGAAGCACAGGCCGGAATCAAGGTGCTGAGGGGCGCTTATGGTATGAACTGCAGGGCAACCAAGCCCGATGTGACGGCGCATCTGGCAGCCGCCTGTAACGGCAAATCCGCTTGCACCTACACGGTTGATCACAACGTCATCGGTGATACCGCGCCTGGTTGTGCCAAAGATTACGTCGTTGACTATGTGTGTGCCGGTACCGCAGGCAAACCGATTGTTCAAAGAGCTGGCATTCCCCCTGAAGCCAGTGGCAAGACTGTTCAACTAAATTGCGGCGGCTCACCTTCGGCTGCTGGACAGCCAATGAATCCTCAGCAAAAAGAAAAGGCTTGTTTTGATCTGGCGAAAACACAAGCTGTTCCAGGCAATTTCATGGGTCAATTTATGGGCGGTTGCATGGCGCCACCCAAGTCACCCCCAAGAAACCAAGCTTGCCAAGTACAGGCACAAGCCATTATGCGTCTTGCGCCAGCACAAATGGGTGGCTTTATGAATGAATGCACGTCACGCCCCTAAGCGACGAAACCCAGAATTAACCCGGCCAGATGTGCCGGGTTTTTTTTTTTGCCTGCAAATTTCTGAGTTCAAACCGCTAGTAGTCACGCTTTTGCCAACCCCCGCTCCTTCTGGGTTGATGCACTGGCGTTGAATAAGGTATATTTGCGGACTTCAATAAGCCAGTCCTTCAAAGCCAGACATGATGAAACTGCCCTATACAAAAAATGCACTTGCTTTAGCGATGCTTGCAGGGGCTTTGCCTTTGGCGACGAATGCGCAGGACGCCGCTCTCAATGGTTCAACTGCTGCTGCAGCAAGCCCGGCACAAACTCGCTATGTATTGACCAGGCCCAAGATCGATACGACCGTTGTCCCCGCCGCTGACATGGCTGTGACCGAATCGGATCGGCTTGCCACAGAAGCCGTGGCGCTGATGTATGAGAGCAAGTTCCTGGAAGCTTCTGCCAAAATCAACCAAGCCTTGCGCATGCGCGTAGATCGCTCTTATTACCATCTGATTAATGGGCTGATCTACCACTTGCAAGCCCGCCAGGGCAAAGACGCCACGTACGATTTGGCCGAGCAAGGTTATCGCCAAGCCATCCAGTTTGATAAATCGAACTGGCAGGCTTTGTATTTTGCCGGCATGTTAAATATTGACACTGCCAAATTTGACGTGGCTCGCCAACATTTGGCGCAAGCGCTTTATCTGCATCCGGATGACCCAAGTTTGTTAAATGCCTTTGCCTATGCGTCTTACCGCGCCGGCGTGCCCGATCAGGCTGCGGGCGCTATCAATGCGATGGAGGCCATGGGGGGGGCGCAAACCGCCACCGAATTGCGCAATGCGGCGGTGATCATGGCTGCAGTGGGTGAGACTGATAAAGCACAAGATTACCTCAAACGACTAAAAAACAGTGGTGGCGAAAGTCAGGCCATGCAGGTTGAGAGGCGCGTGAGCGACTGGCGCGACATTTACAGTCAGCCCAAAATGCTCAAGACGCAATATGCGCCAGCCGGTCAAGTGCAGGGCTATGGCCAGCCGATGCAGACAGCCAAGGCTGTGCCCACAACCACACCAGGCACTGAAAATAAAATGGTCGTGGTGGATGTGGTGTTGATCTCCACCGAAGAGGATTTTTCGAGCGCACGTGGTGTCAATCTGCTGCGCGGTTTACAAATTCAGTTTGGCTCCGGTTCCGACCCGGCCTACAAGAGTGTTTCGACCGATAGCGGTGCTGGCACAGCGACAACAGCCATCACGCGAAATATTTCGATTCCGTCAATTTTTTATAGCCTGAATATTTTTAACACCAACAACGCCAGAAACGAAATTTTGGCGCGTCCCACCTTGGTGGCGACGGCTGGCTCTCCATCCGAATTTTTTTCGGGGATTGAGCTGAATGCGGTGGTGGGCAGCAGCAACACCAACGCCAATGCCAGCCCGGTAAACATTCAAAAAGAAATTGGCACCACCCTCACAGTCACCCCTTCTTTCCTTGAGGGGGGGCAAATTGCCATGAAAGTGCTGGCGCAGCGTACCTTCATCAAAACACCCAATGACAACCTGACGGGCTTTACGGCACGCGTTGAAACGTCTAAAAGCAAAGTCGATGCCAGTGTGGTGCTGCGCTCAGGCGAAACCCTGATTTTGGGTGGACTCAGTGAGAAAGAGGGTGAGAACACCCGCGATGGGGTGCCACTGTTACAAGATATTCCGGTGGTTCAATATTTGTTTTCGCGCAATACCTCGCGTGTCTTTCAAAAATCGGTCCTGATATTAATCACGCCACGGCCGCCACAATACGTTTATCAGCCCGAGAACGCGCGCCAGGAATATGAGAAATCTCTCACCGAAGATGAACGCCCCTTTGCCAATTTGCGCGCCCGCTACGCAGATTGGTTCAGGCCTTATCCCAACTGGGCTTCGGTATTTAACCACCTGCAAGAAAACCCCCTTTACCGTGAGTTCCGCACCGGCGACGTGGCGCTTGAAAACTGGTCTGACATGCGCACGCTGAAAGATCGCATGGGTAAAGTTCTCGAATTTCTTCATTATTGAGCCTCACTATGAATGCTAAGTCGATCACATTAATGCGCTGGGCATTGACATTCTGTGTGTCGGTGTCGGGCGTGGTTGCCTATGCGCAAGACTCCGGGCGTCGCGACAACTTCTCACCCACCAACAAACATTGCCGTTATTGCAGTCTTCGGTACGAAGACCTTTCGACACGCGATTTGTCGGAGGTTGATTTGACCGGTGCTTTTATGCATGGCGCTAATTTGTCGTGGTCTAACCTGAAAAATGGTCATTTCAGCTCCGCCAACCTGATTTCAGTGCGCATGGAGTGGGCTGATTTTGATGGTGCCAATTTCGCCAATGCCTACCTAGAAGATGCGGCCATGTTTCGCTCGACTTTTCGCAAGGCCGATTTTCGGATGGCGAACTTGTCGCGTGCCAACTTAAGCCGCAGTGAGCTGGCTGGTGCCAACCTTGTGACCGCCATTTTGCGTGGCGCTGATCTGTCAGGTGCACGCATTAACAACGCCGAAATGCGTCAAGCAGACCTGACGGGTGCAACTTTAGAAGGCGCTCGCGTGCGTGAAAGCGATTTACAAAGTGCTACCTTGGATCGTGCCAATTTGCAGGGTTGTGACTTAACCAACAGCGATCTTTCGGGTGCCTCTGTGATCGGTGCCAGTTTTGCTTCAACCTACATTCATTTTGCCAATTTTCGCAAGGCCAATTTGACAGGTTCCGACTTTCGCTTTGCGTTGATCGATGCGGTGAATTTTGACGGAGCGAACCTGAGCAAAGCTGACTTTACCGGGGCAGTGTTGCGCAATAGCGTGTTCAAAGGTGCTAACTTATGCCAGGCCAAGCTGCCTGATGGCAGCCTTGGCTATTGCGAAATTCCGTCGGCACAAACGGCGCAAACAGCGCAACCGGTTCAGCCTGCACCAGCGCCTGAAATATATACGCCGCCGGCACAGATTCCACAAGCCGGTAACCCACCTGCTTTGTATGAGCCACCTGCGGCAATCGACAACATCAAACCAGAAAGTCCTGCGCAAAAAACGCTTTGATGGGGTGCTTTGGCAAGAGCAAGCGGTTAAGGTGAGTCCAATCAGTTCAGAGATACGCAATATGCAACAACAAGTTCAAAATTTATTTAGCTTAGTGCGCCGGTTCAAACTTCATCATGCCGGCTCAATCGTCTGTGTTATGTTGGGCTGGTGTTGGCTCACCCAGGCTGGGGCACAGTTGTCACAACCTGCTGCACAGCCAGCAGCCAGTGCTTTGCGCGTGGCAGTGCAAGGGAATATTTTTTCGAGGCTCGAGAAATCCATGCCAACGGGTGTGCTGGTTGAAGCCACAGACGCCATTTTGACGGGCATGGGTAAGTCACCCAGCTACATCAACATGCCGGTAGGCGAAGCCCTGAAAGACCTCAAAGCGGGCACCGTTGCGGTGGTGGCAGGCGTTGTTCAGACACCTGCACTGAAGGATTCAGCCTATTTTTCGGATCCCATTTTGAATGAATTCAACATTGCCGTGACCTTGAAGAGCAAGAGTTTTGAATTGACTGGCATCGCTGATTTGCAGGGCAAAAAAGTGGGCGCACGCATTGGCTATCATTACCCCATGCTGGAGAACAATAGCAACATTGAATTGCTGCGTTTTGCGACCGACGGAGAAATGTTGCGTGCTTTGCTTTTTGGCAGCATCGATTTGGCCATCATTGCGGGAATCTCAGATATTTACACCTTTCGCAGTGAAGGCATCATGAAAAAACTCGAAGTTTTGAAAACGGCATTAGGCAAAGTGCCACTGGTGGTGGCTTTTTCGAAAATCCATTTTTCGCAGCAAGATGTGGCTGCCTTTAACCAAGGGCTGGCGGGACTTAAAGCAAGTCAAAATTGGGAATCGATTTTAGAAAAAAACGGTTTGGCCGATTTGGTTAAAGACTGGCCTCTGCTAGCGCAGTAATTTTCTGTGCCAGTTATAACTTTCTGGACAGTGCCTACTTTTTCCGTTTTTTGTCAGGCCGCCATCGACTCTACATCAGGGGGCGGGTCATGACGGCGATATTTGGTCATGATTTTCGTCAAGTCAGGGGCTAAAGTGGGAACCGCTAAAAATACCGACAGGGTCGAACGTAGTGCACTGGCCACGATCAACTCAGAGGGTGGCATAGCCGGATTCATGGTGCGCAGCCAACTGCGAAAGCAGTGCCAAACCTCTGCAGTGTGATTGATCGCCAAGTGCTGTAACAGACCCTGAGCGATACAGCCGAGCTGAACATGGACGTGGTAGGCGCGTAACTTTCGCCGAATGGCGGCGCGGTACTCATCTGTGTCCGATGCCACCTACACGCACACAGCAAACCCGGGGCAGGAGAAGCAAACGCCGCTTCAAGTGCAGAAAAAGGCCGAATGTCTGGAGTCGATACAGGCGATTGAAGGCGAGATAGAGACACTGCGCGTCAAACGAAAGGCTATCAAGAAAAAGGTTCGTCTTGACAGTTTGCCCAAGGAGCAGCA
>CAIYYA010000091.1 GCA_903930255.1 uncultured beta proteobacterium
GCAGCTTTTTAGCCCGTCTTCAGGTTGCTGCTCGAATTCTGGAGGTGCAATGGCTATGTCAAACTAAACGGATTGAGCAAACGCACCCCTGAACGTTTTACATCGCGCGTATTGCGGGTGACCAAGACCAGATCGTGAACCAGGGCGGTCGCAGCCAACAGACCGTCGGCTACTGGCAGCGCATCTGGTACCCCGAGTTGCCCCCAACGATCATCAATCTCGTCGGTCACGGGTAACAACCGATCGCCCAACGACTCACGCAAAGTGAGTAACCAGGCGCTCAGACTAGCTGCGGCAACCGGGTCACGTCGGCGCAGCAGCTCAGTGCCCCGGCGAATTTCCCCCAAAACAATGACCGAGACGTAAATATCAGATTCAGAAACGCCGGCATACCAATCAGTCACATGCGGGTCGCAACGCGCACCCTTACGCAACTCAGACAACACATTGGTGTCAATCAGGAGTCCCATGCCACATCTCCACGGCCCACATCCGCTTGTCTGGCGAAATCAGATTCATCGCCTACGTTGGGCATGGAGCACAGCAACGCTTTCAGCCCGGTCATGGACTGGTTTGCCGGCGCTTCCTGCATTTGCATGATCACCACCAGCCGCTGGTGGCGCATGGACTCCGGTATAGCAACAGACGCCGGAGCGTCTTCATAATATTGTCGAATAGTTTGCATCAGCGTGGACTCCTAGGTTTGGATGCATGGCCGGGTGACCAATTCAACTTCACTGATGATAGAGTGAATCTTAAAAAGATTGTTTAATAGACTAGATTATGTTGAAATTCATCGGCCAATTGCTGCGGATCGAGTGATTCACCCTGATTGAGCTTTTGCAAAACCTGCGACATGCGATAGACCAGCGTGTCGTGAACTTTGGTGGGGCGATTCATGTTGGATGGGGGTGTTGGCATTCAGTTTAGCAAAAATGCGCACCGCCGCGATTGAGTAGAACTACATGTTTTAAGCCTCTAGCGCTTACTGGATAAGCGCAAGGTGCTTTATATTTTGTAGCAAAACAAGGCGTTCATTGAGTTCATCGGCCACAGACCAAGCGCCTACCCGCTTCTGGCAAACTTCAGCAGAAGTTGGTAGTCACGCGCATCAGCAGCGCGCAAGGCTTCAAGATAGGCGCGGCGTTTTTCTCCGGCGCTGCCTAATGCTTGCCCACCCCAACTGAAGGCGGGCAGACCCAGGCGCTCAATCAGTAGATCCGCGATCAGTCGTGCATGGCGACCGTTGCCGTTGGCAAAGGGGTGTATCCACACCAAGCGATGGTGAAACCGCAAAGCCAATTCGTCCGGCGGATACGCGTTGAATTCAATCTGCGCCTTGGCATCGGCCAACAGGTTACGCAATTGCACCGGAACGTGCTGCCAATCAACACCCATATTCTTGTCGGTCTGGCGAAACTGACCAGCCCACTTCCAGGTCTTGCTGAACATGCGGCGGTGTAGCAGACGCACAAAAGCTTCGTCGAGCAGGTCACGTTTGCCTTGTTTTAACGCCCAGCGCAGCCCTTCAAGAATATTGGCTTGCTCCCATTCATTCAGTTCAGCTTGAGTCGTGATGTGCCGGGCCAGCAGGCCAGCGGCTTCATCGGGGTCTAGGGGTGTTGCGCTGGGCGAGTACTCAAAACGAGTCACCATAATTTTTTGCCCAGGCCAAGCAGCAAAGACTGGGCAATGTCCTGCGTTTGCGCTTGCGTTAATTTCACATCAACGGCTTGATCTTCCAGCGCCATGCTGTGCGCCACGGTTGCAACTTGCTGCTGCGCCAACAGCAAGGCCCGCTCTTGCCTGGTGGCATCGAGGCTTTTTTGGGGCACCAAGGCGTAATGCAATTCGCAGTCCAACGCGGCGGCGGCGCGGCGCAGCGTACCCAGCGAAATGGCATCGCTGGCTTCAGCCACTTCGAGCTTGCGCACCGCAGAGTCTGTCACCCCGAGCCGCCGAGCTAATGCCGCTGAGCTCATGCCCAACGCGTCGCGAATGGCGCGCACCCAGCCAGTAGCCGGTGCCTGCGGCAAAGCGGCATCGCGCCACTTGGCCAGAGCAGCATCCAACTGGCGCAGGCGAAGTTGTTGAAATTTAGTTTTCATTGGGAGTTATAAATCACAATATTTATTACATTTTACAACCTATTGCTCTTGAAACTTATATTTATTGTGAGCAATAGCTATCAAATTGGCCCACTGCAAGCGTATCTCAGTATGTTGAAATGACGCTATAGTGAGCAGATTTACGCGCGGCTGATCGGCTAATGCTGTACGTTTTAAGCCTCTAGCGCTTGCTGGATAAGCGCAAGCTGCTTCATATTTTGCAGCAAATAAAAGCGCGCACTTGCCGTGGCATCCACCGTCAACGGTAACCTGCCACGCGCTGATGACGTAGCGTCAGCACCAAGACCATGTCGTTTTACTGGTCGTAGTCGTAGAGGGCAAGATAGCCCAACTTGCCGCGAGAGATGACCTGTTCGCGCAAACCTTGCGCCACTGGCCGCCCAATTTTTGGATGCTGCGCCAAGATGCCCAGAGCATCGACCAGCATGTCCACGGTGGGCGCCGCTGCCAGCGGCCATTCGATCAACAAAAATTCGACCAGCCGGGCGCAAGCGTGGGGTTTCAAGCCTTGTGCGGCAACGGCAGTATCCAAGCGACGCTTGGTTTCGTCAGCCAATTTGATGGATACCGTTGGCAAAAGACCTCCTGAGAAAATCAAATGGTGGATAGATTTACTGCCATGGAAACACCTTGATTAATCACTTGAATCATCGGTTTGCGCCAGATGCACCTGGTAAGCGGCCAGCCGGGCATCAAAGTCGGCCAGCCACTGGGCATCGACAAAGGCTTTGAGGATGCGCTGCACCTCATAGTCGGGCGTGGCGACACGACTGCTGGCAGGTTTTAGCTTGCGCACAAAGCCCAGCTCAACCAGCTTGTTGAGCTGCACCTGCACCTGATCCATCAAGCGCGCTTCGTTGCTGTTGGTGGGCGAGAACACCCGCACCAGCTCGACCACCGCGTCCAAGGAGAGCACCAGGCGCGTGTCGCCACCGCTTGCGTCAAACTCAACCAGTTTTTTGCGCAGCAATGCCAGCAGCAGGCTCAACTGGAAACTCAAAGGGCGACGTGCCACCAGGCGTGGCGGCTTCGGTGCCGCCTCGTCGTCAGGGTCGGGGCGGGCTTTCAAAAAGGCATAGCCCTCGGATTCGTCAAGCACCAAGTCGAGTGCCAACAGCGCCACATAGTCACGCACACGCGCTTGCAGCTCGATCAGCGCCGCCCACAGGGCCGGGTCATCTAGGCGGTAGAGCACGCTTTTGAGCAGCGGAACCAGCAGACTGGTGAGGTCATAGCTTGCCTGAACTGACTCACTTTTAATAGCGGCTTGTGCAGGTAGGGTGGGCGCTAGAGGCTGATTTGGCTTGGATTTTGGCAAGCTGGGTGGTAGGCTTTCGGGCCGGCCAAACAAGTCGGCATCGGCTGGTTCTGGTTTGATTTGCATGATGCTAAATGATTATTCCCTGACAAAAATCACCCGAGGCAAACGAGCCAAGCGAGATCCGCTGGCGTTGCTCCACTGCACAACTTCAAGCACCGTGTCATCCACCACAGCGTGTGGCGACTCGCTGGCGAGTTGCAAATAGGCCACCAGCTCGCCCAAACCTTGCTGCAGCGGATGCGCTGTCAGCACGTCGCTCAAGGTCACTTGTGCGCGCTGCTGCAACATTTGGCGCACTTGACCCGCCAGCAAGGCTTTATCGACCCGCACTTGGTCAAACAGGGCAGAAGTGTCGAGATCGCCCGCACCGGCCAGCAGAGCCAGCTTGTCCAAAACCAGTTTGGCCGGCGGGTTAAACAAGGGGCGCTCCATCGGCAGGGTGACGCTGGGGGCAAGTTCGTCAATGGCCATAAAGTCGCCCGCCGGCGGCTCAGAGCGCAGGGCCAAGGCTCGCGCTTCGATTGAGCGCACCACGTCCATGATGCGGCGGTTTTCCAGCCAGGCCTGGTCGTCCAGAAAGCGGCGCAACTGCTGCGACAACAGCGCCACCGTGGCTTGGGCGTGCTCCCCGGCATCGAGCCAGTCGTAATGCACGCGCTTTAAACGCGGGTCGGGGTGCAGCTCGGCCACGGGTGGCAGCGCCATCACCAATTCCAGCAGGCTGGTGAGTTCTTCTTGGCGTTGTTGCGACATCAAAAAGTCCCAAAAAGCGCGAAAACTCTTGCCTTGATCGGACTCAGCAATGGCATCGCGCTCGCCCAAGATAGCTTGTAAGAGCGCACCTTTGGCGCCCTGCCACAGCGCAATGCGCTCGCGCACGCTGCGGTCGAGCGTGCGAAAGTTGTGCTCCACCTCACGAAAATCGGTCAGCAGCTCACGCGAGAGCGCGCTGAAGTGCATGAAGCGCTCACGCAGCGCGGTGTCGTCAAGCAGCGGCATGGTGCCTGCCAGCACGCGGGCGATCTCGACGTCGATCGCATCACGGCGTTTGTGCAGCTCGGCCACGCGCGCCTGCGGGTCGGTCTGGCTGCCCTGGCGCATTTGCTGCAGCAAATCAAACAAGGTCAGCAAGCGCGACTCGGTGCCAACAAAAGCCCGCTCAGTCAGGCTGGAGAGCCAGCTCAACGCGCGTTCGGTGGCCGGTGTCAAATCGAAATGCACCTCGTCACTGCCGGGTGGATAAAACTTGCGCAGCCAACCGCGCTCGGGGGCAGCCCAATCGTTCAAATACTCGGTTGCCGCCTTGGGAAAGACCTGCTCGCCGAGTTGCTCGCGCAGGCCAAACAGCGTGTCTTCCAAGGCTTCAACCAGCGCCGACTGCGCCATCACCCGCACGTTGGGCAACACAAAAACGCGCTGCAAAAAACTGCCGATCAGCGGCGCATGGTCGGCCACCAACAAGCGCCAGGCCGGGTGCTGGCGGCGCAGGGCATCAAGGGTGGGGTAGTCGAGGTTAATGCACTACTCCAGGGGCTCCAGAGAAAGCTTGACGTGCTTGACGCGCGATGTCGAGGCTCAGAAATAGCGTTAGAGGTCGATCGGGAAAGCGCGCAAACCCATGGCGGACATAAAACGCTGCGGCCGCTTCGTCCTTCGCATCGACCACCAGGGCGTACAAACCAATGTACGCTGAGAGCATCAGCGCCAAATTCACCGCATGACTGAGCAGCACAGTTCCAGTGCCTTGGCCTTGCGAGCGTTTGTCCACCGCTAAACGACCCAATCGTGCCACCGGCACAGGATAACGCGGCAAGCGCAAGGTCTGCGGCCAATGGGCAAAGTCGATGGAACCTGAGCTGATGGCGTAAAAGCCAAAAATCTGCGGCTCATTGGACTGACAAGCAACATAGGTTTTGCTGAAATCTCTGACCGACTGCTGGCGCGCCAAGCGTTGCAAAAATTGGTTCAGTGCAGGCTCTCCACAATCGAAGTCTGAGCGATCATGGTGCGCTGCCAACTCGGTGACGACAAGATTCATGCCGTTAGTTTCATCAGATCAATAAGCGCCTGCGTCGGTTTGGGCGGATTTTCCAGCACAGCCAGAAAGGCATCTCGATCGCGGTCAGACAGTGTCAGCGTGTCCTGCTCCGCAACAACCCGCTGCGAGGTTTCATACATCGTCTGCGAGATGAAGCTCGACACAGTGGAGCCCATCAGAGCGGCGGCGCGCTCGATCAAGGCTTTGGCCTCTGGGCTGGTGCGCAGGTTAATGCGGACGGAGCCCGCGCTAGCGGGTAAATTTGATGCTGTGAGTGGGGTCATGGTTAACTCCTATTTTTAAAAAATTGTACGTCAATTTGACACCTTAGGTTAATCTGATTGGCAATCCAAACACCAGTATTCTCCAAAAGCAGGCGCCTGAACAGGCCACTGGGCTGCGTTGTCAAGTTGCTGCACGCCTTTTGCCAACAAGCTGGCCGCGCGTATCACCCCGGCGTGAGTGACCCAGACTTCATCTTGCGAACGCTGCTTGGCTGCCTGCAGCACTTCAGCAACGCGCGCCATCAATTCGGTCAGATTTTCAACACCGCCAAAACGGTGCCCAGCAAAGTCGGCTAACCAGGCATCAAAGGCTTCTTTGGCAATCGCATCCCAACGCAGCCCCTCAAAACTGCCAAAATTCATCTCGCTCAAGCGAGCCTCAGTTTCATAGGTCAAATCTGGCCTTAGCGCTTGCAGGGCTAGCGTAAGCTGCTTGCATCTTTGTAGCGGCGAAGCGCGTAGCAGCAGCCCTGTTGGCAGATTTTTTGCCAACGTATGTGCCGCTTGCACGGTGTGTTGCGGGTCAGCCGGCAGATCGAGCGCGCCATAACAAAGCCCCGCAGCCACCAGCGGTTGGGCATGGCGCACCAGCCATATCTTCATAAACTCAACGCCAAACCCAAATAAAAAGCCAACTCGCAGAATTGCTGCGTTGCACCCAGACAGTCACCCGTAAAGCCACCCAGACGCCGCCAAAACCAACGCGTCAGCACCGCCCAAGCCAGTGCGGAGGCGAGCACAGCCTGAAGCAGCGCTTGCAACAGCCCCGCATCGGTCCATTCAATCACTATAAATTCAGTAGCTGCTTGGGCATACCCCATAAGCGCCAGAGTCAAAAAACACCAAATTAATCCAGTCAGCAAAGCGGCACAGCTGATCTGGTCAGCCAGCGGCTTGGACTTGGAAGCGGCCACATCACCCACATGCACCAACAAGCGAATGCTCAGCAGCGGCCAGGTGCGTGACACCACATGCGCCGCCACCAGCGCCGCCACCATCAGCTCGGCACTAAGGTCTCCCAGCAAGGCCAACAAAGCCACTTTGCAGAGCAGCGCCAGCACCACGGCAATGGCACCAAAGGCTCCCACGCGCGAGTCTTTCATGATCTCTAGCGAGCGCTCGCGCGCGACGCTGCCACCCAGCCCATCGGCCACGTCAGCCAAGCCGTCTTCATGAAACGCACCCGTGATCAGCACGCCCAACGCCGTGCCCAAAGCCGCCGCCACCAGCGTGGCCGAGCCAATCGGCGGCAAAGCCAACAGCAGCAGCGCGGTGAACAACGCCACCAACACACCCACCAGCAGCCCCACCCCCGGGAAATGCCCGGCACTGGCGCGCAGCATGGCCGGGCTAAAGCCAACCCAGTCAGCCAGCCGACCTGTGACCGGGATGCGGGTAAAAAACTGCACACTCAGCAGATAGTGACGAATAAATTGCAACATCAGCGCCTTTGGCAATCAAACTGCGCAGGCCTGAACTTGCGCCTTTTCAGACACCCCAGCCGACTCAAAACTGGCCATTTCACGCAACATGGCGCAGGCGGCTTGCAGCAAAGGCCAAGCCAGCGCGGCACCTGAGCCCTCACCCAAGCGCAAACCCATGTCCAGCAGCGCCTGCACGCCCAGATGCTGCAGCATGAACTCGTGCCCGCGCTCACCCGAGCGATGCGCAAAGACACAGCGCTGCAACACCAGCGGCTGCAACGCGTGTGCGACCAATACCGCTGACGTGGCAATAAAACCATCCACCACTACCACCCGGCGTTCAGCAGCGGCTTGCAGCAACGCGCCCACCATGGTGGCGATCTCAAAGCCACCCAAAGCCGCCAGCGCCTCCAGCGGCGTCTTGGCATCGGGATGAAATGCCAGCACTTCGCGTAAAACAGCGGTCTTGCGTTGCACGGCCGGCGCATCCAGCCCGGTGCCCGCACCGGTGCATACCTCAATATCCAAGCCTGCCAGTCGCGCCAACAGCAGCGAAGCCGCCGAGGTGTTGCCAATGCCCATCTCGCCCAGCAGCAAGGCATTGCCGGGCAAGCCTTTGACGATGTCCATGCCGTTTTGCATCGCTTGCTGACATTGCACCGGGCTCATGGCAGGCTGCTCAGAAGAGTCCGCCGTGCCATTTTCAGCACCCTGCACTTTGCGCACCAACAGCCCCGGGCGTTGCGCACCTGCTGGCAAACCTGCCAAAAAGTCGTGCTTAACGCCACAGTCCACCACAGTGAGTGCCAGCTTGTTCAGGCGCGAAAACACACTGACTGCAGCACCGCCGGCGAGAAAGTTCTCCACCATCTGCCAGCTCACATCGCTTGGAAAAGCCGAGATGCCGCGCGCTGTCAAACCATGATCACCGGCAAAAACGACCATTTGGGGGTCTGTCAGCAGCGGAGTCTCGGTGCCCAAAATTTCACCCAATTGCAGCGCCAACGCCTCCAGCCGACCCAGCGAACCGAGCGGCTTGGTTTTGAAATCGATCTTGTGTTGCAGCGCCTGCGTGAAGGCTGGGCTGCGGATGTCGGCAAGTTGGGGCAAGTTGGGGTGCATGGGGTTCCTTGAAAGCTAAGTTAACAATAGGTAATCAATGCGCTGCCTACGGATAAACAGCATTGGCTATAGCCTGATTTTGTGTCAAATCTTGAGCCAACAGGGCAGTCAGCGTGCCGGGCTCAAAATGGGCTTCAACAAAGTCGGCCATGCGTTCAAACACGGCCTCGAGCGTGGGCACAGCGCCGTTCAAGCTTGACCCAAACAGGGCCTGCAAAGCAGCAGGGTCTTCAAACAGGCCATGCAGGTAAATGCCCAGCACGTTGCCTGCAGCGTTTTGCCAGCCCAGTCCGTCAGGTAAAACGGCACGCGCCACATCACCCGCCTGCGCCATGGCCGGGTGCTGCCGGGTCACACCCTGATGAATCTCATAGCCCGTCACCGTCACCCCGGCCAACGCGGCCCACGGATTGGCGACATCCACCTCGCCATGCACCCAGTCGCTGTCGAGCAGTGCCGGCGCCGCGATCGAAAACGCAAAGGCGCTCTGCGTCCGGCAAACAATTTTGTCTTGCTCAAACACTGTTACCAATGGCAACAGCCCCAAGCCGGGTGCATTACCAGCCACACCATACGGGTCAATCAACGCTTCCCCCAGCATCTGCAAGCCAGCACAAATGCCCAGCACCGCCCCACCCTGCCCGGCATGACGCGCCACCGCAGCAGCCAAACCCTGCGCCCGCAACCAGGCCAAATCAGCAGAGGTTGACTTGGAGCCAGGCAAAATCAGCCAATCAGACGGACTCAAACCGGCCAGCTCAGCGGGTGAGCGCACCCACATCAAGCGCACGCCAGGAATATTTTTGAGTGGCTGAAATTCGTCCAGATTGCTGATACGCGGGTAAACAATCACCGCCACGGTCAGTTTCACCGTGCCGCTGGCGCTGCTGCGCTCGTCAAAAACGCCGTCTTCCTCGGGCAAGCCATGCTGCCACCACATCGGCAACACCGCTACCGTGGGAATCTGCGTCAGCTCTTGCAGCATTTGCGGCGCTGGCGCGAGCAGCTTGACATCGCCGCGAAACTTGTTTAGCACAAAGCCCTTGATCAGGGCGCGCTCGTTGGCTGGCAACAGCGCCCAGGTGCCATACAGGTGTGCAAAAGCCCCACCCCGGTCAATATCGGTAATCAATAAACAAGCTGCGTTGCAGTGCAAGGCCACGCGCATGTTGACGATGTCGCTAGCGTGCAGGTTGATCTCGGCAGGTGAGCCCGCGCCTTCGATCACCACCACGTCGTTTTCAGCCCGAAGTTCATCCAAGGCAGCAACAATGTGGGGCCAGACATGGTTGCTGCGCTCGCGCCACGGCATGGCAGTTAATTCGGCGTTTACCTGGCCCAGCAGCACCACCTGGCTATGGGTGTCGGCTTCGGGCTTGAGCAGCAGCGGGTTCATGCGCACACCGGGTAGCGCACGGGCGGCCAGCGCCTGAAAATATTGGGCACTGCCAATTTCGCCTTGCCCACCCTCTGAGGCAACGACTCTGGCGTTATTGCTCATGTTTTGCGCCTTGAAAGGCGCCACTTTGAGCCCCTGGCGGGCGTAGGAGCGGCACAGCGCAGTGGCCAGCCAACTTTTTCCAGCGCCGCTGGTGGTGCCTAGCACCATGATGCACTGTGCGTTCATAGTGTTAATCAGGAATCCAGAGCGTCAGGTTTTTTGAGTGCCTTTTTGTCTTCCGACAATAAACGACGCTCAACTTTTTTCACATCTTCCGCAGCCGGCAGGCTTTCGGGTCGAATTCCACGCTCCAGCAAGGTTTTGCGTACCGCTGCATTGTTGGTGACATGCTCACTGGAAACCTCCGTCTCGGTATTCATTTGATGCTGCCTGGCATTAAAAATAGTGATTTCAGCCGCAAAGTCCTTGGCCTTCAGAATGATGGTCGGTGCAAAGTCAGCCAGCGGACGACTGCCAGACACCTTCCACTGGGATTTCATCGCCTGCGTGCTCTTGCCAAATAGAGCAGCGTCACCCTTGCTGCGGATGACAGCAAAGTCCTGATTGCTACCCCCCACCTGTTCAAAGATCACTTCAGACAGTTCATGCTCGGTGGCCGAGAGTTTCTTGCGCGCTGAAACCCGCTCCGCATCCAGCAACCGTTGCTCAATCAGCTCTGCCTTGCGTGTCTGGACAGCAAAATAGGTCTGGGCAAAGGCAATTTCTTGCTTCCTGGGGTCGCCGTTTTGTGCAATCAGATAGCAGGCGTAGCGGGTGAGCATGAGGTCGTCGATGTCACGCTGGCTGCCTGAGCCCAGATCAACCATTTTGTTGACGTCAACAAAATGGTCTGCAACCGTGTGCCCAGAC